>CAYWBK010000293.1:6005-8010 GCA_964455745.1 uncultured Armatimonadia bacterium
CCATGTCACCCCGTCAACGCTTCCTCCAGATCGCCTCAGGCGCCCGCAAGGGCGACCTCTTCCTGCCTTTCAACCTCAACTATGCCTGGTTCATGGACGAGACCCTCGAACGCTGGCGGCGCGAGGGTCTGCCCGCTGACGTCGACCTCTGCGAGCATTTCGGCTTTCAGAAGATCGGCTTCATGGGCGGCGCGCCATACTCGCTCATTCCCGCCTTCGAGGAGGTCGTCCTCGCCGAGGACGCGGAGACGCGCACCGTCCGCGACGGCTCGGGCGTCACGTATCGCATCTTCAAGCAAGACGGGGCCTCGAAGATGCCCCAGTGGCTCGACTACTCGGTGAAATCGCGCGAGGACTGGAACGCGCTGAAGAAGCGCCTCGACCCGACCTCGCCGGAACGCTACGCCGGATTACTGGAAACCTCGCCCGGTGATGTTGGCCGCGACTACCCTCTCGGCTTCGCGCCGGGGAGCTTCTTTGGGCACACGTTGCAGAAGTGGGTGGGGACGGAGCGGCTCTGTTTGTGGTTCTACGACGAGCCGGCGCTGGTCGAGGAGATGCTGGACTACCTGGAGTTCTTCTTTCTGGAACTCGCCGGGCGCTTTCTGGGGAAGATAGACTTCGACTTCGCATCCTTCGGGGAGGACATCGCTTACAAGGGCCGCGCGTTCTTGTCACCCGCGATGTTCCGGCGGTTCCTGCAGCCGCATTACATCCGCATCTGCGAGCGCATGCGCGCCAGTGGCATCGAGACGATTTTCGTGGACAGCGACGGGTACATCGACGAGCTGATCCCGCTGTGGATGCAGGTCGGCGTGAACGCCTTCTCGCCGCTGGAGGTCGCCGCCGGGGAGGACGCGGCGAAGCTGAAGCGCGAGTACGGGGACGCGATCGTGCTGGCGGGCAATGTGGACAAACGCCTGCTCGCGCGGGGCCGCAAGGCCATCGACGGCGAGGTCGCGCGCATCAAGCCGATCCTGGACGAGGGCGGCTACTTCCCCGCAGTGGACCACTCCGTCCCGCCGGACGTGAGCTATGATGACTTCCGGTACTTTCTGGACAAACTGCGGGCATAGGACCGTGACGAGCGAGACTCCCTCCCCGCTTGCGGGAGGGCTGGGGAGGGGTCGCCGTTCACGCCTGGACGCTCACTTCCCCCATCCCCACCGCATTCCCCTCGTCCCCGATGACCGCGACCCCCACCGGGTAGCTACCCTTCGCCTGTGCCGTCGGCGTCACAGTCACCGCCACACGGTGTTCCTCGCCGGGCGTGAGAGTGCCCTGCCAGTCGAGGCCACGGACCTTATCAAGGGTGAAACCCAGGTTCGTGACGAACCCCACCGGCCAGAAGCGTACCTTCTGCGGCTTTGCGGAGGTGTTGCGGGCGGTCAGGGTAACCTCGGCTGCCTGCCCTTTGGCGACGGAGATCGGGTTTGCGGTGCAGTCTACCGTTACAGGCGATGCATCTTCTATATGTAGCCGCCCCGTCAGTCGGCCATACTCATAATAGACCGGCATCGGTCGGAGCCGGTCATCTTCATCCCGCAACGGGCCGACGGCGGCGCTGCGGTCCTACTGCCGGATGGACTTCACCAAGCTGCCGAACGTGGGGACACTGGAGTTGAAGCTCTCGCCCGCGCTGACCCCCGGCGAGTCCGACACCGACGCGCTCGTGGCGCTCCTGCGCACCTTCGTAGACCTGGGGGGGGGGTGCTACCTGAGCATTGACGTGCTCGACGCCGACGCCCTGCTGGACGCGAAAGTCCACCCCGAGCACCACCAGAACCTGGCGGTGCGCATCTCGGGCTGGTCAGCGCGGTTCGTGACACTGAACGAAGACTGGCAGGACATGATCATCGGGCGGACGCACCACGCGCTTCAGTGAAGGAGCGCTGTCGTGCCGGATCGTGACCGCCTTCATGCTGGGGGAGAAGGTGTACCTGGACGACACTAGTGCTCCGTCAGTCGTGAATCTTTAGGCAGAGACCTGTTAAGGCACGCACAT
>CAYWBK010000294.1:0-8003 GCA_964455745.1 uncultured Armatimonadia bacterium
TGATACCTGGAGGGTAGCTCTTTTCGTCTCTACCTACAACTGGCGAACGCACCCAACTGCCACCGAGCCTTGACCCTCTGCCGGGGGCCTGCTATACTGCCCCCGTCGATCCTGGCAGCAGCCGGGAAGCCATACTAACGTCAACACGAAAGTGAGGGTTGAATAGTGCCCCCAAGAAGGCCCCAGAAGAAGTCAGCCTTGGGACGACGACGCAAGAAGAAAGCGTGCGCCTTCTGCGTGGACCTCAGAGGCAAGATCATCGACTACAAGAATCTTGCGCTCCTGACTCAGTACGTCGATGAGCGGTCCCGTATCCGGAAGGCACGCCAGACCGGCAACTGCCGCCGTCATCAGAGCCGTCTGGCACAGGCGATCAAACGAGCGCGGGAGATGGCCCTGATCGCGTACGTCCCTCAGTAGCAAGCACGCGGCGCGTTGCGACCACGCTCCGTGGCCGACGCGATGTCCCGCAGATCAATGGCAAACGGCGCCCGACTAATGTCAGGCGCCGTTTTGCACATCTATCGGTTGCCCCCCTGCTTCAATCTCTCGTTCATGTCCACGATGACCGGCCCGTCGGGCGTATCCTGCACCCGGTACCGGCCTTTTTCGCCGCCCTCGGAAGTGCTCTGCACGTCCAGAGACCCGTCGGGGGCCACCTTGGCGTCCACTTGCGGTTCGTGCCGGCCCCAGAGTTGGTACCACGGCCGGTGCGGAACAGAAATGCGTCCCGACGGGTGCGTCGACAGGTTCACAACGCGCAAGAACACCGCGACCATCATCACGATGACCGCTACGAAGACCGCGCCGAAAAGCTGGCGACGCCTCCGAAACCGCCTCCGCATCCGTCTCCGACCGATGAACCGCACCGCAACACCCCTTGCGCGGGTGCTCTCTGCTTCGCCCGCTATCGCTTCTTTTCGGCTTGAGTTGCACGGGCCAGTGACCGCTGCGCCTCGACGATGCGCACCTTGATCGGCTGGTCCCGGGCTGCGGAGGCGTCGGGGACCTCGATCACGTACCCCTTTACCGCCGCGCGAAGCATCTCCCCTTCAACGTGCAGGAAGTCCTCTTCCTTGAGCTGGACCACCTGGCCGACCCGCAGCAACGGGTGTTCGGCCTTGATCTTCTTCACGGTGCCGGGGACGATCTCGAAGTTCTCGGGGTGGTCTTGGAGGACGGCCCGAACGAACACTTCGCGCCCGAGGCGCTGTTCGACTTGGGTGATGGCCGCCCCCTCCGGGCCGATGAGAGCCAGGGCGACACTCGGGTCGGCGACGACCGCGAATGCCGGTGATTCGTCGTCGCTGGCCTTCTGCCACAGTTCCGCGGCGATGGCGGCGGCGATGGTCGTCGGGGCCAGGACTTTGCCGCGCCCGCCGCAGCACGGGCAGGAGGTGAGAAGCTGTTGGGTGAGGCTTTCCCCCCGGCGCTTCCGGGTCATCTCGACGAGGCCGAGCTTGGTGATGTGCATAATCCGGGTGCGCATGCGGTCGGTGCCGAACGCATTGCGCAACGCGGTCATCACCCGGTCGCGGTGCTCGGCTTTGTCCATGTCGATGAAGTCGATGACGATGATGCCGCCGATGTCGCGCAACCGAAGCTGGCGCGCGATCTCCTCCGCCGCCTCCAGATTCGTGCGCAGCACGGTGTCCTGCAGGTTGCTGGAGGCGGTGAACTTGCCGGAGTTCACGTCGATGGCCGTTAGCGCCTCGGTTGTCTCGATATTGAGGTGCCCGCCGTGTGGCAGCCCGACCTTGGGCCGGCAGGCTTTGTCGATCTCGCTCTCGACGCCGTAAGCGTGGAAGATCGGCTCCTTGCCTCGGTAAAGCTCGACGCGCGAGCGAAGATGCGGCGCGATGTTGTCGACGATGTTGAGGACCTTGTCGTAGGTAACCTTATCGTCGACTACGAGCTTCTCCATGTTAGGGGAGAAGATGTCGCGGAGAACCTCGAAGACCAGCGTGAGGTCCTCATAGACCAGCGCGGGCGCCTTCACCTGTTTTTCCTTGCCCTGGATCGAGCGCCACAGCTTCATAAGGAACTTGACATCGCCCTCGAGATCGGTCTGAATTGCGCCGACCGCGGCCGTCCGAACGATCATCCCGAAGCCCTCGGGCTTGATCTTCTGGGCCAGCTCGCGCAGTCGCGAACGCTCTTCGTTATCGTCGATCTTCTTGGACACGCCGACTTTGCCCCGGCCGTCGGCCATGAGCACAAGGTTGCGGCTGGGCAGCGAGATACGCCGTGTCGCCCGCGCCCCTTTGCTCTCAACGGGGCCCTTCGTGACCTGAACCAGGAACTCGTCGCCCTTCTTGACGACTTGCTTGATCGGGGGGAAGGAGTCCATTTTGCGGCGCATTGCGGCCCGCGAGGGCTCCTCCTCCATCGCGTCGGAGACGTGCAGGAACACGTTGCGGTCGATGCCGCAGTCGACGAACGCTGCGTCGAGCGCCGGGACGACATTCTCCACCCGCCCGAGGTACACGTTACCGACGACGGTCTTCTCCCGCTCGATCATGAGTTCGGCCAGCCGTCCGCCTTGCAGGATGGCTACCCGCGTTTCGGTACTCTTCACGTTGACAATGATCTGACTTTGCTCCAAGTGCAATCAATCCCATCTTGCCGCCTGTATGGGCGGGCCGCCGCTTCACATCCCGGCCCCCTGGGAAGGGGCGCTCAGGCTGCGGGCGGCAAAGTCTCTCGATAAGATCACAACGCACGCCGGATGCTCCAGCGGCCGTCGCTTACCTTATTCGGAATCCAGTAGTGCCAGCCGCGTCACGCGGGCGATCCTGATCTCCGCCGGGCTGTCCGCCCCCTCGTTCAGCAACCCTGACAGGACCGTGACGACCTCCGCCGGTTTGACGAGGCTGTCCTCAGCCATGCTGAGGGTAGCCTTCAAACGGGGCGGGCCATCGGTGACCTCGGCCGAAAGCTGATGTATGCCTGGGCGCAGATCCACCTGTCGTGTGCCCGACTTCGTGCCACGGATGAAATCGATCCGTGGAAGCGCGAGCAACTCCCCTACAGCCTCGGTGATACGCGACGCGGCTGCGATAGGTGTGACCTCCAATCCAATATCATATACCGCAGAGACGATCTGTGCAAATGGCGAGCGCCTCGAACGCCACTCGATGGACACCGAAGTCACTCGCAGGCCCTCCGGAAACTGGGCGTTCAGCCGGTCGGCGAACTCCCCGCCGGGCATGGCCCGGGCGAGGTCGATCGCGCAAAGTTCCGCCGCGCCACCCACGCCGACTCCAAGCGCGCTGGCGAAGGCGATCTTCGCGTGGGGGTTGAAGCCCTCCGTGTAGGCCACCGGCAGCCCGGCCCGCCTGATCGCACGATCGAAGCAGCGGGCGAGGTCCAAATGCGACAGATACCGCAGCCTGCCGAGCTTCTGGAAGGTGATGCGGGCATAAGGGCGCAGGTCGGGAGAGGTATCGGGGGCTTTGGCCGTCATCGGGACTGGTCACTCCCGTCAGGCGGGCAGCCCGGGCGTTCGGGGCATTCCCCCGCAATCGCCCGCACTCCGCACGCGACGCACTTGCCCTCGCGGCAGTCCGGCGTCACGCGCGATTCCCGAGCCAGCCGCGCCTCGCGCCGCAGGAAAGCCTCGCTCACCCCGCAGTCGATGTGCCGCCACGGCAAAGGCGCGCCCTCGTCCCAGTCGCGCGAGGCCTCCGCCTGCAGCGATCTGCCGTGCCCGGCGAAGGCCGCCTCCCACCGGGCGAAGTCGAACTGCTCGTCCCAGGCATCGAGCACACACCCGGCGCGGTAGGCGCTGAGGATCACAGGACCGAGGTCGCGGCCACCCCGGGCCAGCACGCCCTCGAGTAGGCTGCGGCGGGTGTCGTGGCACGACAGGTGAATGGCCCGTGCGTGGATCGCCCCGCGCAGGAGGGCTTGCTTGCGTATCAGTTCCTCCGCCGTATCCTGGCGCGCCCACTGGAACGGGGTGTGGGCCTTGGGCACGAAACACGCCACGCTGACGTTGACCTTCAGCCGCCCGGCGCGGTTGCCGAGGTGACTGCGCCCGATCTGCGCGACAGCCTCGGCCATCTGCGCGATCCCCAGCACATCCTCGTCGGTCTCGCCGGGCAGTCCGATCATAAAGTACAGCTTTAGCGTCTGCCAGCCCGAAGCAAACGCCGCTTCGGCGGCTGTCCGCAAGTCTTCGTCCGAAACCTGCTTGTTGATCCTGTCCCGCATCGACTGCGTGCCGGCCTCGGGCGCGAAGGTCAGCCCGCTCTTTTTGACCCGCTGGACTTTGCGAGCAAGGTTGACGCTGAAGGCGTCAGTGCGCAGGGATGGCAGACTGACGGAGACGCGCTGGTCTGCGAGGCGGTCGTGTATGCCGTCGACGAGTTCCTCGATGCGCGAGTAGTCGATGCAGCTTAGCGAGATCAGTGAGGCCTCGTCCCAGCCGGTGTTCGCGATGCCGCACTCGATCTGCCGCAGGAGCGTCTCCAGCCGCCGCTCTCTCACGGGCCGGTAGATCATCCCGGCCTGGCAAAACCGGCAGCCGCGCGTGCAGCCGCGAGCGATCTCGGCCTGCAGCCGGTCGTGCACGATCTCCAGATACGGGACGATCGGGGCCTCGGGGAAAGGCGCAGCGTCGAAGTCGAGGACAACGCGCTTGCGAATGTGTGCGGACTGAGGGTCGTGGATCGAGGGGACATACAGCCCGTCAAGCTGCGAGAGAGCCTCAAGGGTGGTCTTCCGGTCATCGCCGCGTTGCTTGCAGGCCGCAACGGCGGCGCAGATCTCGCCGATGACGTCCTCTCCGTCGCCGATGGCGAAAGCGTCGATGAAGTCGGCGAGAGGCTCGGGATTATAGGCGCAGGGGCCGCCTGCGATCACAATCGGCTCATTTTCGCCGCGCTCTTCCGCGAGAAGTCCGATGCCGCCAAGCTCAAGCGTCGCCAGGATCGTGGTGTAGGTCAGCTCGTGCTGCAGCGTGAAGCCGACGATGTCCATCGCGGAGAGCGGGGTGCCACTCTCCAACGTGCACAGAGCGATGCCCTTGCCGCGGAGCACCTCAACCGCGTCAGGCCAGGGGTAGAACACGCGCTCGCACCATGTATCATCCCGCAGGTTGGCGGCATGATACAGAATGCGGCTGCCGAGATGGCTCATGCCGATTTCGTAGGCATCCGGGTAACACAGGGCGAAGCGGACGAGGGCGTCTGCGCCGTCTTTGACCACCGCGTTCCATTCGCCGCCCACATATCGGGCCGGCGCCGCCACCGACGCAAGAAGGCTTTCAGGGATCATCCAGAAGGGCTCGCTTGGGAAAACGCTAAGCGCCAAACGCTAAATGCTGAACGCTGAACGCAGAACGCAGAATCAACGGCTAAAAACGGCAAAGAACGGCAAGAACGGCGAACGACATGGGCACGCTCGCGGAGGAGACGACATTGTACTTCGGCAGGCATAGGGTATTGTCCTGCTTGGCGGCTGGATCGAAGGCTGAGGCGACGCGGCCTTCGACGTGGGGCGGTTTGAGGTCTTGCCTATTCGGTCAGCTTCTTGAGGTCCGGCCAGAGGCGGTCGCCGGTCTGGGCGAGTGTCTGGACGATGGCCTCGAACGCCTCGAAGCCGATTCCATTCTCCGTCGTGAAGCAGTACGAATACCGAATCTCCCCGTCGCTGGGGTCCCACTCGAACTTCCCGATGTTGAGATTCCAATTCTGCTCCATCAGCGCTTGCAGGACTTTGCCCACGTTCGCGCTGTTCGCGGGCGCAGACAGGTAGCGGTTCAGGAACAAGTACACGAGTTGCCGCTTGGAGTCGATGACCACGCGCATGTGGTGCGTAGCGTTGTCCATTTTGAGGGTGCACGAGACGACGGGGTACTCCTTGCTGGTGTCGACCTCGTACTTCAGGTTCATGCGGTCGAAGTAAGACTTCACCAGCGCGAGGGCGTTCTCTTTGAACGTCTTGCCCTCATCGCCCGCGTCGGTTTCGATAGTCCCCGGGTCGACGCGGTCGGACAGGATCTGCACCACCGCCGGGCCGATCTTGGCGTCGATCGCGTCCATCTCCATTTTCTCCGTCGCCTTGCCGACGCTCGTCCAGTCGTATCCGGGGATCACCGCCAGCAGCGGCATCGCGAAGCTGATTGGAGCCGCGTAGGTCTCGCCTGCCTTCGTCCGCACGTCGCCCACCTGCGCCAGTAGCAGCGCCTTGACGACGCCGATGGCCTCGCCCCGGTCGTTGAGCAGCGGCCCGCCGCTGTTGCCGGGGTTGACCACGGCGTCGGTGACGAGAAGCTGGTCGGCCGCCTCATGCCGGATCGACACGATCTTGCCGCTCGTGGACGTGATCGCGGCCTCGCCGAACGGGAAGCCCATCGCTAGAACGCTCTGCTGCCGCTTGGCCTCGCTGGAGTTGCCGATGGCGACGGTCGGGAGCGCCTCGTTGGCCTCGATCTTCAGCAGCGCCAGGTCATGGTCGGCATCGGCGCTCAGAATCGTGGCCGACACGGGAGCCCCTTGTTGCACGATGACTCTGACCGATTTCGCGCGATGAATGACGTGCTCGTTGGTCAGGATATAGCCCCGAGCGTCGACGATGAAGCCGCTGCCGGAGGACTTGATGATGGTCTCGTTTTGCGCCCGGACCTGAGTTGCCGTCGGCAGGATCACGAGCAGGCAAAGCCACCAGAAGACGCGTCTCATGGGGGATGGCTCCTACGCGAAGAATTCGGCGGGAGCGCTACCAGCAGCAGTACCCGCCGTCGATCACCATGTCATGCCCTGTCGTGTAGCTCGAAGCGTCCGATGCCAGATACACCAACGCGCCCATCAACTCCGCCGGCTCGCCCATCCGCTTCATCGGCACGAGGGCGTTCCAACCGGGGTGGTACTCGGGAACGGTCATGGTCATCTCAGTGGCGGTGTAGCCCGGGCTGAACGAGTTGACGCGCACGCCATGCTGGGCCCACTCGGTGGCAAGACTGCGGGTAAGTTGGATCACGGCGGCTTTCGCGGCATTGTACGAGCACTGATTCTGCGGTGTGTTCACGATATGCCCGGACATGGACGCCACGTTCACGATGGACCCTTTGCCCTGCGCAATCATGCGCTTGCCCGCCTCGCGGCAGCACAGGAAAGTGCCCTTCAGGTCGCAGTTCACGACTTTGTCCCACTGCTCGGCGGACATCGTTTCGGCATTTTCCCAGATGACGATGCCGGCGCTATTGAATAAGACATCGGTCTTCCCGAACGCCGCCTCGATGGCCGCGAACGTCGCGACGACAGCGGCCTCGTCAGTGACATCACAGACGAAGGTCTCAACCCGTCGAGCCGTCGCGGCGACGATTTCGGCTTTCGCTCGGGCAAGGTTCTCCGCGTTGAGGTCGATCAGGGCAATGTCCGCGCCCATTTCAGCAAATGCCTCGGCCCCGGCGCGGCCAATGCCCCTCGCGCCCCCGGTGACGGCGGCGACTCGGTCGGTCAGCTCGAACATCTCTCGGATAGCCACTGAAGATCATCTCCCGCTTGACAAATATCGCGTGGTGCGGGCATCTCGCCCGCAGGCCGTTTGCCGTTGACGTTCTCCCTTCTCCATCCCGCCTGGGCGGGAAGAGGGGCGGGGGTGAGGTGCCGTCAGCCGTCCCGGCTTGAACGGCGCGTCTTACCACGAAGACTCGAAGACACGAAACGGCAAGGGCCTCAGGGCCAGGGTCGTTTTTCGTGGCCGTTTCTCGTGACTTCGAGTCTTCGTGGTTTGACGTTCTCCCCTCTCCACGAGTGGCTATGCTTTACCCACGAGGCAATTGCAAAAGTCTTTAGAAGCACTCTCCAGAGTGCGACCGGACCCGATAGTGTGCAAAATAACGTCTATAGAGACGAAAACATGTTGTTATTGCGGCGTATTAACGGCAATCGCGGTCTGGAGACCGCTCCTACAGACGACGCAGCGACTTTTGCAATTACCTCCCACATTTTCGCACCTGGGGGCCGCGAATTGGTCTCAAGCCGTTGCCGTCAAGC
>CAYWBK010000295.1:0-8003 GCA_964455745.1 uncultured Armatimonadia bacterium
GGGGGGGGGGGCAGGTTTCAGGAACGGCAGGAACGGCAGGGACGGCAACGGCGGGAACGGCAGGTTTTAGGTTTTGGAGACGGCAGGGACGACAACGGCGGGAACGGCAGGTTTTAGGTTTTGGAGACGGCAGGGACGGCAGGCTTCAGGTTCTGGGGACGGCAGAGACGGCAATATGGACGTGGCAGTTTTGCCGTTATTGCCGTTTCTTTGCCGTTATTCCTGCGTTCAGCGTTTTGCGTTCAGCGTTGAATTCATTGCGTTTCGCGCGCTCGGTATGGTAGACTTTGTGTTCGGTATCCGTGTTTCCGGGTCTGTTGCCCGCACTTCTGTCGGAGGATTGGCCGTTTTGGTGGCCTATGAGACTTCTCCCCTGGGCTGAGGAAATCGCCATCGATTTCGGCACGGCCAACCTCCAGATCGTCGTCAAGGACGCGGGCGTTGTCGTGCGCGAGCCGACCGTCATCGCCTATGCCGACGACAAGCGTAAGCCGGCCGCCATCGGCATCGAGGCTCGGCGGATGCTGGAGCGCGAGGTGCCGGGCGTGCGGGTGGTTCGGCCCGTTCAGGGCGGGGTCGTGGCGGAGTTCGATGCCGCTGTGGCCATGCTCCGGCATTTCCTGCAGGTGGCCCTCGGCCGGCGTCCGATCATCAGCCCCACCGTACTCGTCTCTTATCCCCCCCAGGTCACAGCCGTTGAATACCGCGCCCTGACCGACTCGGTCCATGCCGCAGGCGGCGGGCGTATCATGACCGTCCAGAACGGTCTCGCGGCGGCCCTGGGCGCGGGCTTGCCGGTCGACAGCAACACGAGCCACATGATCGTCGACATCGGCGCGGGTTCGACCGACATCTCGGTCGTGTCCCTCGGGCTTGTGACTGCCGGCGCATCGCTCCGATACGGCGGGGACGACCTGGATGAGGCGATCGTGCGGGCTGTGAAGTGGTCGCAGGGCGTGAGGATCACCCGCGCCACCGCCGAGGAGATCAAGATCCGCGCCGGGTCGGTCGACCCCAGCCTGTCGCAGGAGATCACCCCGGTCAGCACGGCGACCACGACAACGAACGGCACGACGAAGTCCAGCGCGGACGTCGTGGTCGAGGACCTCTCCGATGTCCTCGCGCGGGCCATGAGGCCCATTATTGCCGAGATCAGTTGGGTCCTGGAGGACCTCCAGCCCCGCGAACAGCAGGAGATCGCTGAAGCCGGCATCATGCTCTGCGGTGGCGGAGCCCTCCTGCGCGGCATCGACGCGTTCATTTCCGATAAGCTCAACATCCCCGTCACGGTCGCTACCGATCCGATGTCGTCCACGATCCTGGGTCTCGAGGCGATCCTGAAGAACCTGGGTTCCCTGTCCCTGGACGGGCGACGCTTCAACCGGACCGCGACGCGCTCGGGCGTGTAGAGGTCCTGCCATGAACGAACCCGCTATCCCCCCCTCGACTGCCAGCGCCTCCGCCGACCCGGACTGCATCTTCTGCAAGATCGCACGAGACGAGATTCCGGCGAAGGTTGCCTACGCGGACGAGCATGTTTTCGCCTTCCACGACATCCACCCTCAGGCCCCGGTGCATATCGTGCTGATCCCCAGAGTTCACATCCGCGATGTCGCCGATGCGAGGCGAGAGCACCGGGAGGAGCTTGGCAGGCTGCTTCTCGCCGCGGCGGCCGTCGCCCGCGACCTCGGCATCGAAGACAGCGGCTACCGCCTGGTAATCAACCGCGGGCCAAATGCGGGGCAGTCGGTGGATCACCTGCACGTACATATTCTGGGAGGGCGGGGCATGGGATGGCCGCCGTGGCCGGAGTAGATGCCTGGGGGTGTGTTGCCGGATCGTCGGCACAGGTCTGTCGCGCGTTGACTTGCCTTCTCGGCGAGGACTATAATCCGGCGCAGGGAAGTCCAGTTACAGGCGGCGGTCGCCGGAGCGCTTTGCCAGCGCCCGGCAGCGACGCACACGATGCCCCCGGAGGCTACGGTCTACGATAGCAGACGACGACAGCGCTCGCGAGGCGGTCCGCGAGGTGGAACAGCCGGTGGACACCGCCGAACTGCAGAGCCTTTGCGGCGAGCATGATGTGAACCTGCGTCTCATCGAGGATGTGCTGGGGGTGCGTGTCTCGGTGAAGGGGCAGAATCTCAGTGTAGCCGGTGCGCCCGCAGCCTGTGAGGCAGCGGGCGGCTTGATTCAGAGCTTGCTTTCCGTGATCCGGCGCGGCCGGACACTGACAACCGCGGACGTACGCTACGCCGTGCGGGCGGTCCAGCGGGACGCCGTAGAGGACGTTCAGGCGCTGCTGTCCGAACCGGTGGTCATCACGCATCGCGGCAAGCCCGTGCGGCCCCGGACGGCCGGGCAGGCGGCATACGTTCGCGCGATGCAGGAAAGCGATCTCGTCTTCTGCGTCGGACCCGCCGGGACGGGCAAGACGTACCTGGCAATGGCTGTGGCCGTGGCCGGCCTGCGCGACGGCCGGCTGAGCCGCGTGGTTCTGACCCGGCCGCTCGTCGAGGCGGGCGAGAATCTGGGCTTCCTGCCCGGAGACATCTCGGAAAAGGTCGATCCGTACTTGCGCCCGCTGCACGACGCCCTGCACGATATCATGGGCGCAGATCGGTTCCGGCGCAACCTCGAGCGCAGGACGATTGAAGTCGTTCCACTGGCCTACATGCGAGGCAGGACGCTGAATGACGCGTTCATCGTGCTCGACGAGGCGCAGAATACCTCCATCGCGCAGATGAAGATGTTCCTCACCCGGATGGGGTTCGGATCGAAGATGGTCGTCACGGGAGATGTAACTCAGACTGATCTGCCGGCGGCCCAGATGTCGGGACTGCAACACGCACAGCAAGTCCTCGGCAGGGTCGAGGGCGCGAGGTTTTGCGAGCTGACGGGGGCCGACATTGTGCGGCACGACCTGGTTCAGAGAATAGTGGAAGCCTATGAGCGAGCTGAGCCTGAGCGCAAGCGAGGCTAGCCGGGCCGCCTCGGCGGCGAACGCGGCGTCGCGGCGGCCGGTGTGTGAAGCCCCCGATACGCTCCGCTCGCAGCCCGACCGCCTGAGTGTGGCGCCATGATCGCGCATCACAACGGTCGAACTCACCATCACAGGCGCATCTTCGGACGCGACCTGACGTCCGACTCGTACCGGCGCTTCGGCATCGGGCTGATCACGGCCGTTGCCTTGTTCGTCGTCCTCTTTGCACGCCTGCTCCCCACGAAAGTCGATCTCACTCTCGGCGCCCGTGCCCCACGCGCCGTCATCGCCCAGCGCACCGCGTACTACGTGGACACCCAGGAGACGCAGCGGCTCCGTGATCAGGCGGCTCAGGCCGAGGAAGACGTCTACGTGCGCGACATGAACGCCCGCCGCGAGACGCTGTCGACGATCAAGGATATCTTCGATCGTGCCGTCGCGGTTCGAGGTGATGCGTCTCATCCCAGAGCCATCGACAAGGTCGACGCCCTGCGCGATCAGCTCGACATCCAACTCGGCGGCGATGTGCTCAACTTCCTGATCGAGGCGCCGACCGGAACGCTGGACCGGGTGCGTGACACGGCGTCGGCGCTGTGCGATCAGCAGATGCAGAAGCAGATCCGGAACAATGGGGAGGACCTCGACCGCGCGCGTGACGACGTGATGCGCGACGCGAACCGCAGCAGCTTGACCGCCAAGTATGCTGAGATCGCAGGAGAGATCGCACGGGCGGCGCTGAAGCCGAACTCCACCTACGATGCGACAGCCACGCAGGCCAAGCGCGAAGCTGCCGCCCAGCGTATCGAAGAGGTGCGCCAGCAGGTGCGGGCCGGTGATATAGTCGTCCGCGCCGATGAGGTCGTAACCCAGCGGCATATCGACATCGCCACTGCGCTCGGCCTGTTGCAGCCGCAGCTTGACTACTGGCAGGCAGCGGGGATGTTCGTCACACTGTGGGCCATCGTCATGACCCTGGGGCTGTTCCTCTACCGGTTCCAGGAGCGTAGTTACGTCAACATGACGCACCTTTGGCTCATCGGCGCAGTGCTGGTCCTCGCTGCGCTTGGTTACCGATTTGCGCAGCAGACATCGTGGTTCGAAGCTCTGGCTCTCTGCGCGACCACGGCCTCGTGCATCTTCATTGCCCTGCTTCTCTCGCCTGCAACCGCCGTTGCGTCGGCTGCGGCCCTGTCATTGAACCTGGGTCTGGTCGCCGTTGGAAGCGATACGCGTCTGGTGATCGCGTCCATGTTGTGTGGCGTGATGGCGGCCCAGGCGGTGTCCGGGCACGGGAATCGCCGTGGGGTCATCGCCCGGACGGCCGCGATCATGATGGTGTGCAATGCCGCGGTTTTGGCTGCGGTCAACGGCGTGTTCGGGAATGCAATCGTCGGGCGCATGGAAGCCGGCGCGGGCGTCGGGGGATTACTGGCCGTGTTGTTCGCCGTCGGAGCGGCTCTGGTGCTCGAAAGGCCGCTGGGCATCGTCACGGATTTCCGCCTCATGGAGCTGGGCAATCCCTCCGAGCCGATCCTCAAGCGTTTGCTGACGGAGGCTCCGGCCTCCTACCAGGCCAGCGTCATGGTGGGCAATATCGCGGAGCCGGCGGCGGATGCAATCGGCGCGAACGGCCTCCTGTGCCGCGTCGCTGCGATGTACCACGATATCGGGAAGCTCAAGCGCCCGTTCTTTTTCGTGGAGAACCTGATGCGTGGCGCGGACAACCCGCACGAACGCCTGTCGCCGTACTTGAGCGCGCTCATCCTCATCGCGCACGTCAAGGACGGCGTCGAACTGGCGCGCGAGCATCAGCTTCCCGAGGAAGTGGCGAGCATCATCGCCGAGCACCACGGAACCTCGCTCATTGCGTATTTTTATGACAAGGCGATCCGGCAGGCGGGGCCGGATCAGGAGGTCAGCGCAGCCAGTTTCCGCTACCCGGGGCCGAAGCCGCACTCCAAAGAGAACGCCATCATCATGCTCGCCGACATTGTCGAGGCGGCATCGCGCACCCTCCAGGACTTCAGCCCGATCCGCATCCAGGAGATGATTGACGTTCTGGTGGCAGGGAAGGTGGAAGACGGGCAGCTCGACGACTGCCCGCTGACCTTCCACGACCTCACGGTCGTCAAGAGATCGTTCCTGGACTCGTTGACCGCCGCCTTCCACCAGCGCATCCGGTACCCCGACCAGATCCGGGCCGAGGCGCAGAAGGCGGTACACGAGGAGCTTCGGCGCTCGCCGAGCGGAGCCACGAAGCTGCCGGGCGGCCCCGAAGGGATCGCGAATGAGACTTCAGGTCAGGAACCTGCAGGAACGTCCCGCTGACCTCTCCCTGCTGCAACGCATCGGGGAGGTGGTACTGGCGGAGGAGCGGAAGGGGCTTGACGAGTTGAGCCTCGTCTTCGTGGACGATGAGCGGATGCGCGAGATGAACCTCGCTTACCGGGGCACCGACCGGCCGACTGATGTTCTCTCCTTCGAGGCGGAGACGGACGCCGACGGCAGCGTCAGCGGCGAGGTCATCATCGCGGTGCCCACCGCGCAACGGCAAGCCGCCGAGCAGGGACACAGCACGGATTACGAGATCGCCTGGTTGTTCGCGCACGGCCTCTTGCACGTGCTCGGCCATGATGACGAAACCCAGGCCGGTCTCGACGACATGAAGTCTCGGCAGACGCGCGCGCTGGACACGGTGGGCCTGAGGCGCGAGCCCTGTTGATCGAGTGACTACAGGAGTCGCTGGATCGCCTGTAAGAGCGGTCTCCAGACCGTGATGCCGTTATTGCGTCGCAAAAGAGACGCCATTTCTCCCGCAAAGACGCGCATCCGACACGTCTGACGGCAATATCGCACTCTGGAGAGTGCTCCTACAGACTTCTGCCGCCTCGATCGGCTCCCGGTGGCACAGATCGCGATTGGACGGCAACCCTGATACCCATGCAATCGCCGGAACGGCATTCGATTAGGCGCGGCACTCCCAAGACAGCCCTCCCACGCAAGTCGGTGCTTCGCAGCTTCCGGTTCGCCTGGGAGGGGGTCATTTTCGCCTTCAGCACCCAAAGGCACATGCGGGTGCACGCATTCATCATCACCTTGGTGCTGATCGGGGCGTACGGGTTGGGGGTGACGACGTACGAGCTGCTTCATCTGCTGCAGGCGATGGCGTTTGTTCTCGTCGCGGAGATGTTCAACAGCGCAATCGAGCAGGCAATCGACCTCACCGTCGAGGGGTTCGACCAGCGGGCGAAGACAGCCAAAGACCTCGCTGCAGGGGCCGTTTTGATCGCCGCGGCGTATTCGATCGTCGTGGCGGGGCTTGTGTTCTTCGCCGACGGACGGCTCATCAACGCTTTCGCGAACCTGCCGTTCCCGCCGCCCAGGCCGAAGTTCGGCGTGCTCCAGATCGTCGTGCTGGGTTCGCTCTGCCTCGCGATCTTCATCACCTGGGCCAAGCATATCACCCGCAGGGGCACTTTCTGGCGAGGCGGCGTCATCTCGGGGCACACGGCTTTAGGCTTCATGGTCGCGACGAGCATCGCCTTCCTGACCCGCAGCCTTCCGGTCACGTGCCTGGCTCTGGCGCTGGCGCTGCTCGTATCGCAAAGCCGCGTCCAGGCGCGCATTCACTCGCCGCTCGAAGTCCTCCTGGGCGGGCTGCTCGGCTTCGCGGTCGCGCTCGTGCTCTTCTTATGGCCTGAGGTTCAGATGCAGTAGGCCGACGGGCCTCTGGGCATCCAGATATGGGAGCGATGGCATCATGTCGAGAGTGAAGGTCGGTTTCATCGGCGCGGGCGGCATGGCGAACGCGGTCCACTATCCAAGTCTGGCGGATAGTCAGGACTTGGCCGAACTGGTCGCGATCTGCGACTTCGACGCCGAGAAGCTCCAAAGCACTGCCGATAAGTACGGCGTGGCTGCGCGGTACTCCGACTATCGCGCGATGCTTGCCGAGCAGGCGCTGGATGCGGTGTATGTCATCATGCCGCCGATGCCGCTGAAGGACATCGTCCTGGACTGCATCGCCGCGGGCAAGCATGTGTTCGTGGAGAAGCCCCTGGGCATGAGCGCTGCCGAGGCGCAGGAGATGGCCGCTGCGGCTTCCAAGAGGGGCGTCCTCTCCGCGGTCGGCTTCAATCGCCGCTTCGCGCCCGTCGTGGTCGAGGCGAAGAAGATGATCGACGACCGAGGCGCGACGACCTCGCTCCTCGCCGAGTTCCACAAGTTCATGCTCGGCCAGCGTCCGTACTACGAGATGAGCATCGTGCTCATGGACGTGATCCACGCAGTCGATTTCATGCGCTTCATCGCCGGCGAGGCGGTGGACATTGCCTCTTCCGTCCAGATGCGCGACGCCGACTGGAAGAACGTGTTCAGCTCGCTCATCTGTTTCGACAGCGGGGCGGTCGGGACACTACTCTCGAACCGCGTATCGGGGACGCGCTATGAGCGCTTCGAGGTGCACGGGACGGGGATTGCCGCGTATATTCGTGCCCCGGAGCGCGCCGAGGTGTTCGCGGACGGCGCGGGAGAGCCTACCATCCTCGAAGGGGCGAAACTCGTAGGCCGGGACGACTTCCATGCGACATACGGCTACCTGCAGGAGACGCGCCACTTCCTCTCCTGCATTCGGGACGGTAAGCAACCGGCAACCAACTTCGCCGATGCGCTCAAGACGATGCAGCTTTGCGAAGCGGTCGAAGCAGGGGGCTGGGGGAAATTGTGAACGCTGAACGCAGAACGCTGAACGCAGAAGACGGCAAATGACGGCAAATGACGGCGAAGAACGGCGAAGAACGGCGAAGAACGGCGAAGAACGGCTAACGGCGAGAGGCAAGACGGCGAATGAGCAATGACAAACTTGATGCACTGAAGGTGGTTCTGGCGGATATGGGGAGCGTCGTTGTGGCCTATTCCGGCGGCGTGGATAGCAGTCTGTTGCTGTCTGTGGCCGCCGAAGTGCTGGGCGATAGAGCGGTTGCAGCTACGGCGCGGTCGGAGGTCTACCCGGGCGCGGAAT
>CAYWBK010000296.1:0-8002 GCA_964455745.1 uncultured Armatimonadia bacterium
TACGCCGCCGTCTTCACGCTCGGCAGCGCATCGCCCGTCTCGACGTAGTAGACGCGCTCGGCGATGTTCACGATATGGTCGCCGACGCGCTCGAGGTACCGTGCGACGAGAAGGAACTCCAAAGCCTGGTTTACGATGCCCGGGTCCTTGCGCATGAACGCGGCCAGCTCGGTCCTCAGGCCATGCCAGACTACGTCGAGTACTTTGTCTTTAGAGGGGATTGTGGCTGCCAGCTCGGGGGCGTGGTCGGCGAAGGCACGCAAAGCGGTACGCAGCATTTCACCTGCAAGGCTCGCCATCCGGGGAATGTCGTTCAGTGGCTTGAAGAACTCCTCGTCGCGCAGCCGCAGAGCCACCTTCGCGATGTCCTTGGAGTAATCGCCAATGCGCTCCAGTTCCGTCGCCATGCGCAGGGCCCCGACGATCGCTCGCAGGTCGGCGGACAGCGGCTGCTGTAGTACAAGTAGCCTCATGCACTCCTGCTCCACCTCGCGGTCGAGGTCGTCGGCCAGCATCTCACTGACCAGCACCGCGTCGATCTTCGCCTCGTCCCGCTGCGCGAGCGCGGTCACGGAGTTGCTCAACATGTCCGCGACGAGGGCGCCCAGGTTCAGCACCTTGACGCGAAGGTTATCAAGCTCGATGCTGAAGGTCTGACGTGTGGATACCGTAACCATTGCGATGTCCTCTGCGTGGTGGCTAGCCGAACCTTCCCCGGATGTAGTCGTCGGTGCGTTCGTCCTGCGGCTTTTCGAAGATGCTCGCAGTGGGGCCGAACTCGATCAATTCGCCCATCAGGAAGAAACCCGTCTTATCAGACACCCGTGAAGCCTGGTACATGTTGTGCGTCACGATCACGATAGTATACTTGCACTTCATCTCGAGCAGTAGCTCTTCGATTCTGAACGTCGCCGTCGGGTCGAGGGCCGAGCACGGTTCATCGAGCAGCACGACCTCCGGCTCGACCGCCATCACCCGGGCGATGCACAGACGCTGTTGCTGCCCGCCAGACAGCTCAAACGCCGATTTGCGCAGCTTATCCTTGACCTCGTCCCACAGCGCCGCGCCGCGCAGGCTCTTCTCGACGATGTCCTCGATTGCCGAGACGTTCCGCGTGCCGTGCAGTCGGGGGCCGTATGCAATGTTGTCGTAGATCGACAGCGGGAAGGGATTGGGCTTCTGAAAGACCATCCCGACTCGCTTGCGCAAGTGGACGACGTCCGTGCTCTTCGCGTAGATGTCTCCGCCGTCGAGGCTGACTTGTCCCTCTATGCGCACATTGTCGATCAGGTCGTTCATCCGGTTGAAGCAGCGCAGGTAGGTCGACTTCCCGCACCCGGAGGGCCCGATGAGCGCGGTGATCTCACAGGCCGAGATGCTGGCGTTGATGCCTTTGAGCGCATGCGCCTTGCCGTAGTAAAGGTTGAGGTCTCGCGTCTCCAGTTTCCCACACACGTCATCTCCCGGCAACTGGCAGGCCGCGTTTTCTTGCACAAGTTGAGGCATAGCCACCATCGTCACCACTTCCTGGCCTTTCGCGCGCGGATACGCAAGCTGATCGCGGCGCCGTTCGCGCCCAACACCAGCGCCAGCAGCACCAGCGCGGTACCCCACCGGATCGTTTGCGGCGCGTTCGGCACCTGGGTCGCGACCGAGTACAAATGATACGGCAGCGCCATGCACTGGTTCAGGATCGATTTGGGCAGGCGCGGCAGATAGAAAGCGGCGCAGGTAAACAGGATCGGCGCGGTCTCGCCGGCCGCCCGGCCCATCGACAGGATGACACCCGTCAGGATGCCCGGCAGCGCATTCGGCAGCGTGATTCTCCAGGTCGTCTGCCACTTGGTCGCCCCCAGGCCGAGGCTGGCGAACCGGAACTCCGCCGGCACCTGCCGCAACGCCTCCTCCGACGCCGTGATGACCATCGGCAGCACCAGGATCGCCAGCGTGCACGATCCGGCGAGGATCGAGGACCCAAAGTGGCAGAACAGGACGAACACGCCTAACCCGAACAGCCCGTAGACGATGGACGGCACTCCTGCAAGGTTCACGATAGCCAGCCGGATGATCCGCACGATTGTGCCGCGCCGCGCGTATTCAGACAAGTAGATCGCTGCGCCGATCCCCAGCGGCACCGCCAGCACCAAGGTGCCCACCATCAGGTAGACCGTCCCGATGATCGCCGGGAAGATGCCGCCCTTGGTCATGCCGTCGCTCGGGGCCTGGCTAATGAACTCCCAGTTGATCGCCGGGATGCCGCTCTTCACAAGGAAATAGACGACCAACACCACCGGCAGGATCACCGAGAGCGTGGATAGCGCCAGCAGCCGTAGGGCGAAGCGGTCTCGCGCTTGCGGCCCCAGCAGGCCCCTGGAGACGCCGGATTGGATTGGCGCGGCTCCGGGACCTGGCCCGCCGCCCGAGGCGCCGCCGTTGTCCCCGCCGTGCGTGCGGAGGGGCACAGAAGGCGCAGCGTTAGTATTGGCCAATGTCGTCATGAGGCACCCGCTACCGCGGACCGCCGGATAGCCGCGTCCGCGACCATGTTCACGCAGAATGTGATCACCAGCAGCACCAGGCCGAGCATGAACAGCGCGTGGTAATGCTCGCCGTACTGGGCGGTCTCGCCCATCTCGGCGGCGATGGTCGCCGTCATCGTGCGAACGGGGCGGAAGTAGGCGATGGCGAGGTCGGGCATCACCGGCGAATTGCCGGTGACCATCAGCACGGTCATCGTCTCTCCGATGGCTCGCCCGACACCCAGCATTACCGCGGCGATCAGCCCGGAACTTGCCGCCGGGAAAACCACCCCGCAGATCGTCTGCCATTTCGTCGCTCCGAGAGCGAGCGAGTTCTCCCGGAACGCCCTCGGCACCGCTGCCAACGCGTCCTCCGATACCGTCACGATGGTCGGCAGCGCCATGAAAGCGAGAATGATTGCGCCGGCGAGGGCCGACTGGCCGGTCGGCATGTCGAGGCCATTGTGCAGCCACTCGGGCCGGGTGATGATGTGGCTGAGCGACACTGCGCCCCACTTGAGCGCGGGCCCGAGGACTGCCAGGCCCAGGAAGCCGAGTACGACCGAAGGGATGGCGGCGAGTAGTTCCACCGTCGGCTTGAGGACGTCGCGCACGACCGGCTGGGCCACCTCGGCCAGATACGCCGCACATGCGAGACCCAGCGGGATGGCGATGACCACCGCCCCGAACGTGCACAGCGCCGATCCGGCGATGAGTGGCAGATACCCGAACAGGGGCGGCTCCGAGATGGGACGCCACACCTGGCCGGTCAAAAGCTGCCACAGCGACTGCCCTTTCAGGACAGGCAGGGCGTCCCGCAGCAAGAAGGCGAAAATGAGCACGACGAAGACCACCGAGGCCACGCCGGCGGCCTCGATGAGCTTCTCGATGATGCGTTCTGACAGTCGTGAGTGTCGCTTGCGCATGTTCCGCGATTCCGTAGGCGTCGTTTCGGTCCGTAACTGCACTGGGTGCCATATTGCAGGCAGATTAGATAGGGCCGCGTCGCTGGGTCCGCGGCCCTATCCGTCCTTGGGAGGGACAATTGGGGCGATGTCCGTCGCCGTTATTTCTTCGTTGCTTCCGGCGCCTTGGTCAGCGGAACGAAGTCCTTGGCTGCGACGACCTTCTGGCCGTCCGGCCCGAGGCACCAGTCGATGAACGCCTTCGCTGCGCCGCTTGGCTCGCCGTTCGTGTAGCACATCAGCGGGCGGGAGATCGGATATGTGCCGTTGGATACCGTCTCAACGGAGGCCTTCACGCCATCCGCGCCGGCTTTCGTCGCTACGGCGATGACCTTGATGGTGTCCTTGATGTAGCCCAGGCCGACGTAGCCGATGGCCTTGGGGTTCTGGACGACCTGATCGACGATGGCCTCAGTCGAGGGCTGGAACAGGACGCTCTTCGCATACTCGGCCTTGCCCTTTTCGTCGCCCTTGTTGAGGACCTTTTCCTTGAAGTACACATGGGTGCCGGAGCTGACGTCGCGAGACAGGACCACGATCTCTCCGTCTTTGCCGCCCACGGCCTTCCAGTTCGTGACCTTGCCGGTGAAGATGTCGGCAAGCTGGTCGATGCTCAGCTTCGTGACAGGGTTATCCTTGTTGACGATGACCCCGATGCCGTCGTAGGCCATGATGAACTCCTTGGGAGTAACACCCTTGGTCTTGGCATCGGCAACTTCTGTGTCCTTGACCTTGCGCGACGCGTTCGCGATCTGGCAGGTGCCATCGATCAGCGCCGTGATTCCGACGCCCGAGCCGCCGCCACTGACCGAGATTGCGGCGCCCGGATTGCTCTTCTGGTACTCCTCAGCCCACGCCTGCGACAGTTGCAGCATCGTGTCCGATCCCTTAACCTGAACCTGCTCGCCGCCGGCTGCGGGACCGCCCTTGGCCTGCATTCCCGGACCGCCCGTCATCGGACCCGGAGGGGTCATGCCGCCTTGAGGCTGCTTGGGGCCGCAGCCACAAAGCAGCGCAACGGCAGCGGCAACCACTCCAAGAGTGACGACGCCAGCCCACGTCTTAGCGAAGCGTAATGTCATCATGCTTTCTCCCTCTTCGCGAGCGCGATGCAACTGCGCACCCGTATTTGCTGGAAAAAGCATAGATTCCGGGGGTAAAGGCGGAGTTAAGCCAAAATTAAGGGGAGGTTAAGGAACGAGGAACGTCGTAGATGAAGCGCGAAAGCCATCTTTCACAAGGACAAATCGGGGGTTGGCGTCTCGCCCGCCGTTTCACCCCTCACTGCAAGGCCGACCATCATCGCAGCGGATGCGACGACCCCTATCGGCCATATATGCCACGCCGCCCTCCAGGCCGCGGCCGATCCGCGAGCCCTCCCCACCCGATCCAGCACCCGCCCGCTCGCCCAGCCTGATGTCGCCGAGCCGACGTAACCCAGCGAATCGATGATCCCCGCGGCCGTCGCGGCCTTGTTATGGGCAACCACGTTCACGGGCATCGCGCAGGCCATGAGAGATGCGGGCACCGATGACAGCACCCCCAGCAGCGGGATGGTGGCCCATAATGACCTCGGCAGCCGCTCGGTCAGATACGGAACCGCGTAGATCAGGACGGCGAGGGCGGCCAGCAGCGCCGCGACGGCGAGTGGCCGGGCCTTTGCCTTGCGGCGCGTTACCACCGTCAACACCGTGCAACCGATAGCCCCGCCGAGCGGCAGCAGGAATGCCTGCGTTGATGCTGCGCCCGCGGCCAGCCCGCGCGCTTCGGCAAGATAGTGCGGCATCCAGTCCAAAAGCCCGTGATACCCGAAGTTGAAGCACAGCATCGCGCACCCCAGCGCCCAGAGCCGCGCGTCGCGCAGGCTCGAGGGGGCGCAGGCTGTCGGACTTGTAGCCGATACGGCAGTCTGATCCGCCTCGGCCTCTTCGTCCGTCAGGCCGACATCCGACGGGTGCTCGCGGAACGCGATGACCAGCAGCACGACCACGCCGACACATATCCACGGCGGCACCCAGAACGCGTAGCGCCAGCCATAACGCTCGGTCAGGTGGCCGGCCAGCAGCCAGCTCACCCCGCTGCCGAGGATATACGAGACGCCGATGATCCCCGAAGCCGCGTCTCGCAGCCGTGCCGGGAACCAGTTCGCGATTGTGCGCACGACCGGCGTCCAGCCGCAGGCCTGGAAGTAGCCGTTCGCGGCCCAGACGAGGGCCATGTAGCGGAAGTCGCTGAGGTGGGAGAAGATGGCGTTAAGACCCGCTGAGGCGAACAGGCCTGTCAGCAGCAGACGGCGCGGCCCCAGCCGGTCGGACAGGATGCCATTTGCCAACTGTCCGACGGTGTAGACGGCCTTCAGCAAAGACAACAGGATGCCGAGCTGGCGCTTCGACAGCCCCTCGGCGGCGGCCAGGTCGCTTTGCGCCGCGGCGAGGTTCACGCGGCACAGGTAAAACGCGGCATACGCCACCCACAGCAGCGTGATGGTCTGCTTGCGCCACCTGGACAGCGCCGCTCTGGCAATGTCGTAGTGCGTCAGATCGCGTTCCTGCCGCGTCATTCCGGCTTTTTCGACGGCAGCAGCACGCTGAACGTCGATCCCTTCCCCGGTTCGCTTTCCGCCCACACCTTCCCGCCGCTGGCCTCGACCGCGTGCTTCACAATCGACAGCCCCAGCCCCGTCCCGCCCAGCGCCCGCGAGCGCGCCTTATCGACCCGGTAGAAGCGCTCGAAAATGCGCTCGAGGTCCTCCGGCGGGATGCCGACGCCGGTGTCGCTGATGCGGATGTGCACCCGGTCGCCCTCCGCCTCGGCGGAAGCCATGATGCGGCCGCCGGCGGGCGTGTATTTGACTGCATTGTCCATGAGATTCACGATCGCCCCCTGCAGGCCGTCCGGGTCGGCATACAATTCCAGCCCCTTCGGCGCCGAGATCGAGATGACGACTCGCTTCGCCTCGGCCTGCGGCTGCAGTCTCTCCGCAGCGCGGGTGAGCATCGGAAGGATGGCGGTGTGCTTCGGCTTGAGCCGCTGCTCGGTGCCCTCGAGACGCGCAAGCTGCATCATGTCGTCCAACAGCGTCGTCAGACTCGTCGTATGGCTCACGATCTGGCCGAGGAAGTTCGGCCCCGCCACGGGATCGGTGAGGGCCCCCGCTTCCAGCGTCTCGGCGAGGGCGCGGATTGCCGCCACCGGCGTGCGAAGCTCGTGGCTGGCATTCGCCACAAAGTCTCGCCGGACATGCTCGACCCGCCGCGCCTCGGTGAGATCGCGAAGCACGATGACCGCGGCGATGGGACGCCCATCCTGCAGTTCGATGGGGCTGGCGGTGGCCGCCAAAGCGCGCTCCTGCGGCTCGGCCACCCGGATCTCGGTGCTCGCGGGCACGCCCAGACGCAGGGTGCGCGTCGCCAGGTCGGCCAGCTCGTAGTCGATAGCCACTTCTGAGATGCGCCGGCCGACAGCCCTCTCCGCCGACACGCCGAAGAACCCTTCCGCCGCCGCATTCAGCAGTTCGACCTTCTCATCCGTGCCCACGACGATCACGCCGTCGGCCATCTGCACGAGGATCGCCCGCAGTCTCTGCGCCGTCTCCTGCTCGCGGTCGATGCGGTCCTTGAGATCGCGGGTCATCGAGTTGAGCACCCCGGCCAGGTCGGCGACCTCATCACGCGAAGAGACTCGGGCCTGCGCCTCGAAATCCCCCCGGGCAACTCGCCGCGCCGCCGCCGCGACTCGCCCGAGCGACCGCGTGACCGTCCCCGCCAGCCACGCGCTGGCGATCAACCCGAGCGCGGCGGCGATGATGGCGGCGAGAAGCACCGCCCGGCGCAACCCTGCCGAGGCGCTCTCGACATACGTTAGCGGCAGCGCCGTTCGCACCACCAGCCCCGAAGGGTCGGTGACGGCGACATAGAGCATGTCGATTTGCAGCGTATCACTGCGGCGGATCGCCGAGCCGCTCCCGCTGGCGCGCGCCTCGACGACCTCCGGCCGTGTGTTGTGGTTCTCCATCGTGAGCGGGTCGTGCTCGGTATCGCCGAGGACCTTGCCATCGGCCGCGATGAAGGTCACGCGCTCGGACAGCTCCCCGCCGAGGAACTTCGCTTCGGCATCCATCTCCGCCGGCGTCCTGGTCCGCTCGCCCCCGGTAATGATGTTGCGCACGATCAGACATTGGGATCGAAGCGTCTCCTGAAGCGCCTCGGTCATGCGCTCCCTGACCGCCCCCTCGATGGAAGCGCCCAGCGCCGCCGTCAGCGCCACAACCAGCGCCCCATACATGAGTGCCATTTTCCAGCGTAGCGTGATCCGCATTGAGGTCTCCAGGCGGTGAAAGGTCAGGTTCTGACGTTCAAAATCGCGGGGATTTGGGGGACGCAGTCCCCCAAGGTGTTAAGGCCGTTCACCAGTCGCGCCGTGCGTACAACGCCGTCTGCCAAAGATTCACTATCACTATAGCCCTAGCCGATCTTTGACACTCGCCCCTTGTTTTTGGGGGTCAAGAGGGCCACGAAG
>CAYWBK010000297.1:0-7986 GCA_964455745.1 uncultured Armatimonadia bacterium
AAACTCTTTCGGCCCTTCGGGCCTTTTGGGGCAACGGCCCGTGATCTGCACGCAAGATGTGGGTAAAGCATAGCCACGCGTGGAGAGGGGCCTACCCGCTGTAGGCGGGTCAGGGTGAGGTCGCCGTTCGCCCGGCAGACGGCGATTCTCGAGGCAGCGCTCATACCGGGTTCCGGCACTCTGAAACGATCCCGCCTGGGCAGGACCCCACTCGACGGTTCTTGAGGCAGCGACGGTACTGTCCCGCGTCAGCGCCCCCTACGCGCCGGGGAACTTCTCGCAACCGGAGGAGCCGCCAGGGCGGACCACACAACCCAGAGGACGAAACTCACTGCGTTTGTGAGAATCGTGACACGGTTCACTTGGTCCGGCTGTTCCGTTCCTGACGCGGCCGCGTGCTCGTCGTGCCCGTGGATGCGGGGGGCGGCCCGAGCTGGTTCAAGGACACCGTAGCCTTGCCGGGCTCAACCAGCATGTCGCCGGTAGGTTCATAGAGCCACGTATCTCTACGCCAGGTCGTCGGGTCGTGCGGCAGGCAGGGCATGTAGGGGCCGTGCCACGCCGCAGTGCCAGTGAGGGCCACCGGGTTGCCGCTGCCGTCCACTCCCGCCTTCGGAGGCGTTGCGGATGTAAGGTCATCCAGCGACGCGGGGAGGCAGCCGCAGTCCTGGCGGAAAGCGCCGATAGCCGTCAGTATCTCCTGACGGCTCCCCTGATACGAGGTACTGACCGGAAAGACTGGCCACCAGGTCGCCTGCCCGACGCCGGCCAGGACCCCGATCAGGATACCGAAGTAAGTTGCCACCGGCCAGAGACTGCGCGGGCGACGCTTGATCGCATCCGGTGAGGCAGGCAGTAGGAGACTGGCGAGGAGGCAAAGAGCGCCCAGTGGCAACCATACCTCGAAGATCGCTGCCGTCGGGTCACGACCGACTGCGGTGGCGGACAAGACCGACACAGCGACGGTCGCGAGCATGGCTACAATGCCGATGCACTGCCCGCGCGACGGGCCGATTCGATAGGACATCAGCAGCGGGGCTAACACTGGTAGAACGAAGCCGACGCCGAGGAGCCCGATCAGCACAGGCACTACCAGCACGCCTGCCAGTTGGGCAACGCCTGCGAAAAGCGCGACTCCCGCCAGGCCGGACAGCGCGGCCTGCCCGAACGATGGCAACGGCAACGGCCCTGCCCCTTCGATCTCGCCGACGAAGCGCGCCAGAGGGCGCAGCAGCAGTGTCGCGGCAAGCCAGGCGACCAGCACGGCAGGCCCCGCCGTCGGGAGCAGCCGCCACCAGGGCTGGTGGATGCGGCTTATGGCCAACTCGTTCCACACAAACGGGTCCCAGGCGTGGACCGGGCGAAAAGTGAGATCGACGAGGGCGTCGCGCTGCAGCAGGCCCCAGTACCGGGTGGCCCAAAGCCCTGTCGGGTCGGGCGAGGGGTATCCCTCACCTAAAGCCGGCAGCGCCTTGACCGGCGCAGGCCCGCCGCCGAAGCGCTCCCTGCCCTGGAGCCACTGCAGTTCACCACATGCCTCGCAGAGAAGGCCCCCCGACGGCGCGTTCTCCGCAGCGACCCGCCGCTCCACGTCCAGGCTGAGCGGTTTGGCCCCTTGCTTCTGAAGCTGCAGGAGCGGCAGCTCGTCGCACCACACTGCCTGGCCTGCCAGAACCACCAGTCGCAAGGTCATGCGGCCGCGCGCGCCAACCCGCGAGATGAGCAGCGGGTATGTCGCCTTCGGCGCTGGGAAGCGCATCCCCAACGGCGGCAGCTCCCCCCACGCCGCTGCCGGTTTCGCCCGAGCCTGAGCGTCGGGTGCTGTGGATCGCGCCGCGACGAATGACCATCCGCGCCGGATGTAATCGTCGACGGCGGCCTCCACATCGGCGGGAGGCGTGAAGCCGTGCTCGCGAAGCCACGTTACCAGGTCTGCTGCGGTGTGCGCGGAGAGGATGGCGATCTGATACGGCCCCAGTGGAAATACGTCCCGCACGGTCACAGACGATGTGGCCTCGCCGGGCGCATCGGCCTTAGATCCCGAAAACGCCAGCGTATCGGCGGGGAGCAGCCAGGAGAGGGTCTCGATCTGGCCGGGGGGTGTGTCGGACCGGATGAACGAGCGCTGGCGGCCGGGCGCAGTCTCCTCAAACACCGCATCGAGAAAGCTGCGATTGGCGAGAAAAACGCCGTCTCGCGTCGGCGCGCCAGGCACCGGGATGATCCAGGCCAAATTGGCCGCCCGCCCGTAGTAGCCCGCGCCGATGACAAGGGTCTCGCTGCCGTCTCGCCACAGGATCACCGCGCGCTGGCTGTCCTCGCCAGCGTCGGCGGCGACCGGGCCACGGCCCGGCGAGACGTCGGCGATCTCCGAAACGAATCCGTCAGCCGCCGCAAGTGTGCACACGGCCAGCGCAATGACGACTGTCGCGACACCGAGGTGTTTCACAGCGTCAGCACACCCCCGAAACTGCAATGATGCCACGGGCCGCAAACTGCCGGAGCAGCCGCCCCCGTTGGCCCCCTCGCCTTACAGCGCGTACACGTCCTCCGCAGATACGGTGGAGCAGCCTGCGGCTTCGAGGACCTCGACCGTCTTGTCCGTCGAGTCATCTGCCACGCGGAAGAGGACGACCGCATTGCCCTCGATCCGGGTGAAGAAGGCGTACATGTACTCCACGTTCACGCCCGCGCCCTCGAGCAACGCAAGGGCCATGCCCAGGCCGCCCGGGACATCCGGGATCTGCACCGCGATGACGTTCGTCTCGCCGACGGAGAAGCCGGCGTCACGCAGGATTGTGGTCGCATCGTCGGGCCGGTTGACGATCAGGCGGAGGATGCCGAAGTCGGAAGTGTCGGCGATGCACAACGCGCGGATGTTGATGCCGTGCTCTCCGAGTGTGCGGCAGACATCGGCGAGTCGCCCGGACTTGTTCTCCAGGAACACGGACACTTGCTTGGTGAGTTTGCCCTCAGCACTCATCTATGCGCCCTCCTTGTCGCGAAGGTCGATTACGCGCTTGGCCTTGCCCTCGCTGCGTTCAATCGTTTTCGGCTCGACGAGCTTGACGCGCGCGTGCAAGTTCAGCACGCTGTCGATCTCGCGCTCGATGCGTTTCTCGATGTCCTCCAAAGCGCGGACCGTGTCGGAGAAGATCTCCGGCGCGACCTCGACGCGGATCTCGAGCACGTCGAGGTGGCCCTCGCGCGAGATCACAAGCTGATAGTGCGGGGCGACGCCCTCGAACCCGACGAGCACGTGCTCGATCTGCGAGGGGAACACGTTCACGCCGCGGATGATGAGCATGTCGTCGGTGCGCCCGCGGATGCGGCTCATGCGCGCATGCGTCCGGCCGCAGGCGCAAGGCTCGTAGTTGAGGCTGGAGATGTCGCGGGTGCGGAAGCGCAGGACCGGGAAGGCGCGCTTGGTGAGGCAGGTGAAGACCAACTCGCCCAGCTCGCCCGGCGGCATCGGCTCGCCGGAAACCGGGTCGATGATCTCGGGCAGGAAGTGGTCGTCGAACACATGCAGGCCCTGCTTGGCCTCGCAATCATTGGCGACGCCGGGGCCGATGATCTCGGTGAGGCCGTAGATGTCGTGCGCCGACAGGCCCAGCTTCTCCTCGACGATCGCGCGGGCGGAGTCGCTCCACGGCTCGGCCCCGAAGATGCCGGAACGCAGCTTCAACTCGGACACGTCGAAGCCCTCGGCCTCGGCGGCGTCGGCGAGGGTCAGCGCATACGACGGCGTGCAGGCGAGGATCGTGCTGCCCAGATCGCGCATCATCAGAAGCTGGCGCTTCGTATTGCCGGCGGACATCGGGATGACCGTGCAGCCGAGCAGTTCGCCGCCGTAGTGCAGCCCCAGGCCGCCGGTGAACAGGCCATAGCCGTAGGACACGTGCAGAATGTCGCTGCGGTGGCCGCCGGCGCAGCAGATGCTGCGGGCGATGGTCTGCGCCCAGACGTTGTGGATGTCCTCGCGCGTGTAGCCAACGACGATGGGCTTGCCGGTCGTGCCCGAGGAGGCATGGAGGCGCACGACGTCCTCCATCGGCGCGGCGAACAGGCCGAAGGGGTAGGTCTCGCGCAGATCGTCCTTCGACATGAAAGGCAGGTGGCGCATGTCGTCGAGCGACTGTATCCCGCCAGCCTCCACGCCGGCCTCCCGAAGCTTCGCGGCATAATGCGGCACGTTGGCCGTCATGCGCGCGAGTTGCTCCTTCAGGCGAAAGAGCTGCAAATCCTGACGCTGCTCGATATCCATACACTCATGGTATGGGTCCCAGATCATGGCGAGCCTCCACGGACTGGCGTAGTGGGATGAGAACGGCGACCTTCCCCCCTTACCACCATGTGGTCGCGCCATTTACGGCGCGATTCGCGCGGTGAACCGCGCATCCACATGATCCGCAGGAAGCGTCAAAGCCGGGTTTCATGCGACTGCCGCCCGGCCTCGAAGGCGCGCACGTTGATGTCCACCGCCTTCGCGGGGACGACGGCGCGGATGGCTTCCCGCCACGCTTCCGAAGAGATCGGCAGGAAGCTCGCGGCGACGCCGAGCAAGACGATGTTCGCCGCGCGGGGCTCGCCGAGGTTGGCGGCGATCTCGAAGGCGCGGACGATATGGACCTCGCGCCCGCTGGACCGCAGGTCGTCCTCGGGCTGAGCCGGGTAGACACCCCCGCCGACAGTCACCGACATGGGCACGATTCGGCGCTCGTCGACAATCACCTTCGCGTTGGGGCGCGTGAAGGGGATGCCCCGGAGCGCCTCGAGAAGCTCGAACGAGATGAGCAAGTCGGCCTCGCCATCGGGGATGGTGGGGGAATGGACCGCGCCGGACGGGCTGAAGCGCACGTGACTCTCGACACTCCCGCCGCGCTGCGACATGCCGTGTATCTCGCTCTTCTTCACCTGATAGCCCGAGAGCAAACAGGCCTGGGCGAGCGCATGGCTGGCGGTGATGATGCCCTGTCCGCCGACGCCGGTCAGCAGGATGTTGGTGACTTCATGGGTTTGCATCAGCTTGATACCGGGCTCCTTGGGGGCGGCTGCAGAAGTCTGTAGGAGCACTCTCCAGAGTGGACCAGGCCGCGTTTTTCCGGCCTAATAATCTATCCAGGCTATGCACTCGACCCAAAGGGTGGCGCCAGCCCCGGACGAACCGTGTAGGGGCGCAATAAGTGAGCGGGCCCGTCACCTGAATAACTCGACGGTGCGGTCGTTGCGGCCGCGGCCGATGGCTTTGCCGTCCTCGAAGGCGATGAAGACGGTCTTGCCCACCTTGCCGTCGCCCGGCCAGCGCACGACCCGCCGCAACGCGCCGCCGTGCAAACCGACCGCCATCAACTCGCCCCGACCGAACAGGACGGCTGCATCCGCCTCAGTCATCCCTTTATGGATCTGGTCGTACATCGCCTGCGTGATGACCTTGGGGGCGGTTGCGGCCGCCCGCGCCGGGGCGTTGGCCTCAGCGGCCCGCCGGGCGGCGTTCTCGCGCTGCTTGCTCTGATACGACACCACGATGCCCACGATGAGAACGGATATTGCCAGCGTCCACACTGCAGCGGGCACGTAGGCCTGCAGCCGCTTGGACACCGCGGCGAATCGGCTTGGCCGCAAGACGACCGGCTTGAGCCACTCCTCCGGGGGGTGGCTCTCGGGCAGTTCGACGGGCTGCACCGACTTCCTCGCCCAGATAATGAACTGGACCGGATCGTCGGGTCCAAACAGGGGCGAGGCGCTCCCCCGCCTTCTCCCGCGTCGGCGCGCCGGTGGGGGAGGTTCAGGCTCCGCCTCCCACGGCGGCGCTGTGGGCGGAGCCTCGGGGACGACCGGCGCGACCGCTTCATCCTCCCAGTCAAGCTGACGCCCCAGCTTCGCGCACCCACGACACTGCTCTTCGCCGGCGCGCATGGGGCCGCCGCATGTGGGGCAGGTAGCTTTCGTGCGAGCGTGCAAGAGCATCGCCATCAGACCGATTGAGTGATGCAATCACCAGGTGGCCGGCGCCCGCAGTCGGCCCCCTCTCCAACTCGGTCCGGCGGCGCGATCAGGCGCGAGTTATCGCGTTGCGAGGACAGACTTGTACGCACAGGCTGCAACCGGTACACAGGGCCGGGTCGATGACGGGCTGGGGCCGCTCGCCCTCGCGCTCGATACTGGAGATCGCCGGGCAGCCCAGCCGAAGACACATCCCGCATTGAACGCATTCCGGCTCGTTAATCGCGTGCGCCGGCTGTCGGTCCCGCGAGATGAGGATGCAGGCGCAGCGCGCGATGACGACCGAGGGGCCGTCGTGGTCCATCGCCGCGCGGATCGCCGATTCGGTCGCCTTCAGGTCGCGCGGGTTCACAAGTTGCACGTGCTCGACGCCGACCGCGCGACAAAGCTGCTCGATGTCCACCGCGCGCGCGGGCTCGCCCATGAGGGTGCGACCGGTGCCCGGGTGATCCTGGCCGCCGGTCATGGCGGTCGTGCGATTGTCGAGGATGACGACCGTTGCGCTCCCGTTGTTATAGACGATATTGAGCAGACCCGTGATCCCGGAGTGCAGGAACGTCGAATCACCGATGACCGCGACGGTCTGCTTCGGGTCGCCGCAGGCCTTGTCGATGCCGTGCGCCTCGCCGATGCCGGCCCCCATGCACAGGCAGGTGTGCAGGCTGTTCAGCGGCGGGAGCGTGCCCAGCGTGTAGCAGCCGATGTCGCCGGTGACAAAGGCCTTCAACTTGCGGAGCGTCGCGAAGACACCGCGGTGCGGGCACCCCGCGCACAGGACAGGGGGACGCGGGATGAGCGACGTGTCGGCGCTCGAGGCCGCATCCTCACCGCGCAGCCCGGCGCGCACACGGCTCGGATTCAGCTCGCCGAGGCGAAGCGATTCCGGCAACGGCGCAACCGAGACCCCCAGCGCGGCGATCTCGGTGGTGAGGAACGGGCCGAGTTCCTCGATGACATAGAGCTTTGAAACCGAAGCGGCAAAGCGGCGGATGCGTTCCGCCGGCAGCGGGTAGGTCATGCCCAGTTTGAGGAAGGACGCCTCCGGGGCGGCCTCCTGCGCGTACTGATAGGCGACTCCGGCGGCGATGATGCCGACTTCCGCCCCCCCCGGCTCCTCGCGGTTGGCGGGATCGGTTTCGGCGAAATCCGCCAGATCGCGCATCCTCTCGGCGATGAAGCGTCGGCGCGCGCGCGCGTAGGCGGGGATCATCACGTACTTTTGGGGGTTGCGCTGCGGCTCGCAGGTGCGCTCCAGCGGCTTCCTCTCCCCCACCACTTGCACCGGGCTGTCAGAGTGACAGACCCGCGTGGTCGGCCGCACGATAACCGGAGTGTCAAATCGCTCGGAGACCTCGAATGCCAGCTTCGTGAACGCATAAGCCTCCTGCGAGTCGGCCGGCTCGAAGATCGGGACCTTGGCGGCGCGGGCGTAGTGGCGGCTGTCCTGCTCGTTTTGCGAGCTGTGCATCTCGGGATCGTCGGCGGCGATCAGGACGAGGCCGCCATTGACGCCCACATAGGCCAGCGTGAACAGCGGATCCGCGGCGACATTCACGCCGACATGCTTCATCGTGACGATGCAGCGGGCGCCGGTAAGCGAGGCCCCTGCCGCGGCCTCGAGGGCGCACTTCTCGTTGACGGACCACTCGGCATACACGCCGCCTAACTTCGCCAGCACGGGCAGAATCTCCGACGACGGAGTGCCGGGATACCCGGAACCAAAGCTGACGCCGGCCTCCCACGCTCCGCGCGCGATAGCTTCGTTGCCGGACATCAATACAGTTTCGTGTGAATCAGTGGACATGCAAACACCATAGCAATGCAGTATCGGGAGAGGAACGGCGACCTCTCCTATCAGTGGCCCCGACAATCTTGTCGGATGGATGCCACTGAGCAGAATCCGCGACAGGATTGTCGCGGCCACTGCGGCCACTGCGGCGAACGGCGACTCACCCCCGGCCCCTCTCCGCAAGCGGACAG
>CAYWBK010000298.1:0-7970 GCA_964455745.1 uncultured Armatimonadia bacterium
CCGGACCCCATAGTGTGCTAAAATAGCGTCTATGGAGACGAAAACATGTCTCTATTGCGGCGTATTAACGGCAATCGCGGTCTGGAGACCGCTCCTACAGACGACGCAGCGACTTTTGCAATTACCTCCCTTTAGTGGAAAGCGGAAGCCTACAGAGCAGACCACCATTCTCCCCGTCGAGCCGCTATCTGACCACGGCCAGCTTGTCGAGCATGTCCAGTATTTGCACCCGCAGCTTGTCCGGGGCGGTTCGGTCGCGCTCGTTCGTCCAGTCCAGCTTGCCAATGTCGTAGTTGCCCACGACCTTCCGCACCCCGGTGGTGTATAACTCCTTCGCCTGTGCGAGAAGTGGCGACGCATTACCGGCCTTCTCTAGTTCGGTCACCCGGTCGCGGAGCATCACGAAGTATTCGTAGTCCTCGACGCCCTCGCGCACAGCCTCCCAGTGCTTGCTGGTGGTGGTCGAGGTTTCGTCGAGGTATTCCGGGGCGAAGATGGTGCCGCCGGCCAGGAACTCGTCCCAGGAGTTCGTCGCGCCGGACGTGTCGCCATAGGCCCAGAAGCCCGATCCGACCGCCCCGGCATTCCAGGCATACCAGAAGTGGTAGCGGTGGTAATAGATCGGATCGAAGGTCCGCGCCGGGCCGCTGCACTGGTAGAACCACAGCTTCTTGCCCTTCTGGCGCAGGCCCTCATAGAAGTCGCGCGACGCCTGGGCATTGCTGGAGTAGATACCCAGATTCGGGCAAAGCACGTCGCACTCCTGGAACATCTCCGGCACCGTGCCCTTCTCCGGGGCGGCGTGTGTCGGGTCTTCCCAGACGACGAATCCGGTACCCGAGGCGTGGACGGCGCGGGCCCAGGTGAGGATCAGCAGGTCCTTGTCCTCGGTGCTGGGCTCGTCCCAGATGAGCAGCGGCACCTGCTGGGGCGTGATGTCAAGCTTCTTGAGGTGCGCGGCCCACGCCTGCAGCCATGCCCCGACCCGCGGCTGGAAGTTGGCGTCGCCCATGTTCGCCCCTGCGAACGAATCGCCGACCGAGAGGAACACGGCGTAGTTGCGGACACCCTTCCAACGGCTGACCCAGGCATCGAAAGCGGCGAAGTTAGGGGGCTTAACGAGCTTGTTGGCGGCATCGAAGGCGTCCGCCCCGACCCACGGAGCGGTGCCACCATTGGCCCATGGGGTGTCCACAAAGTGGGCCCGCATGTCGACGATGGAGGGCTGGATGTTCGTGGGCACAATGCCGTAGGCGCCGTTTCCGTCCGTGTAGTCCCACATGCCCAGCGACATCGTCGGCTGGTCGGGCATCCGGGCCTGTGAGACATGCAGGGTGAGCGGCAGCGCAATGTCCCCTGCCCCGAGGCCCTTTAGCCGCACCTGGCCGCTATGGACGCCGGGCTTGACATCGACGGGGTGGAACGTCAGCCAAACCTGCCGGGTCATGCCGGCGGGCACGGAGACGACCGCCCCGCCATTGCCTTGCCGCGCCACGGGCAGCGGGTCGGCCAGCGCGATCCCGGTCTGGTTCTCCATGAACTCGACTTGATGGACGGTCACGTAATCGGGGTTGTCGCCCTTTGGCAGGCCGGAGATGACGACATGCACGTCAGCATCGCGGGGGCCGAGATTGGTGATGTTGAAGGCCTCGGCGCGGTACTCGTTGTCCATCATCGAGACGTTCAGGGCGACGGCGGGTGACGAGCGTTCGGGTGGCTGCTCGGCAGGCCCTAGCATGTCCCAGCGGCACTTCTGCCAGACCGCCACTCGCTGATGCCCGCGCGCGAGCTGGAGCAGGCCGTTGAGGGCGTAGATTCGGGCGTGCAGCGGAACCAGCGGGTGGACGGCGCGATAGTTCGCCGGGAAGTCGGGCAGCGGCCTGGTCATCGCGACCCGGATGGCCGCCAGCTCGGCGTTGACCCTGGCGCGAGTAGCGGCGTCGAGCTTCGTCGCTGCCGCCAGGTCCTCAACCGCGCCCAAGTCGCGTTGGAGGCGGTTGGACACGCCTGACACCACGCGCTGCTGGCGCAGATATGCTTTCATGTCGGCGATAGCCGCGCCGCGATTGGCGTTAAGGAGGGTATCCGGCCCCTTGTAGACCTCGATCTCGTCGCAGAAGATATAGCCGGAGGAAGAGACGATGAAGCGGATGTAGCGGCCGTGGGTGTTGAGATCGTCAGCCACGAAGGTGAACAACGAGTAGCCCTGAGGCTCGGGCAGGCCAAACTTCGCGGCGTGGGTGATAAGATCGCCGGCCCCATAGAATGTCTGGCCGTCGTCGCTGACGAAAACCTGGATCGACGTCGGCCAGCCGACACCCGCAACACCTGCCGCAGTGCTGTAGGACGCGCCCCTGATAGGCTGGTCTGAGCCGAGGTCGATGGTGACCGTCGCAGGCGAGCCGTTCCAGCCGACGGTGGTCTTCTGGGTCCAGAAGTAGCCGACCGTGTGGACCCCGTCTGTGAGCTTCACAACATCGTCCGGGCTGGTGCAGTAGGAGTAGTTCGGCGGGGGATCGAGCGTGTACGGCCTGTGCAGGGCGATGTTGTCCCCCGGCGGCGGGCCGGTATAACCCGGGACCTTCGCGCCGGCTTTACGCGCATCGGCAGGGGTCATGATGTCGACGTCATCGACCCAACAGATGCCGGCGGAGACCTTTCCGGTATTCCGGGCGGGAGCGTCAGCGTCGATCTCGATGCGCAGCTTCGTGGCCTCGCGGGTGTTGAACGCCACCGTGTGCAGTGCCCACTGCTTGTCGTCAGTAGCCGTGGCCTGGGCAAGAACGCCTCCCTCGGGCGACAGGACGACCACGCAGGGGTGCAACACGCCGTCGGTCTTGAAGGCTGCGGTAAGGACGTAGTCCGTATTCGCCCCGCACTCGACTTCCTGGGTGACTGTGGCGCGGGGACACTCGGCGGCCGACTTATGGCGCAGGCTGTCGTGGCCGCTGCGGCCGTCGTCGTTGACGGCGACGAAGCCCGCTTTGGCCGGCACGGTCCATCCCACAGGCGATCCGTCGGGCACCGTGCCTGAGAAGTCGGGATTCTTGACAAGCCCCGCCGAGACGGGAGCGGCGGCCAGGATGACGGCGATCAGAGCGGGCATGGATCTTGTCATTGTTTGCGACCTCCGGGTGTGGACGGCAACCTCACCCCCCGGCCCCTCTTCCCGCCTGGGCAGGACGGAGGGGATAACACGTGGAACGGTAGCGGGTCTGCTCGGCCTTCATGGCGACCGTTATGTTGTCACAGCAATCTGCCGGAGAGGCGCAGGCCCGGAATGAGGTGCATCGACCGCGACGTTCATAAGAAGCTCACGATGGTTGCCGGGGTGGATTCCGATACACATGAGCCGACCCGCAGCGTGATCGAAACCGGCGCCACCGGGCAGTTCGTCACGCGCCGGTTGAAGTCCTGCGGTCTGGATATCCTGCCGGTCAGCACATTCAGGATTCTGCGTCTGCTTCAGGCTCCCAACCGTGGCAAAACCAACAAGCTCAAGGCGATGGGGCTTGCTTTGCTTTTCGCCAAAGGCTGTGTTGCCATCCCCCCACGTGTTGGAGGAGCATGGCCGCCGGAACGGCGATTCGCGGGCGAGACGCCCGCACCACACGAGGTGCCCGCTATGACCAGCAAAGAGCGCATCATCGCCGCACTGGAGCACCGCGAAGCGGATCGCGTGCCGTTCTGGGAGAGCTACTGGGGCCAGACCATCGCCCGCTGGCGGCGGGAGGGCCTGCCCGAGGATGTCGACCCCGGCGCCCACTTCGGCCTTGACCCGACGCACCACATCGGCTACGACTGGTCGCTCCAACTCCCCACCGAACTCATCGAGGACAACGACGAGTACACGGTCACGCGCACGAACAATGGGGCGCTCGCGAAGAACTTCAAGGGGCACGACTCCACGCCGCTATGGTGGGACTTCAAGCTCACCGACCGGGCTTCGTGGGAGGAACTCAAGCCCCGGACGACGTGGAACGAGACGCGCATCGACCTCGCCGGCGCGAAGGCGGGCTTCGAGGCCACTCGCGATCTGTTCCAGGTCTACGCGTGCTGCTGCCTGGGGTTCGAGAAGTTCAAGTACCTGATGGGCACTGAGGGCATTTTGATCGCGCTGGCGGCGGACCCCGACTGGGCGCGTGAGATGTGCATGTCGACCGCCGAGATGGCCATCGACGGGCTGGACTACCTCATGGCGAACGGCCTGCAGTTCGACGCGGCCTTCGTCACCGAAGACATGGGCTACAAGGGCCGCCCGTTCTTCTCGCCGCGCACGTACCGCGAGGTCATCATGCCCTGCCAGAAGCTGTTCTGCGAGGTCTGCCACGCGCGGGGGATAAAGGTCATGCTGCACACCTGCGGGCAGAACATGGAGCTGGTGCCGCTGTACATCGAGGCAGGCTTCGACGCCCTCAATCCGCTGGAGGTCAAGGCGGGAATGGACATCTTCGCCCTCAAGCGCGACTTCGGCGAGGCCCTCGCCCTCTGGGGCGGCATCGACGTGCGCGCCATCGCGAACCCGGACCCGTCGGTGCTGGAGCGAGAGATTCGCGAGAAAGTGACGATGGCGAAGCAGGGCGGGGGTTACATCTTTTCCTCGGACCACAGCATCCCGGAGAACGTGTCGCTGAAGCAGTATGAGTACATGCTGGAACTGGGGCGGGAGTGCGGGGGGTTCTGAACCGCCTCCCTTAAGCATAGGATGGACAGTAACAACGAAACGGCACGGCCTCCCTCCCAGGGCTGTGCCGTTCCTGCCGTTCCCAAAACCCAAAACCTGCCGCCCTGCCGTTCAATACTTCAGCGCCACTTCCTTCCCCTTCGCCGCGCTCTGATACAGGCCGTCGAGGATCGCTATGACATCCAGCGACTGCTCCGCCGGGACCGGGGAGGGGAGGCCGTTGGCTACGGCTTCGGCGAAGACCATGCACTCCTTCGCGTGGGGCTCGCCGCCGGCGGCGTTTTGCAGGGTCGTGTTCATGTGCTGCTTGGTGGCGTTGTTGGTCGAGAGCAGCAGGTTGCTCGGCCAGTGCGAGCCGCCCTGGTCGCCGTACAGCCACATCTGCATGTCCTCGCCGGGGCCGGAGTTGTGGTTGAGCAGCCAGCTCACCTCGAGCACCAGTGTTGCGCCGTTGTCGAAGCGCACGAAGGCCGACGCGAACTCCTCGACATCGAACTCCTTGGGGATAGGGCCGCCCCAGTTGCTGAAGGCGCCGGGCTTGTGGGCGAGGGTGTCTTTGGTGACGCCGGACACGGAGACCGGCTTCGGGTGGCCCATCATCCACAGTGTCAGGTCGAGGATGTGGACGCCGATGTCAATACACGGGCCGCCGCCGGAGTGCTGTTTGAGGATGAAGCCCGGCCGGGTCGGCGCGCCGGAGCGGCGCAGCATCCAGCTTCGGGCGTGGTAGACGTTGCCGAGGCAACCGCCGTCGATCTCGGCCTTCAGCGCCTGCGCGCTGCCCTGGAAGCGGAAGTGCTGGGCGGTCATGAGCAGCTTCCCGGACTTGTCGCGCGCCGCGATCATCTTCTTGATGTCCTTGGGGGTAGGGGCGAGGGGCTTCTCGCAGATGACATGCTTGCCCGCCGCGAGAGCGGCGATGGCCAGCGGAGCGTGGTACATGTTTGGGGTGCAGACGTCGACGATGTCGATGTCGGGATCGTAGATGAGGTCCTGCGGGTTGTCGTAGAGCTTGTCCACATCGTGCGCGGCGCCGACGCGGCGCAGGACGTCGGGCACGAGGTCCGAGAATGCGGCCATCTCGGCGATAGGGCTTTCATTCCAGCCCGGGAAATGCGAGCCGGCGATCCCGCCGACACCGATCACGCCAACTTTGAGTGTCTTTGCCATTGTAGGTGAAGCCTCCCTGAGGGTGCGGTCTGTGACGGCGGGTAAGTGCGACGGGGGAGAGTGGGATTCCTGCTCCAACGCGCTGCCATTATTGATGTTGGCGGGAGAGGCCTACAGCGGCAGCGGTCTTGCGCGCCCACAATGATACGGGTAGACTGATGCTGCAGCCTCGGCCCAGCAGGCTGTCACTGGAGGTGTAACCGATGGCCGTCAATGCCGAACTCCGCACCACGACCGCCGAGGAGTATCTGGCCTTCGAGCGCCAGGCCCAGGAGAGACACGAGTTCGTGGAAGGAATCATCTTCGCGATGAGTGGCGGCACCAGAGAACACAGCCTCGTTGCCAGCAACGCCGCTGCAGAATTGCACTCCCTACTCAGAAGTCGCCCGTGCGAAGTCTACGGCGACAACCTCCGCGTCAAGGTCAGCGAGACGGGGGACTACGTCTACCCCGATGTGGTGATCGCCTGCGGCGACATTCAGTTCGAGGACGCCGAGAGCGACACGCTGCTCACTCCGCTGGTCGTCGTTGAGGTTCTCTCGCCATCGACCGAGGCCTACGACCGCGGCAAGAAGGCGGCGCTGTATCGCCAGATTCCCTCTTTGCAGCACTACGTTCTTATCGCCCAGGACCGGATCTCGGTGGAGGTGTTCACCCGCATGGATGCGGCATGGGTGCTCACCGAAGCGAGGCGGTTGGAGGACTCGGTGCGGCTCGAGGCCATCGGGTGCGACCTCGCGCTGGCGGAAGTGTACGCGAAGGTTCAGTTCCCGAGCGCCGACGCGGCAGTCACCGACGGCGAAGCCCCGGGATAGCAGGTCATCGCTCCGTGTCGTCTCGAATAGCCGTCTCCGCAGCCACCATTCCCTCACGAACGGAGTCTCACTCTCATGCTCATCGGTTGGGCGTCCGCTGATACCTCGCCAGATCGGCCCGTCAACTTGCGCGGGCAGTTCAATGTCCGCATCTCGGAATTCGTCAAAGACCCCGTCACCGTCACCGCCCTCGCGTTGGAATCCGGCGGTGAGCAGGCGATCATGGTCTCCTGCGACCGCGTCGGAATCCCCAGCGTCATCCAGCAGCGGGTCGCCGAGGCCGTGGCCGCGCAATTGCCGGACTTCGATGCAACGAAGCTCGTCCTGTTCGCAACCCACCCCCACACCGCGCCGGAGATCGTCGAAGGCTTCTACCCGCCGCAGGGGCCGGAGGTGATGAGCCCGACCGAATATGCCGATCTGTTCGTCGAGCGCGCCGCCGATGCAGCGGTGCGGGCCTGGCGCGGGCGCGCCGAGGGCGGCATCAGTTGGGGCCTCGGGTTCGCGGTGGTGGGCCGGAACCGGCGGATCACCTACGCCGACGGGTCATCGCTGATGTACGGGCAGACCGACCGCGAGGACTTCGAGTGCGTCGAGGGGTATGAGGATCACAGCGTCGGGGTCATCTTCACATGGGACGCGGCGCGCCGGCTCACCGGCATGGTCGTGAACCTCGCCTGCCCGGCGCAGGTCACCGAGAGCCAGTTGTTCGTCTCTGCGGACTTCTGGCATGAGGCGCGCGTAGAGTTGCGCCGGCGTCTCGGCGAAGGCCTGTTCTTCCTGCCGCAGTGCGCCGCCGCGGGCGACCAGTCGCCGCATCTTCTCTTCGACCAGCGGGCCGAGGCGGCCATGCGCGACCGGCGCGGGCTGACCGAGCGCGAGGAGATCGGCCGACGCATCGCCAACGCGGTCGCCGATGTACTGGAGACTTCCGGCGACGGGATCGACATGTCGCCGGCGTTCAAGCACGTCGTCTCCACGCTGGACCTGCCGGCGCGACTGGTGACGGAGGAAGAGTACAAGCAGGCCGTCGCCTATCTGGAAAGCCTACAGGCGGAGACGCCCGACCCGGCGGACAGCAACGCCGTGTCCTACCACTTCGTAATGACGGTTCGAACCAAGGATGTCATCGCGCGTTACGAGCGGCAGAAGTCCAGCTCGACGCGGCCTGTCGACGTGCATGTCATTCGCCTGGGCGACGTCGCCATCGCCACGAACCCCTTCGAGCTGTTCCTCGACTACGGGATACGGATGAAGGCGCGCAGCAAGGCGCTGCTCACGCTCCCGGTGCAACTGACGGG
>CAYWBK010000299.1:0-7925 GCA_964455745.1 uncultured Armatimonadia bacterium
CTTGAACCGGACGCTGAAGCATCCGGCTGAGGGGCGCTTCGCGCCGGGCGTCCTGGCGGACGCAACGGCAACGGCTTACCTGGAGCAGTCGGCTACCCCCCTCGCCAGGACCAGTTCATGTCATCTACCCATACACATTGAGGAAGAGCCTCAATGGCGGGGCTGGATCCTCCCTCTTTCCATTCCAGGCGGTCGTCATCCACGGCCCCACCCCGTCCCGCCCGCGGCGGGCCACTCCTCCCGTACCGGGAGGGGAACGACCAAGACGGCCACGGCGAACGGCTTCTGGCAAACGAGGGGCCGCCTCGGCCGGACCCCACGCGCTTTCTTTTGAGGCTGGTGAGACCCCCCTCCGCTATACTGCGCTCCGCGCATTCCGGGGGAGGGCTGGGGTGGGGGCGACGTTTCCTGGAGGAAGCTGGGGCGCACTCCATGCGGCATTCTCGAGGCAACCAGAGTCTCTCACCCGGCGGGGGTAGATTCGGACGCCACTACCCTCAGGGCATCGCGGGTAACCCAGCCGACGTTCCCGCTGTCGGTGATGACCATCGCCCATCTGCCGGCGGTCTGCAGCACGCCGACCAGCGCGCCGGAGGGCACCCTGTAGACGGGAAGAGCATCGGGCCGGTTGGTGATGCGCAGGTACTGGTCCCGGATCACTCTCCGTACATGGATGCTCGGGGCCGGAGCGGGGGACAGCGTCGGGGTCGCTCGCGCGACTGTCACGGTGTGGGCCGGGCGTTGGGGGAGAGCGGCGGCGACCGCCAGGCCGATCAGCACTCCCATCGCGCCGCACAGGGCCACGAAGGCGAGGCCGGCCACGCGACGACGAGCGGTCGCTCTTCTACGGTGCAGGATCGCGGAAGCATATCCCCAGTCGGCGGGTCTTGCGCGGGAGACGAATGCCCCCGCGAGCCAGTCAGCCAGCCTCGCGTAGCCCGGCCCCGAACGCCGCCGGCGTCGCGACGCGGCCTCGTAGGCGAGCCAGGTGGAGGACTGCGGCTCGCGCACCTGCGACGCGGGTATGTCTATGGTTACATCGCCGGGGGTATCGGTCGGGGGAACTGCCTCTGCGTTCGCATCATAGGGCGCCGGGCTGCCGTCGCAGCCGTAAGTCGTGCACCGGCCATTCCACAACCAGCACTCGCGGTGGTGCGCGATGCCGCACGCACGGCACCTGACTGCCTCATTTCCGGGATCGATTGTGGACAGGCAGAGCGGGCATGTTGGTTTGCGCGAGCCAGTCACCGACATCGCAACCACGACCTCCCCACCCCGGACGGGCGTGTCTCCACCCCATCGTGAACCATTTCGTCGGCCATCTCCACTATCGCGGCCCTCCTCGCGGAGGCGCAAGAGGTGTAGCGGACGCGCCGCTATTCTTCAGGGCGCTGCGCCGCAGATACCCTCTCTGTTCGTCCCCTAATCTCACGTAGAGCCAGGCCCCATGCTCGCGCAGGATCTCGACCCGCTCCCCAGGGCGCAGCGTAGCTATCGCTGGCGCGACGTCCGCAGGGAAGTCCTGCAGATCACATTGCCGATTGACGGTGCGCCACTGCGGGACGGGCGGCGGCCATAGAGGCGAATAGCCCGGCGGGCGCGTGTCCGCCTGCGGCGTAGGCAAGGGAGCCAGCATAGGCCTTACTGCTTGCCAATTGGTCAGCATCACAACGACCAGCCATAGTACCAACCACGCCAGAAATGTCGGGACCAGCCAGAGACTGGCGCGATACAATCGCAGACTTCGACTCAGGAAGCCCCCTCGCGGGTGCCGAAGCGGGCCCCAGGCGTTGCCAGTCTGTGTAGTGGTGTCCGGAGAAGGAATCGCGCGAGCGGGGCTACCCGCACAGCCGTAGGTTGTGCAGCGCCCGTTAAGCTGCCAGCACTCGCGGTGGTGGGGCATTCCGCAGGCAGAGCAAACGACGGCCTCTTCGGCCGAGGCGATGGGGGAGAGGCAGAAGGGGCACTTCGCTTTGCGCGAATCCGTCGCGGACATGGCTGCAGCAACCCCTCGGCGTCCCGACTTCCAAGGCGCGCTCCTTGGCCGGATGCAGGAGACTGATTCAGTGCCGAGGGCGGAATTCCTGCCCCCGATGCCTCCTCATCGCCCCAGCGCCTCCCGCAGGTACTTCGCCGTCGCCGACTTCGGATTCGCCGCGATCTCCTCGGGCGTGCCGGTTGCGACGATGTAGCCGCCCCTGTCGCCGCCTTCGGGGCCGAGGTCGATGACGAAGTCGGCCGTCTTCGCGAAGTCCATGTTGTGCTCGATGACGACGACCGTGTTGCCCGCGTTCACCAGCCGGTTGAGCACGTCCAGCAGCTTTTGGATGTCCGCGAGGTGCAGGCCGGTCGTCGGCTCGTCCAGCAGGTACAGCGTCCGCCCGCGCGAGGGGCGCGACAACTCCGAGGCGAGCTTCACCCGCTGCGCCTCGCCACCGGACAACGTCGGAGCGGCCTGCCCGAGCGGAACATGCCCGAGGCCGACATCCGCGAGGACCCTCAGCCCCGGCACGATGCGCCGGAAGTTCGCGAACAGCTCCAGCGCCTCGCCGACGGTCATCTCCAGCACATCCGCTATGTTCTTGCCCCGGTAGCGGACCTCCAGAGTCTCCTGGTTGAACCGCTTCCCGCCGCAGACCTCGCACGGCACCAGCACATCCGGCAGGAAGTGCATCTCGACGATCCGCGCTCCCATTCCCTGGCAGGCCTCGCACCGCCCGCCTTTCGCGTTGAAGCTGAAGCGCCCGGGCTTGAAGCCTCGCACGCGGGCTTCGGGCAGCATGGCGAAGAAAGCGCGGATGCGGTCGAACGCCCCGACGTAGATCGCGGGGTTGCTGCGTGGTGAGTGTCCGATGGGCGACTGATCGATGTTGATGATCTTTTCGATCGCCTCGATGCCGGTGATCGCGCGATGATGCCCTGGCACCCCGCCTCGCCCGTGCAACTGGTAGGCCAACTCGACGAACAAAATGTCGTTGATGAGGGAACTCTTGCCCGACCCGGACGGCCCGGTGACGCAGGTGAACACGCCGAGGGGGACATGCGCGGTCACGTGCTTGAGATTGTGGTGGGCGGCGCCCGCGATGGTGATCCATGCGGGCTTGCCATCTATCTGTGGCGGCGGCAGTGGGCGGCGATGCTCGGGCGCCTCGATCCGTCGCGTGCCGGCGATGAACTGCCCGGTCACGGAGTCTTTGTGGGCTGCAATCTGCGCCGGGCTGCCAGCGGCGATTACCCTTCCCCCGGACGGCCCGGCTCCCGGCCCGAAATCCACCAGATGATCGGCGCGCGCGATGAGCTGCGGGTCGTGTTCCACTACCAGCACCGTGTTGCCCAACTCGCGGAGCGATTCGAGCGCGTGGATCATCCGGTCGTTGTCGCGCGGATGCACGCCGACCGTCGGCTCGTCGAGGACATACAGCACTCCGGTGAGGCCCGAACCCATCTGCCCCGCAAGGCGCACTCGCTGCGCCTCGCCGCCCGAAAGCGACGGTGACGGCCGGTTGAGCGTGAGGTACTCCAGCCCGACCTCGACGAGGAAGTTCAGGCGCGAGCGGATCTCGTCGAAGACATCCCCTGCGGCCTGTTCCTCAGGTGCTGAGAGCGAGATCGAGTTGACGAACTCGGCGCACTCGTCCAGCGGCAGACGGCATAACTCCGGCAGCGTCTTGTCGCGGAAGCGCGTGGCCGCCGGTTCGGGCTTGATCCGCGCTCCGTCACAGGCCGGACAGGGGACTTCACCCATCGCGCGCCCGAACAGCCGCCGGTAGTGCCAGCTCAGGCGCGAAGCCTCCTCGATCCCCGGCAGCAGGCCGATGAACCGCGTGCGGATGCCCTCGCCGATGTCGAGTTCCTCGTCGATGCCCGACAGCAGCGCGTCCTTCTGCGCGTGGGTCAGGCTCGCGTAAGGGGTATCGAGATCGAAGCCCCCTGCATCGGCGATTGCCTGCACGAATCGTGCGAGAAGCGTGCCGGGCTGCAGCGCTCCCCAGAAGTCTACCGCGCCCTGGCGCAGCGTCAGGCTGGGGTCGGGGACGATCGCGAAGGTGTCGACCCCGGTCTGTGTGCCGAGGCCCTCGCAAAGCGGACACCAGCCCTCCGGGCGGTTGAAGGAGTATTGCTTCGGCGTCAGCTCCTCATAGCTGCGCCCGCAATCGCGGCAGCCGTAGTCCCGCGAGAACGCCAGCTCCTCGCCGCTCTCGGGCGCGACGACCACCTCGCCCTCCGACATTTCGACCGCGCGCTCGACGGCCTCGGCGATCCTCCCGCGCCTCTCCGGGCCGACGCTTAGGCGGTCGACGACGATCTGCACCGAGTGCTTCCGCCGCCGGTCGATCTCTCGCGACAGCGGCAATGTCTCGATGATTCCGTCGACGCGCGCGCGCCTCCAGCCCTCGCGGTGGGCGCGCTCCAGAAGCGGCATGTACTGCTCGGTCCCGGCGGGCTTTACCGGCGAGAGGACGAGCACTGTTTGCCCGTCGCAGGTCGCGATGACGCTGTCGGTGATCGTGTCGACGGTGCGCGCGCCGACCGGCCCGCCGCAAGCCGGGCAATGCGGCTCGCCCAGCCGCGCGTATAGCACGCGCAGGTAGTCGTAGATCTCCGTCACCGTGCCGACGGTCGAGCGCGGGCTGCTGGGCGTCCCGGTCTGGTCGATGGCGATGGCGGGGGAGAGGCCCGCGACGCGGTCCGCCTTGGGCTTGGGCATTTGCTCGACGAATTGCCGCGCATAGGACGACAGCGATTCGACGTACCGCCGCTGCCCCTCGGCGTAGATCGTGTCCAGCGCCATCGACGTCTTGCCGGAGCCGCTGACGCCGGTGAGGACGTTCAACTTCCGGCGGGGAAGGCGCACGTCGACTCCCTTGAGATTGTGCTCGCGCGCTCCATAAACCTCGATGGCCTCGCTGCCGCGGCGGTCGGAGGTCAGCCGCTTGCGGTGGTGCTCCGGTGGCGCGACGTGATGCTCCTGGCCGAGAATCTCGCGCAGCATCGCGCCGGTGTGCGACCGCTTCGAGCGCGCCACCTCCTCCGGCGTCCCCGTCGCGATGACCCGCCCGCCCCCCTCCCCGCCCTCCGGCCCGAGGTCGACCACGTAGTCCGCCGACTTGACGATGTCCGGGTGATGCTCGACCACGATGACGGTGTTAGCCTGCTCGACGAAGCGATGCAGGACTTCGAGAAGCTGGCGCACGTCATCGAAATGCAGCCCGGTCGTCGGCTCGTCGAGGATATACAGGCACCCGCCCTGAGTCGGCCGCGCCAGTTCCTTCGCGAGCTTCACCCGCTGCGCTTCCCCGCCCGAAAGCGTCGTCGCCGGCTGGCCGAGGGTGATATAGCCGAGGCCCACATCAACCAGTGTCTGCAAGATGCGCCGGATCGGCGGCAGGCTCGCGAAGTGTTCGAGCGCGTCCCCAACCTCCAGATCGAGTACCTCGGCGATGCTCTTGCCCTTGTACTGGACGGCGAGCGTCTCGCGGTCGAAACGCTTGCCTCCGCAGGTTTCACATTCGACCCACACGTCGGCGAGGAAGTCCGATTCCAGGCGCACCGCGCCGTGCCCCTCGCACGCCGGGCAGCGTCCCTCCGCGACATTGAAGCTGAAGCGCCCCGGCTTGTAGCCCCGCACTCTCGACTCCGGCAGTTCGGCGAACAGCGCGCGGATATGATCGAACACGCCCGTGTAGGTCGCCGGGTTGCTGCGCGGCGTCCGGCCGATGGGGTCCTGGTCGATCATAATGACTTTGCGCAAATGCTCGATCCCGTCGATGCCGTCGTGCGGACCGGCCTCAAGCTCCGCGCCGTGGAGCTTGTCGGCCAGCGCCGGGTAGAGGATGTCCGTCACGAGCGAACTCTTGCCCGACCCCGAGACGCCGGTCACTGCGATGAAGCGCTCCAGCGGGAAGCGCACGTCGATGCCGCGCAGGTTATTGAGCCGCGCACCGCGCACGGTCAAGGCCTTGCCGTTGCCCGGACGGCGGGACTCGGGCAGGGGGATCGTCATCTTGCCCGACAGGTACTGCCCGGTCAGCGAGTGTCGGTCGCGCCGAACCTGCGCCGGGGTGCCGGCGGAGACGACCTCCCCCCCGCGCGTGCCCGCCCCCGGCCCGAAGTCCACGATCCAATCCGCGGCCAGCATCGTCTGCTCGTCGTGCTCGACCACGATGACCGTGTTGTCGAGGTTCCGCAGGTGAAGCAGCGTCTCGAGGAGTTTGCGCTGATCGCGATGATGCAGGCCGATGCTCGGCTCGTCGAGGATGTACATGCAGTCCACGAGGCCGCCGCCGACTTGCGAGGCCAGCCGGATCCTTTGCGCCTCGCCGCCGGCAAGCGTCCGCGCCGAGCGATCCAGAGTCAGGTAGTGCAGCCCCACGTGCACCAGGAATCCCAGCCGGTCGCGGATCTCCTTGAGCGCGTCGGCGGCGATCTTCTCATCCACCGGGTCGAGCTTCACCTCGCGGAAGAACCGGTGCGCCTGCTCGACCGTCATCTCGACGATCTCGGCGATGTTCTTGCGGGCAATCGTGACCGCGAGGCTCTCGGGCCGCAGCCGCCGTCCGTGGCAGGCCGGGCAGGGCCCGGTGCGCATGAGGGCCTCCAACTGCCCGCGCATACTCGAGACCTTCATGCGGTTCAGTCGCCGAGTGAGGTCGTGCACGATGCCGGCCCACGGGGCCGAGTGCCGCCAGCCCCACTCTGGAACCTCGAACTGGATGATCTCGTCGCCGGTCCCGTACAAGAGCCGGTCGCGCTGCAGGTCGGTCAGGTCTTTCCAGGGGGTGTCGAGCGTGAATCCGTAGTGCCGGGCCACGCCCTCGAAGTAATGGCGGTGGAAGCGGTTGTTCATCGACCGCATGAACTTCACCGCGTGCTGTCGAAGGGACTTGCTTTGGTCAGGCACGAGAAGCTCGGGGTCGAAGCGCCGCAAGATGCCGAGGCCCTGGCACTCCGGGCACATCCCGCGTGGGGCGTTGAACGAGAAGCTCGCGTGCGTCGGCTCGCTGAAGGAGATGTCGCAGTGCCGGCAGGCGAATTTGCGACTCAGCAGGATGTCCTTGCCCCCCTCGGGGGCCACGATGACATCGCCCTCGGACAGCTCCAGCGCGGCATCGACCGCCTCGGCCACGCGCACGTGGCTGTCCTTGTCGAGGCGGACGCGGTCGAGAACCACTTCGATGTTGTGTTTGCGCAGCCGGTCGAGCGCCGGGGCCTGCCCCAATTCGATGACCTCGCCATCGACCCTCGCGCGCATGTACCCCAACTTCATCATGTCCTCGAACAGGTCGCGGAACTCGCCTTTGCGTCCGTGGGCGAGCGGGGCGAGGATCATGAGGCGCGTGCCGGGCTTGAGGGCCTCGATGCGCCCGATGATCGCCTCGCGGGTCTGCGCGCCAATGGGCCGCCCGCACTGGTGGCAGTGCGGCTTGCCGATGGCCGCGTACAGCACGCGCAGGTAGTCGTAGACCTCGGTGACGGTTGCGACTGTGGACCTGGGATTGTGGCTGCGCGTGCCCTGGTTGATGGCAATCGAGGGCGCGAGGCCCTCCAGATAGCGCACTTTCGGACGGGGGAGCTGCTGGAGGAATTGGCGGGCGTATGGGGACAACGACTCGACGTACCGCCGCTGCCCTTCGGCAAACAGTGTGTCGAAGGCCAGCGACGACTTGCCGGAGCCGCTGACCCCGGTGAAGACGATGAGTGCGTTCTTGGGAATGTCGAGATCAACGCCGCGCAGGTTATGCTCACCCGCGCCGCGGATGATGATTCGTTCGGGCACAATGCACCTTTGATAAGCAAGAACGGTAGGTCAACCGATGGACCACCATAATAGGCGAACATCCGTTCGCGGTCAAGGAGAATGCTTTCGACGGCAGGAGCATCGTTTTTACGCAGGGGGACATCGAGGCGAAGGTAAGGCTGATTGC
>CAYWBK010000300.1:0-7821 GCA_964455745.1 uncultured Armatimonadia bacterium
GAAGCATCCGGCTGAGGGTCCCCGCCTGCGGCGGGGCCGGGCGTCCTGCGGACGCAACGGCACGGATAACGACCGTGCATCCGAGGTGGTCTGTTCAGCCACTGTCAAGCTACCCACACACATTGAGGAACAGTCCGAAAGAAGGTATCTGGCGGTGGGGGGTGAATCCTAGCGGATGTCGGATGCTTCCGTGCGTGTTTGCATGCCCGAAGTTCGTCTCCTGGGAGGAATCGGCGTGATAACAGTCGCCCTGCATACATCCCCCGTTGCCGCCCGCAAGGGCGCTGCCCTCGCACTCATCGCTCTGTTCGCGTGCGGCCTGGTGTCGGTCCCCGCGTCCGCGCGAAGCCTCACGCCTTATGAGCAAGGCATGATCTATGCGTGGACGATCAAGCACTTCAGCCTCACCAAGGAGAAGGACCGCCTCAAGGCGCCGATATCGCGATTGCGGCAGAAGGTCTTGACCGAAAGTGATGCCGACTGGCTCAAGTCGGTCGGATGCGCCACCAAGGACCAGTACCTCTTCCTGATGTCCCTGGCCTCGAACATCAACAAGCCTGAGGATGCTATTCTGCCGGACGCGGTTCAGAAAGACGTCACCGATCGGACGAAGGTGACTCCCGAAACGAAGAAACAAAGCGACGACATCGCCAAGGCCGCTTCGGATGAGTTGAACCTGTTCGAGATCAGCCGCTGCGACGAGTTCGACCACAAGACGGTAATCGAGTACGACAAGATGTCGGCGGCGGATCGTCTGGCATATTGGGAATCCTACGTCGTTCAGCCGGCCGTCCAGGCGAAGATGCGCGACCTGTCGAACAAGTTCGCCGCGGCGCTGGCCCTGGACCCCACCAACCAGGAGGCGCAGGACGGCTTCGCGCGCACCTCATTCATGGCGGGCGTCGTCGGCCTGGACTTGGCCTCGGCCGGGCACGCAGAGTCGGCGGCGTCCGGAACCAAGGGGCTTCAGGAGGCGGTCTCCGAGTACGTCGAGGGTTCGAGCCTGTACAGTGTGGGGACAGAGACGTCGACCCCACTGATCACCCTCGCCGGCGCGGCGCTGCAGGCCGACGGGACGCAGGCTCTTCAGGCCGCGCTGTCTCAACAGGGCGCGACAGCCCAGGCGAGCAACGCAGCAGTGTCCGGCATCGCCAAACAGGCGGAGAGCGCCCTCCCCTCCGGAACCAAAATCGCCACCAACAGCCCGCTCCCCTGGCACGATGACACAATCCGCGCTGCAGTCGCGCGGGTGGTCACCGCGGTCGATGCGCAGCCCCCGATCACCGAGGGGCCTGTGACCGTGGCCTCCGCCGCCCCGGCTGCTGCCGCCGCTGGCGGTGCCCCCGGCGGAATGCCCGGCATGGGCGGCGGAATGCCCGGCGCGCCAGGAGGCGGAGGGATGCCCGGTGCGCCTCCGGGCGGACCCGGCATGGGCGCCCCCAAGGGCGGTGCGCCAGCCGGAGCGCCTCCGGGCGGAGCCCCTAAGGGAGGCCTCGGTTCCAAGGCCGGAGGCAAAGCCGAAAAGGGTGACGCGGACTAGGGGGCGTCGGTTCGGTCTGCGCCCCATTTGCACTGAGCACCTGGAGGCCCGCGGTCTGACCCGGGCCTCCTTTGCTTGAGCGACACCCTCTGCCGTGGCCTTCGGGCTGCGCCGGGCAGGTCTCAAGCCCTCAAGGTTGCGGGCCGTCGGATGGCGAACACTGCTTCGGCAGGATCACACTTCCAAATTCGCCCCTGAGGGGCAGCCCGGCTGCGGGCCGGGACAAGGCAGGTGCCGGCAGATGCGGACAGCACTCATCGTGGTTCTCCTTGCGCTCGCGTCATGTGCCCTCGTCTTCGCCGATCTGAGCCAGGCCGTCGAATTGGTCGATCAGGCAGTCCTCACCGTGCGATGCGGCAACGAGGAGGGCGCGGCATTCGTTGTCAACCCCGACGGGTACGCGATCACCAACGCGCATGTCGTCGCCGCGGGCGGCGCGGTGGCGGCCAAGTTCGCCAGCGGGCGGCAAGTCGCGGCGAAGGTCGTCAACAAGGACGATGCGCGGGACCTCGCGGTGCTCAAGCTCGAGGCCTCGAACGTGCCCAACGTCCAGTTCGCGAGTGCCAAGACCCTCAAGCCCGGCGTCGAAGTCGCTGCCGTCGGCGCGCCGTTCGGCCTGGAGCACACGGTGACGAAGGGCATTGTCAGCTCCGCTGAGCGGACTATTGATGGCAAATCCTTCATCCAGGTCGATGCGGCGCTCAACCCGGGGAACTCCGGTGGGCCGCTGGTCAACGCGAAAGGACAGGTCGTGGGCGTCAACACGAAGATCGCGGCCCAGGGCCAAAGCCTCGGCTTCGCGATCCCCAGTGACGACGTGCTCAAGTTCCTCGCCGACGCGAAGATCTCTTACAACGTGGTGCTCGCCACCGGCGAAGGAGCCGAGCCCAAGCAGGAGTCCGCGCCGCAGTCCCCCGGCGAAAGCCAACAGTCACAGGCTCCGCAAATCCAGACAAAGCCGGAAGCCCCTGCGCTGCCGATGCCGCTATGGCGAATCGGGCTTCTCGTGGTGGGAATATCGGCGCTCGTGTCGTTCATCGTGACGCTGTCCGTGCTGAAGGTCGCTACAGGCAGGGCGCGACGCGCGAGTGCTGCAGCGACTCCGGCCCCCGGCGTGCCAGGTGCGCCGGCCACCCCCCAGCCACTCAAGGAAGACCTGTCGGATATCGACATCCAATTGAGATAGAGGCCCGGCGGCTGTTCGCCGGTGGCACGGTTGACTTTCGGGTATTATCGTGGCATTATGCCGCATAACGAAACACAACGATACATGGAGGTGAGGCGCTATGGCTGCGGACGTCATGGATACGCGCGAGGCTGCGGCCTACCTTCGCCTCAGCGTCGAGACGATCAAGCGCAAAGCCCGCGCGGGCGCAATCCCGTCGGCCAAAGTTGGTCGAGGATGGCGCTTCAGAAGGGCCGACCTCGATGCCTGGCTGTCGCGTGGCGGCACACTATCCGAGGAGCGCGTAGACAAAGGTATCGTCCTCGCTGTTGAGAAGGCGATGCAGGACGTGGAGGCCGGCCGCGAGCAACTCGTGGACTGGAACAAGGCGAAGGCGGCCCTGGGCTTGTGAGGTACACCGTCCAAGTCCAGTCGGGAGCGCTCAAGGCGCTCGCGCATCTTCCCCCCACGCTCCGGGCGCGTGCCATCGCGAAGATCGATGCGCTCGCAGTGAACCCATGCCCACCGGGAACGCGCGAACTTGCGGGCGGCCTCAAGGGGATATGCAGGATACGAGTAGGGGACTACCGCGTCGCTTTCACCGTCGACCATGAGGCCGAGCGCGTGATTGTATGGGCGGTCGGGCACCGTCGAAGTTTCTACGATGAACTCGCACGGCTGGACGTGAACCGCTAGTGCTCCGCCAGATGTGAACCTCTGGGCAAAGGCCTGCAAGGCCACACATCAACGGCCCTTACGTCCTGGGGGATTGCATCCCCCAGACCCCCGCATCCTCAAGGGCCTTTGACGTTGGAAATCGCGGGGGTTTGGGGTTAAGATCGCATAGCGATCTTCCCGCAGTCCCCCAAGGTGTTAGGGCCGTTCAACTATATGCCGTACAGCCCCCGCGCGGTCGCCGTGGTCGCCGCGGCGCAGTCATCGTAGCTCACTCCGGTCAACTCAGCGACCTTCGCCAATGTGGCGATGATGTATGAGGGCTCGTTGCGCTTGCCCCGGTGAGTCTGCGGAGCCAGGTAGGGGCAGTCGGTCTCGACCACCAGGTTGGCCAGGCCCACGGCCTGCACCGCCTGCGGCAGCCGCTGCTCTTTGGGGAAGGTGACCAGCCCCGCGACGCCCAGGACATACCCCCGCGCCACGCATTCCCGCGCGAAGTCGGCGTTGCCCGAGAAGCAGTGGAAGACGACCCTCTGTCCGGGCGCGGACTCCTTGTCGAGGATCGCGAGACAGTCCGCATGGGCGTCGCGGTCGTGGACGATCAGCGGCAAGCCGACCTCTCCCGCCAAATGGATGAACTCGGCGAAGGCTCGCCGCTGATCCTCGCGCGGCGAGTTGTCGTAGTGGAAGTCCAGGCCCGTCTCCCCCACCGCGACGACCCTCGGGTGCGCGCAAAGCTCGCGGAATTGCTGTAGCAGGTGCTTGTCCAGCTCCCGCGAATCGTGAGGATGCAGGCACACCGCCGCATACAGGAAGTCGAAGTCCTCCGCCAGCGCGATGGCCCGCCGACTGGATTCGAGATCATACCCGACGTTGACGATGGTTTGCACGTCGGCCAGCAGGGCGCGCTCGAGGACATCGTCGAGGTCCTCGTCGAAGCGCTTGTCATTCAGATGGGCGTGGGTGTCGATGAGCATGGCGGTTTTGAACGCTTAACGCAAAATTCTGAACGCGGAATCAGCGGCAAAGGGTGCGGCAGGATGAGATTGCATTTACGCTATGGCCGAGACGGAATCAATGTTGACATCCCCGACGCCAACATCGCCTGTATGCTGCGACTGAACGGGCTGCCGAAACTCGATGAGCCGGCGGCGCGGGTGATGCGAGCGCTCCTTGACCCGATTGGGTCGAGGCCGCTGGCGCTGATCGCCGAGGGCCGGCGGGATGCCGTCATCGTCGTCTCCGACATCACCCGCCCCGTGCCGAACCCCGTCATTCTACCCCCGATTCTCGACTGCCTGCAAGCAGCCGGCCTCGGCGCGGACAAGGTCCTGATCCTCGTCGCCACCGGGTTGCATCGCCCGAACACCCCCGACGAACTGCGCGAGATGCTCGGGGGTGAGGTGATCGAGCGCGGTGTGAGGATCGAAAACCACATCGCGCGCGACCGCGATTCCCACATCTACCTGGGCGACACGAGCCGTGGCATCCCCGCGTGGGTGGATCGGCGCTACGTCGAGGCGGACCTGAAGATCACTACCGCGCTCGTCGAGCCGCATCTCATGGCCGGCTACTCCGGCGGCCGCAAGGCCATTTGCCCCGGCCTTTGCGCGGTTGAGACGGTCATGCAGTGGCACGGGCCCCAAATGCTGGAACCCGACGAGGCCTGCGCCGGCAACTTGTGGCACAATCCGGTGCACGAGCAGGCCCTGCAGGTCGCCGACCTCGCCGGCGGCGCGGACTTCATCGTGAACGTGACCCTCGACGAGGAGCGCGACCTCACCGGAATCTTCGCCGGCGACATGCGCGCCGCGCACCTCGCCGCGATGCAACAGGCCGAGCGACAGAGCAAGGTGACGATCCCGGAGCCGGTGGACATCGTCCTGACCACCTCCGCCGGATACCCTCTCGACCTCACCTTCTACCAGGGCGTCAAGGGCATGATCGCAGCCGCGCCGATCGTGAAGCAAGGCGGGACGATCATCATTGCCCAGGAGAATGCCGAAGGCCTCGGCGGCAAGGAGTACTCGGACCTGATCCTGGGGGTCACGTCGCCGCAAGACTACATGCAGCGCGCCCTGCGGGGCGAGGTTTGCTGCATCGACCAGTGGCAGCTCCAGGAGCTTGAGAAGGCCTTGCGCCGGGCGGAGATCTGGAACTACTCGACCGGCATCGCCAGGGACCTCCAGAGCCGCCTGTTCGTGACCCCGCTGGACAGCATCGAGGCGGGGATCGAGCGAGCGCTCGCCAGGCACGGGCCAGATGCGCGCATTGCCGTCATCCCCGAGGGGCCTTATGTGCTGTGCTGCCTATCCGACGACCTGGTGGGATCAAGGACCGTGGAGGAGATGGTGGAAGCGTAGGGGTCCGGTTTTCGTTCAATACGCACAAGATGATGGGACGAACCAACGACGTTGACCACAAAGACTCGAAAGCACGAAACGACACGGCAAATCCCGGCTGGGTCGTCTGGCCGTCTAGTGTTTTCGTGTCTTCGTGGTCACATCAGCCTTCAGTTCCGCCTACGGCGGGCTAAGCCCAAATCATCCTCGCTCCTCTCGCCGGGCGGCAAGCGAACAGCAATGTGTCCACCCCATCCCAGCGCGGGAGGGGTGGACACATGGGTAACGAACCGAGGTTGGCCTGGCTACCACCCCTATTTGCGGCCGGAGGAGCGGCGGCCGAAACCCCGCTGCGCGGGCCATCGGCCGGCGTGCTGCGGGCCTGCAGACCGCGAGCTGAACGATGTCGGCGTAGCAGGCTTTCGCCCGCCCCGCGACGATTCCGAGCCGCCGAACGTCGGCGCTCCGTAGTCGAACCCCTCCACCTTCTGCACCGAGATCGGCTCGCCGAGCACGCGCTCGATATCGCGCACGATCAAGCGGTCATCCGCTGTCACGAGCGTCAGGGCGTCGCCCGAGCGTTCCGCGCGACCCGTGCGCCCGATCCGGTGGATATAGGCATCCGGGGTGTCGGGGATGTCGTAGTTGATGACATGCGAGATGGTCTCGATGTCGAGGCCGCGGGCGGCGATGTCGGTCGCCACCAGCAACTGGTAATGCCCGGACCGGAACCCGTCCAACGCCTTCTGCCGCTGGCTCTGCGACTTGTTCGAGTGCAGCACCGCCGTGCGATACCCGCAGCGGTCGATCTGAGCCGCCACGCGGTCGGCGCGGTGCTTGGTGCGGGTGAAGATCAGTACGGACTTCACCTCGGTCTGCTCGAGTAGCCGCACCAGAAGCGCGGTCTTGTGCTCCTGGGATACCGGGCAGATCGTGTGCTCGACGGTGGATGGCGGCGCGGCGATGCCCACCGCGATCCGCTGCGGGTCGCGCATGATCTCGCCTGCGAGGCGGTTCAGTTCCGGCGCGAAGGTGGCTGAGAAGAGCATCGTGTGCCGCTCGCGCGGCGTTTGCGCGACGATCTCCCGCACCGGCGGCAGGAAGCCCATGTCGAGCATCCGGTCGGCCTCGTCCAAAACCAGCACTTCGACAGCGCGCAAGTCGGCATTGCCTCGCCCGACGTGGTCGAGCAAGCGTCCCGGACACGCGATGATGATCTCGGTGCCGCGCCGCAGCGCGTTTTCCTGCGGGACCATGCCCACGCCGCCGTAGACGGTCGCAGACTTGATCTTGGTGAACTGCGCGAGCTGCTTCACAGCCACGTGGATCTGCTCGGCCAGCTCGCGTGTCGGTGTGACGATGAGGGCCCGCGTGCGGCCGCGCTTGCCGGGCGTATCGAGCAGCTTCTGAAGGATCGGCAGCACAAACGCCGCCGTCTTGCCCGTGCCGGTCTGGGCGGTGCCGATGAGGTCACAGCCCTCCAACGCGGGCGGCATGGCGGCCTCCTGAATGGAGGTCGTCTCGGTGTAACCGGCCGCCTGTACTGCGCGCTGCAGGCGGTCGTCCAACTGGAAGTCATTGAACTGCATGGGGCTTCTTTCTATTCGCCAGCCATCGAGAGAGTTTGGGTCCACTTGCCTGGCGTAGCTGGTTCGGATACGCGAGCGACCGGCGCGAAGCGACAATGCGAGTCGCGCGTAGATCGCAAGGGCTGCGCGCCGCCTAGATGGCGACGTGCCGCCCGGCGCATGCCAGGAGTGAATGGCCGGCCTTTGCGCAAACCGCGTGGGTGGATGCCCCCCGCCGGGCGGTTCCACCTGTGCGGGACCGCCGCCAGGCCCGCTGTGCGGGTATGACGATGTCCCGTGGGTCTCCGCGGATATCGCTAAGGTCAGCGGCACTCTTCGAGTAGGGGGTGGGGATCAGTCCGACAGGCGTCCGGCCAATGTTGCCGACCGGCGTGGAGAAGACGGCGCATGCGGGGCGATGCGGGGGTAAAAACGTCCAGGCCAGTGCCAGATCTTGCTGAAAGACATACTCAAGGGTGCCTTGGGGAGCCGCTACTGCGGGTTCCCTCGGCATTACTATACCCGATCGTG
>CAYWBK010000301.1:0-7808 GCA_964455745.1 uncultured Armatimonadia bacterium
GCCGTCGCCTTTTCATCGTTTCAGAGTGCCGGAACCCGGCATGACGACTGCCCTGCTACCGCTTCCCCTTTTCATACAGCGCGCGTACCTGTTCTGCGGTCAGCGCGGTGCTGTAGAGGCGCAGATCGGATAGCTGCCCCTTGAGCCATTGCACATTCGTCGCATTCGCCCTGCCGAGATCAACCGGGCTTGCGTTGCTGACCACACTGCCCGAGAGCGCCGACGATCCCCCGCAGAATTGCCCGTTCAGGTACACGCGCAGGTAGTCGCCGTCATACGTCCCCACAAGATGGTACCACTTCCCGGGTTCAAGCGCCTTCTCGCCTGCAACGACCGTCCCCGCAGAATACCAGGGGTGCTGCGTGGTGGCGACCTCCAGGTGCCAACCACCGCCGGTGCCCACCCCCAGCCGATAAGCGAACTCCTTGTTCACAAGGGTCGCGTTCTGGGTTGGGAACGCGTCGATCTTCGCCCAGACAGCGATGGTGAGCGCGCCGCCGCCGTCGAACCCCGGCGCCGAGGGAATCGAGGCATAAGCTCCCGCGCCATCGAGCGCCAGAACTTGGCCTCCCCGGTCGGCGACATAGGCAGCGCCAGTCTGCGTGCCCTTGTGCCCCCGTCCCGACGAGTCGTCCATCGCGCCGTCGAGGCTCCACGCGCCTTCGAGCGCCGTTGCCCGCTGTTTCGCTACCGGCGGTAGCGCTGCCGGGTCGTTCGCTTGCAGCAGCAATACCCAGTCCCCGCTGTCCGGCTTCGGCGGGGCCGTCCATTCGCCGTTGGCGTCCGGCGCGACGCTGCCCGAGATGACCGTGTACGCACCGGCCCTCGGATCGTACCAGCGAGCCTTGTAACTCGTGTTCGGGTTCAGCATCCGCAACTTGCCCGACGCCGTACCCTTATTGAAGAGAAGCGCCACGATGGTCCTGGAGCCGTCGGAGGCGATGCGCACTTCGTTGACGCTGGGGAACACTCCCCAGCTTCGCACGTCGAACCGCGGCGTCAGCTTCCACCAGTCCAGCGCGCTGAGGAACCGCTTGACGTACGTCATCTGGTCGCCACTCGCCCGGCCGAGGCCGTCGTACCAAAGCTTGGGGTTCGGATCGTAGGCCGTGCCGCTGTCGCGGTGGGGGGGAATGGTGTAGTTGTCGTCCCAGACGCCCGCCACCCCATATCCGAAGCCGCAGAAGCCCGACAGGAAGGCCATGTACGCCCGGGTGCGCTCGCCGGCGGCGTCGGTCCAGAAGTTCTCGTAGGGCGGCTCGTAGTGGACCGCCGGTTTGGTCGGCGTCGTCTCCCAGTAATCCTCGGCGAAGCCGGCGTCGATGATCGACTGCTGCTGCACGGCGTACCAGGTGTGGAACGGCTTCTCCCGCCACTTCGATGCCGATGCGGTGATCGCGTTACAGGTGTGCGCGCTCAGCGGGTGGTGATAGGCGTCGTTCTCAGCCAGCGCTTGCGCGATGGTCTGCCACTTCGCGTCGAAGTTCGGAGGATCGCCGTCGTAGGAGCTGTCCGTCTCCTGCCCCATCGTCCATAGGACGGGGTACGCGCCGTACCGGGCTGCCCAGTACCGCCCGAGTTTGCGCAGGTAGTCATCGTCGTACTTCGGGATCAGCCCGCGCCAGTTGAGGGCATTGGCGATGACCAGGCCGCTGTCCGCCAGATACTGAAACTTCCGGTCGGCGTTGTGGAAGCCGGGCATGTCGGCGTCGCTGATGCCATCGTCCCAGTAGTAGATCGCCTCCTGGTCGGGGCCGTCCTGCCCTCCGGCCATCCACTCGGACTGGTAGACGGTGAACCCCTGGCTCACCCGCTTGTCGACCTCCGCCTTGAACTGGGACGGACAGCCCGCGAGGTTGCTGATGGAGAACCGCTCGTGCATCGCCTCCCAATGGGTGTCGCCGAGGTAGAAAAAAGGCGTCCCGTCGGCATAGACGAAGTAGCGCCCGTTCGCGCTGGCTTTCACGAAGCCGTGCTGGTAAATGGCGAGGTTGCCGCGATAGGGAGTGACGTTCACCGTGCCCCGCTGTCCGTGCAGGCCGGTGTCAGTCGTGTCACTGCACGTCGTCGCAAACGCCCACGCGCCGGTCGCGGGCGCGGCGAAGCGGATTTTCCACGTCGCGCCACCGTCCCAGAATGCGGGGCGCACGAGCTTCATGCCCGGGCCGGTGAACGCGGCATCCACCGTCACATCCCCAAATGGGTTCGCGTGCTGCTTCGCACTGGTCAAGGTGATCTCGACCACACGCCAGCGCTCCACGGTGTATGTCGCGCAGAGGCCACGCGAGCCTGCGCCGAACAAGAGCGCGCCGCAAAGCAGCACAAAGGCAATCCGAGCCGTCATGGTGATCCTCGAGGGATTGACCACGAAGACACGAGGGCACTAAACGGCCCGCCCTTCCGTGGCGCCGTCGTTGTCGTCTCGTGTCTTCGAGTCTTCGTGGTTGAGGTCGTTCGCCCGTCCCGCAACCCTGTGCGTGCAGGACGCAAATCGAATCCCAGAACACCGCCTCCGGCAGTTACCCTGCCTTCAACTGCCCGCACGCCGCCTCGATGCCTTCTCCCTTGCTGCGCCGCACGCTGACGTTCACGTGCATGGCGCGCAGCTTGCCCTGGAAGGCCTCGATGCGCCCGCCGGAGGGTGTCTTGAAGCTCGCATGGGCGACCCGGTTCAGGGGGATCAGGTTGAGGTGGTGGGGCCGGCCTCGCAAGAGCCGGGCGAGGGCCTCGGCCTGGTCGAGATCGTCGTTGACGCCCTCGATCAGCACATAAGCGAACGTCACCGGCTGGCCGCTGTGGGCTGCGGAGAACTCGGCGCAGGCATCGAGAATCTCTTCGATCCGCCACTTGCTGACGCCGGGCATCAGCCTCTTCCGCAACACGTCCGTCGGCGCGTTCAGCGAGACCGCCAGTTCGGTTGCGAGGCCCTCTTTCGCATACTGGCGGATCATCGGCGCGACGCCCGAGGTTGAGACCGTGACGCGCGAGGGCGACAGCCCGAAGGCCAGGGGGTCGACGAACCGGCGCACCGCCGCCACCACAGCCTCGTAGTTGTGAAACGGCTCGCCCATCCCCATGAAGACGATGTTGCCGACCCTCGCCCCGGCGGCGGTCAGGCTAATCACCTGCCGGACGATCTCGCCGGAGGTCAGATTGCGCTCGCAGCTCATCTGCCCCGTAGCGCAGAAAGCGCACTTGACCACACACCCGATCTGCGAGGATACGCAGGCGGTGTCGGACTTGCGCATGGCGATGCGCACGCACTCCACCGTCTTCTTGTCGGCCAGTTCCAGGAGCAGCTTCGTTGTGTCGCCGGATTTCGTGGAGCGCGCGATCGGCAGTGGGCCAAGCTCGAATGCGTTCTCGAGGCTGTGGCGGAGCGCCGTCGGCAGGTTCGACATCGCGTCGAAGCTGTCCGCCGCGTGCTGGTACGCCCATTCAAAGATCTGCTTCGCCCGGTACGCCGGCTCCTTGTTCCGGGCCAGCCACTTCTCGAGTTCAGCCATGTTCAGTCCGTAGAAGTCGTCCATAAGTCCGCCTTGCATGTTATGAGAAGGCCCCGGAGAGAGGGCTCTTGGTAGTGCGGTTCGTCGGGAAAACAAAAAAGATGATTGAGAGGCATGCGCTTTGGATATATACTATTGACAGTAGTAGACGTTTCTGCTATAGTAAGTAGTAGATAACCACGCGACCCTTCTCAACTCAACCGCTGCAAGTGCCACTCTCGCCGAACGGCGCACGCGATCCCTGACATTGCCCTATATCCACACCCGCTAGCGTCTCATACTACTACAGCTTGCAGCTTTACCTCAACTTCGAGGCGTGAAGCGAACCGCACACAGTGATCGACCGTCAACACAATCACGTACTGCAATAGTCAACTCTTCAGTCCAAAGGGCATTCAGTCTGCCGGAAGGTAATCGAACCGAAGGCAGCAGGAACACAAGCGAGGCAAAGCCCCGCGAAGGAGGAAGGACGATGTATAACAGTTACCGACTGGCAGTGACAGTGGCTCTGATCCTGGCCTTGGGCGTAGGTGTCGTGGGGGTGGCTTCGGCCGACGACCTCGGCAAGTACCTGCTCGGCGCGGCGGCGGGGATTCTCGCCTACCGGGCCCTGGACAACAGTTGCAACGGCTACTGCGGCGGCTACTACTACGCGCCGGCGCCGGTTGTCGTCGCGCCGCCGTACTACGCGCCGCCCGTCGTCGTGGTGCCATCGTACGGGCCGCAGGCAGTCGTCGTAGAGCGTGCCCCGCGCTACTATGCACAGGGGCCGCGCTACTACGCAAGCCCGCAGGGATACGGGTACTACGGCGGGCACCGGGGATGGCACTAGAGGCGGATAGGAACACGCAGAATGCACGAACAGCCGCAGGAGCGATCCTGCGGCTGTTTCGCGACACCGCTGCCGACTGGCCCCAGACACGCACTCTGCGCCGCAAAGCGACTCGCTTGCCGCCTCCTCTCGGCGCTTATCCGGGAGCCGCCAGGCCAGGCGGGAAGGAAACCGACCGTCTATGGCGAATTCCTACTGTAGAGCGGCACTGCACTGGCATGCGCATGGGGGCTGGGTCATGGCCGCAGGAGCATCACTTTGGTCGTGCCTGGGAGGGATACGGATGGCCGATGAAGACGGTGCCACGATCGCGCGCAGGTTGCAGGAGGAGGAGCAGCGCTGGAGAGACAGGCCAGGTATGCAGGCAAGCAAGTTCTACACGCACGAGTGTGCCCGCGGGCTGCTCGACGCCCTGAGGCTGGACAAGTCGCCCGAGGGCATCGCCTCGGGGCTCGATACTCTGTTCAAGCATATTGGGGACAGGCTTGACCTCGGTGTCGACGAGGTCAGGGACTACCTCAGCGACGCCGTCCGCGAGGGCGAACTCAGACAGCGCCCCGCGATCGCCCTCGACAGGGCGTCAACCCTCAGATGTGCGCTCGACAACCAGGCGGAGAGGTACGGGCACCCGAAGCTGGCAACGGTCATAGTCGCTCCGGTCCACCTACCGGTCCACCTAATGGAGCCATCGAAGCCAGGCGACCCAGACGAGCAGCCGGAAGACCCTCGCATGGGAGTGGCGCGTGCGACGGCCGTTGCCCGTGTCGCTGCAGACTACTTCACGTCGGTGGTGCCTGCGGTCGCTTCTGCCGTCCCCGCCGGTGGCCCTACGTGCGTGGTGGGCGTATCTGGCGGGCGGACGATGCTCGAGGTCTGCAAGGAGTTCACCGATAGCGGCGAGCATCGCTATACGAACTTGGCGATCTGCCCACTCGCCGGAGAAGCAGAGCCGGAGTTGTTCGGGATCTCGGCGAACAGCGTGGCCTTGCGGTTTGGTGAGGCTTGCGGCCCAGACACGACCTTCAGGGCACTGATGACCACGCCGTTCACGGGCCTGCAGGCGGACGCGAAGACATGGAAGGACGGCCAGCGTAGGTCGCGTGCTCTGAACGAGATCGCAAAGCTCGCCGAACGGGCGACCTTCGCATTCACAGGGATTGGTGGGACCGACGAGAACTGCGCGCTATGGCGTTTGGCAAGGCACTGCGATATGCCGATTCTTTCCGGTGTGAAGAGCAAGGTCGCGGGCGACATCTGCTATCGGCCCATCACGGCGGACGGCAACGATGGCTGGACGGATCTGTCGGACCGGCTGTTTGGCCTGGAGCTTGATGGCCTTCGGGCCTTGGCCCGTTCGCAGGCGCGTCGCGTCTTCGCGATCGCGAGTGGGAGGCAGAAAGCCATCGGGATCATCGCGGCGGTGCGCGGCGGGTACGTGAACAGCCTGATCACTGACGAGATAACGGCGGCGGACATACTCGCGAACTTGCCCGAGCCCGACGGGCCCGGGCAGGTCCCGGCGAGCCGGGAGTGCACACACGAATGCGGCAGCCAGCCGCCCTGCACCAATCCGGAGGAGGGGTAGGCATGGACCCCGAGGTCATCGATGCCTTTGGCAGAAACCTGAAGGCCCTTGCTGAGCGCGCAAACAGCGATGCCGTCAGGAAGCGTGACGACGACTACCTCAGACGGCGTACGGTCGCGGGCGACCGCGACTTCCTCATCGCATGTAGACACTGGAACTCGAGCACGCCGGTCATCCCCCGCCCGTACGCCGAACACTCTCCGTACGCCCGCTTGGCAAGCTATGGCCTGGGTGGCGGCTACTTCCTGACGATGAACGGTGTTGGCGTGGCCGTTGACCCCGGCTACGGATTCATCAACCTACTGTACGGCGCCTATGGGTTCACTATCTGTGACATCGACGCCGTGTTCATAACGCACGACCACCCCGACCACTGGGCCGATCTGGCTAACATACTGGTCCTCAAGAACCTCGCCCGCGACAAGAACGACACTGAGTCCGTTGAGCCCGCTATCTATCTGGGCGAGGCTCTCGCGGGGCTTCGCGGCTTCCTTTCGCCCTCCGACCTGGAGGGCAGCGTTCTCCGCCGCCGTCAGGTGGTAACGCTTCACAACCGCGACGGAGACGTGGCCGCGCGGGTTACCGCCCTTCCCGCGTACCACAATGAGCGCTTGGTCCGTAAGCGCAATTCCCCCTACGCCCTTGGTTTCCACTTCCAGATCGAGGACCCCAAGTGCGACTATCCAGCTCGCTGCCAGTTCCCGAAGTGCCCCCGCCCCGGTCTTCGCAGCATTGCCATCGCCGGCGACACGCAATTCCCGGACGAGCGGAAGCGGAAGAACGGCATCTCCGAATTCACCGCCGCTGACCGCCAAGCCTTCGTCAGCGAGTACGAGTCCGTGGCGGCACTGCGGCGGCAAGGGGACTGCAAGCTGGACCATAACGTGTTTGATGTTCTCTCGATGCACATCGGGTCCATCGAGAAGGAGATCGCCCATGTGCCGAGCAGTGGAGTGCTAGACCACATCCTGACGAAGGCCTTCTACCCGGGATATCACCTCGGCTTCGCTGGTTGCCTCCGGATGCTGAACAGTCTATTCACAGGGCAGCATCCCAACAACAAGCTCGCGATCTTGACCGAATTCGGCGAGGAGTTGCGCGGCAATCGGGTCGATATCGCTACCGTCCTGGAACGCGCAGCAGTCGCCAACTCCGGAGACGCGCCGCTCGTAAGAGTGGTACCGGCGGACATCGGCATGGCTGTGCAGTTGAACTGGCACAACGACGACGAGTGCCCTGAGTGGAAACTGCGCTGCAACCGGTGTCTGCGCATGAGGGAGGCAGAGGCGTGGCCCGACAAGGCGTTTGACCCGATGGCCCCCGACCTCTTCCACCCGCGGTCGAAGATGGACATTTACGAGGACCTGGACACCGGCCTTATCCAGTACTGCTGCCATTGGTAAGCCGGTGCTGCCACATCGAGCGAGTGCAGGGCGGAAGGCACACTGGCCAGGCACCCTTCTCGGGCCTGGCCAGTGTGCTCTGCAGCAGGGCCCCCTACCCTCCCGCCAGCAGCTCCCGCATCGCCTTCTTGTAGCCCTCGACGCCGTCCTGTCGGTAGGTCAGCTCGCGCGAGTAGTTCGCGACCGATTTCGCGTCGATGTGCAAGCCCTGCAGCCGCCCCTTCACCGCCACCATGTCCATCAGTGTCCGCATCAGCAGGAACAGGTTCTCCGCGTCGCGTTTCGGCACCGAGATCACCGCGCAGGGAATGCCGTTCTCCCCGAAGTCCTTAACGGTGCCCTGCAGCGAGGCCGCCTGCAATTCCCCCATGCTGCGGCCCATGAAGACCTCCAGGCCACCACTGACGTTCGGGTCCACCGGCACCGCGAGGTCCTCGCCCAGGTCCTCCCACCTGATGAACAGGACGATCTTGTCCCGCGGG
>CAYWBK010000302.1:0-7798 GCA_964455745.1 uncultured Armatimonadia bacterium
TCCGCCGGATTCGCGGCGAAGAGCGGCGCGGCCATCAGGAACGCCACGACGATTGCGACTGCGATTGCCAGCTTCCTCATCAGTTGCAAACCTCCCGAGATAACGACCTGACTGGCCCACGCTGAGCGTGCGATGGGCCGTCCCTCCGGCGTTGCGGCGCGTCAGACGCTTGGGCGCGAGGTTCATGTTTCCTCGATCCCGCTGACCACTGCTCGCCGCCCCCCGGAATGCTAAGCCGAGGTCTGACGGTTCTCCCTCCTCTCGCGAGTTGCAATAGATCGGCTGGCACACGCCATGCGGCCATCGGGGCCGCCACTGTGCTTCTGCGGAATGTTCACATATTAGCGTTGTATTAGACGAACGTCAATTCTGATCTCACATTGGGCAACATGCCACGGGATAGACCGCATCGTGCGGGCGGCGAGGCCGAGGCGACGGCGCTTGTCGCAGCCTTTCATCGCCCGAAAAAACGAGAGCCCCGGCGCGGTGCCGAGGCTCTCGGATACGGCTCTTGGTTCGAACGCTTCGGCTAGAAGCCGATGGTGATGCCGCCCTGCAAGAGCTTGGCATCGTCCGGCTTGTCCTCGCCGGTTGGCGCGGACGCGGCGTTCTGCTGAGCGTACAGCAGGTTCAGGGTCACGCCGTTGGCGATCTCTTTCGAGCAGCCTACACTCCAGAGCTTGTCGTACATCAGGCTGCCGTCTCCGTAAGTCGGCGCGAAAACACTGCCCTCGCCTGCCTCGCGCTCTTTCAGATCGTAGTACGAGATCTGGAACGGGACTTTGGAGACATGGAAGTCGAGTTGTCCGCCGAGGACGCGCACATTCGGCAGCACCAACGGCTTGCGGGTCCAGCGTTCCCACTCGACGACGGAGGTGTCCGCGATCGGGTCGCCGATGTGCTCGAAGTACGGGTTCATCGACGAGTACTCAACCCAGTAGTCGTCGTCGAGGCGGCTGAAGTACCCGCGCAGCGCCCACTTCGGAGCCTTCCACAGGTCAACCATGGCCATGATGGCCGAGTTGCTCTCGGAGAGCGAACTGCCGCTCTCTTCCTTGATCTCTCGCGCGTACTGCGCGTACAGCTTGCGGCCGCCACAGAAGTCCAGGTAGCCATCCGCAGCCCAGCCGCGCTCGTCGCCGACGCCGCTGAACAGGTACTCGTACCCGAGGCTCCACTTCGGCTTGGTGTAGTTGACCAGCATCGAGGTGTAGGTGTCATGCTGGTCTATAGGGCCGCCGAAGAAGCCCGGTGAGTAGTTGTAGGTTGCGCCGCCGGTGAACACGTCCAAGTTTAGCGGCGAGCCTGCGATGTTGTTCCACTGGCCGCGAACGCCCTGTTGGGACATGCGCTCGTTGTCGACCAGGAGGCCGAGGCCGTAGCGCTGGAACTGGCGACCGACGGTCCAGTTCCACTTGCCGCCGACGAACTTGGCCGGGAACGCGATGTACGCTTCGTCCAGCCAGATGTTCTCCGCTGCCTCTCCATCGACGATGCCGCCCTTGACGGAGGCCTCCGTACCCAGGTTGTAGTTATCGTATGAATCGGTGGTGTCGCGCACCTTCAGCGCAATCCGTCCGGTTACTTCGTCGGTGATGTTGCCCTGGATGCCGATCTTCGCGGTCAGGTTGTCATACGCGGTGCCGCCGTCGAACTTGCGGCTGCCATCGTCCGCGGGCGCACTGGAGACGATGCCCATGCGGTAGTCCAACCAGCCGAAAGCCTTCGGCTTCTTGGCCTGCTCTTCGAGAGCCGTCACGCGATCGCCGAGGTCATAGACGTCGTCCTTGAGGTAGTCTACGTCCTTCTTGAGGTCGGCAAGCTCGGGCTTGAACTCATCGAGGAGCTTCTTGATGAGCGCTTCGACCTGCGCCATGTCGGCAGCGCCGATCTCGCCTTTCGGTCCCTGCGGGCCGACGTCGCCCTGCGCGCCTGCCGGTCCCTGCGCGCCGGCGGGGCCGACTTCGCCCTGCGGGCCGGCTGCGCCGGGGGCCCCGGGAGCGCCGGCGGGGCCGGTCGGGACCATCTTGCCGAAGTTGTCGATGAGACGCGAGATCGCCATCGCGAACTCGTAGCGGGTCATCGCGCGGTCACCACGGAACGTGCCGTCCGGGTAGCCGACGATGACTCCCTTGTTCACAAGCTGCTGTACGGCGTCGTAGGCCCAGTGGTCGAACGGCACCGTCTCCGCCGGATTCGCGGCGAAGAGCGGCGCGGCCATCAGGAACGCCACGACGATTGTCGTTGCGAGTGCCAGTCTTCTCATTGCTTACTGCCTCCCGATCTAACAACTTGATAGGCCCACGCCGAGCGTGCGATGGACCGGCCTTCCGGCGCTGCGGCACGTCAGGCGTATTGGGAGCGAGTGTCCAAGTTTCCTCGATCCCCGCCGACCGCTCGCCGCTGCCCGCCGCCCCCCAAGGTGTTGAGCCGACGTTTGGCGGTCATTCCTCCTTTCTCAGGCAACAACAAATTCGCGGGCACAAGCTATGCCAGCGATCCGGGACGCCTATTTCAACTATCCAGGATAGTTACATGTTAGCGCGATGTTGCGCAGGCGTCAATCCCATTTATATGGGTCCCGTAGCAGCATAGCCCCGACGGCCTGGCGTTTGGCCGTTGAATACGGCCTGACTACCGCCGATTACCTGCCATTACTACGCCGCTTTGGCAACCGGCAGATGAAGCGCGAATGGCATTGAACCACGGAGACACAGAGGGCACAGAGAACGGCTGGGAAACGGCCGGCCCGCCCCGCGATAGGCGTTAAGGGACGTTGCCGTTCTCTGTGTTCTCTGTGTCTCCGTGGTCCATCGTTGTCCCTTTCTCCGCATCGCATCTCATTGCCGAGCGGGACCGCGCAACCGGCGTAGGAATACTACCTACAATTGAAAGACGCACCCCACTAATATGAGGTGCATTGATACAGGATGTCGCAGACAAGCAAGGAATAGAGAGCTTCGAACGCACAATCGGCGGAGCGCCGGCGGCGGGTGCGACTCTGGAGGCCAGCAAAGCCATGAAACATGTCATCGTGCGAGGAATCATCGCTACCATCGCTGTTGCAGTGCTGCTTGCGCCAGAGATGAAGCCTGCCAGCGGGAGCGAGGCGCAAGCCAAATTCTACGTGTCGCCGTCGGGAAGCGACCGTAATCCCGGCACGCGTGAGTCGCCTTTCCGGACCGTGGGCCAGGCACGAGACGCCGTGCGCGGGGTGAACCGCGGGGCGAACTCCGACATCATCGTCGAGCTTTCCGCCGGGACGTACCGCCTTGCGGGACCGCTGACTTTCGGATCGGAGGATTCGGGCACCGGCGGGCACCGGGTCATCTACCGCGCCGCGCCGGGAGCGATGACGGTGATTTCCGGCGGGCGGGTGGTGACAGGCTGGCAGCCCGACACCGGCGGACGGTGGAAGGCGAAGGTCGATGTTCCGAACTTCCGGCAGCTTTATGTCAACGGCGTGCGAGCGGTGCGGGCACGAGGGCCGATTCCGGCGGGGCTCCAGCAGTGGGGCAGCCAGGAGGGCGTCATCACGTCGCCTGCCGGGAACCCGCCGTGGGGGGCCTTGGAGGTGCACGGCGAGGCCGGCTACCGCACGACGAACGGGGCCATCGCCGGGTGGAAGAACCCCGCCGACATCGAGTTCGGCTATTACAACTCCTGGACGCACATGATTTGCCGCATCCAGCGAATCGACCGCGACGGCGACGGGGCGATTATCGTCATGGCGCAGCCTGCGTTCTACCTCGCCACGCACAAGGCCGGGACGCAAGCCGGAACGCCCGACTACGTGGAGAACGCGCTGGAACTTCTCGACCAGCCGGGGGAGTGGTACTTCGACCGCGCGCAACGGGTGTTGTACTACATGCCGCGCCCGGGCGAGGACATGGCGAAGACCGAGGTGATCGCGCCGGCGCTCGAAAAGCTCGTGGACATCCGCGGAACGCTCGACAACCCCGTCCACGACATTCAGTTCGAGGGGATCACCTTCGCCCACGCGACGTGGCTGCGGCCGAGCGAGTTCGGACACCCGGACACGCAGGCGAACTTCATCCCGCCGCTGGACAACTGCTATGTGGAACCCGAGGGCCAGCGCGCCCTGGGCTCCGTGAACGGCGAGTGCCTCAAGAGCCCGGCGAACGTGGTCGTCGATGCCGCGAAAGGCATCCGCTTCGAGGGCTGCACCTTCACGCACCTCGGAGGCGCAGGGATCGACTTGCAGCACGGCGCGCAGGGCAACGAGGTCGATCGGTGCCGGTTCTACGATATCTCGGGCAGCGGCGTGCAGGTCGGTGATGTGCTGCGCGAGGACCATCACCCCTCGGACCCGCGTGGCGCCGTCAAAGGCAACCGGATCACCAACAGCATCATCACGCGCATCGGAGCCGAGTACCAGGACAGCGTCGGGGTCTTTTGCGGTTACACCGACGGTACGGTGATCGCCCACAATGAGATCTTCGACCTGCCGTACACGGGGATATCGGTCGGCTGGGGCTGGGGGATGCCGGACGCCGGGGGCGGGGCGTATGCTTCCCCGAAAGTCTGGGATACGCCGACCGTCAGCGGCAATAACCGGATCGAATACAACCACATTCACCACGTCATGCGGCTGCGCAACGACGGCGGAGCGATCTACACCCTGTCGCGGCAACCGGGAACGATCGTCCGCGGCAACTACATCCACAATAACGGGCCCGGAGGCCCCGGGGGCATCTACCTCGATGAGGGCAGCGCGGACATTGAGGTAACGGGAAACGCCGTGTCTGCCGTCGCGCGCGCGATGAACTACAACGACTACGCCCAGGGGCGCAACAGCACCTGCCGGGAGCACGACAACCTGTTCGGGATCGTGAGCACTACGGACGGCATCATCGGCCGGGCGCTGCATTGCGATGGGCTGACCTGCATCGAAGTGCCGCACAAGCCGGAACTCGACACGCCGCTGCTCACCGTGGAGGCGTGGGTGAAGATCAACAAGTTCCCCTCGGGCTGGGACCCGCGCGAGTGGGTCGTGTGCAAGCAAGCGAACGAGTGGGATAACGCGAACTACTCGCTGCTCATCGACCGCAATAACGTGTCGGCCTACCTGAACATCGGCGGCGGGCAAGCGAACTGCTTCAACTCGGTAAGCACCGGCGGGCCGGTGCGGCTGAACACCTGGTGTCAGATCGCGATGACTTATGACGGCGACACGCTGAAGACCTACTGTGATGGCAAAGAGGCCTCGGCCACGCGGATCGGCAAGCCCAGGACGATCGGGGCCTCGCCGCTGACGCTGGGGGGGAGGTTGGACCGGTACAGCTTCTTCGACGGGGACCTCGATGAGGTGCGCATCTACAGCCGGGCGCTGTCGGCGGAGGAGATCGGGCGCAATTACGCGGCGGTGAGGGCCAACAAACCGGAGACGGTGCGCGAAGGGCTGGTGGGTCACTGGGGGTTCGAGGACGTGAGCGCGCCGCAGGCGACGATCGACCGGATCATCCGGGAGGCGGGGCCGAAGTAGAGGCATCTCACCGCATTGGACGGCGCCTCACCCCCTGCCCCCTCTCCACTCGTGGGGGAAACGGCTTCCTACCCCCCGCCCGGCTGCGCCGGGCACCCCCCTCCCTCGGAGGGAGGGGGGAACGGCTACGGCTACGGCCACGGCCACGGCTACGGCTACGGCGTGTCGGCCTGCCAGATGGATCTGATCGTGTCCTCTTGGCCGAAGCCTGTCGGCACTGCGGGGCTCCTGTTGTTGGCCCAGTACCAGGAGATGTCTTTGTTTACCGGGGCGGCGAGGCAGCGGCTGGCTGGCATTTGCAGGTGGCCGTTGCGGTCGTGCTCGCGCAGCCATTCCCAGGCGTAACGCAGCCAGTCGTTGCGGTACGGCTCAGGCTGGTGCGCGAACCAACTGATCTCATCATATCCCCACGTCCACCAGTCGCCGACGTGTTGCCCCTCCTTGCCGCTTGCACCCCAGTTGTCCAGCTCCACGATATACGGCAGCGCATCGCAACGCCAGCCGCTGGGCGTGAGGCCGCCTGCGCTCTTGCCAAAGATCGTGTCGAGATAGCCAACCTCGAGGATGCCCTCCTGTGGGCGGTCGGGCACGTCCTTGATCCGCAAAGGGTAGGCGTGCAGGTCGAAGAGCAGCTTATCGCCAGCGTAGCATAGGCCGTGAGTGTGCGCGTCGCACAGGACCAGATGCCGACGGGCGTGCACTTTCGCGTACCGGCGCACGCGGGAGAGCATGTCCCACCAGTTCGCCCAACCCTTGTCCTTCGCGCCGATGAGATGGACCTGTCCGAAGTGGATGGCCTCGCAGCCGATGTCGATATAGTTGGCCGCGGCGTAGTAGAACCACATCCGCGTCTCGAGCTGGCGCATGTCGGGCACGGAGGCATCCTTGCCCCAGTGGTCGCGGAAGTCGCTCTCCGGGAAGAGCATCGCGTCGTAGCGGAAGTTGCGTTTCTCGATAGGCTGGCCGAACTCGCGAAAAACCCAGTCGGGCACCGGAAGGCTCTCGACGCCCCTGGTGACGATCTCGAAGACGCCGGCCTGCAGGATCATCTCCGGGTCGGCGGCGTGGACCTTGCGGGCGCTCTCTCGAGCGCGGATGAGCAGCGCCGGAAGTTCGGCCTCGCCACCCCAACGGTAGACCACCCTCCCGGCGTACTTCACCCCTGTATGCTTGAGCATACGGATGTTGTCATCCAGGTTGCCCTGCGGGGTGAGAAGGTCCATCATCGTGACGGCGCGGGAGAGGTAGTTGTCGAGCACCGGGCGCGAGATCGATCCGTCGAAATGGTAGTCGCGGGGAGCGGCGATGAGGGGGGACATGGTGAGGACTCCGATCAGAAAGATGAAGAGGGCGCGGCTTCCGGCCACCCTGGCGACTGCGAACGACATCGCGGGCGAGACGCCCGCGCCACGCGACAGCAGGACGCCCACGCCACGCGACAGCAGGACGCCCGCGCCACGTGGCAAGCGGAGAATCGGCGCGTAACCCATCATCTACAGCGCTCCCGCGCGCTTGAGGTAGGCGATGGTGTGCGGGCAGCAGGCCACGCACATCCCGCAGATGCCGAGGCGTATCGCGCGGGCCGAAGAGGCCTGCTTCATCCCCTGCAGGCAGGCCCGGACATCCCAGAAGTCCTCGCGGGCCATGCCCTGGGTCCATAGCTTCCCAGAAGGCGCGTGGCCGGGGCATGTCTGCACGCACTTGTTGCAGTCGCCGCACCGCGATTCGGTGATCGGAGTCCCGACCGGCAGCGGCGCATCGGTCAGAACCGACGCCCAGCGGACGGCGGGGCCGAACTCGGGGGTGATAAGCAGCGCGGATCGGCCGATCCAGCCCATGCCCGCCAGGGTTGCGGCGGTCTTGTTCTGGAAGGGAGCGGCGAGCGTGGCCCTGTCGAACTCCTCGGTGGGCGGAACCGGCGCGGCCTGCCAGCATGCGGCCCGGAGGAACTCCGCCGCCTCGGTCGCGATGTCGCCTAGTATGGCGTTGACGCGGTCGTACTCATCGCAGTAGTCGTCGGTGGGACCGTCGGCGATTCCGGCGATGATGCGCGGGTCGAGGGCCCAGCCGATGGCGACCGCGCGCGGGTATCCCCAGCGCAGTTCGGGATCGAGCGGGGCAAGGTCGGCGTAGCCGATGAGGGCTACACCCCGGTTGCGCAGTAGCTGTTCGAGATTACTCATGTCGCCGCCTCGAAAATCACGCGTGGGGCAGGCGTCTCGCCTGCCAGGCCTTTGCCGTTTGCCTCTCCCCTCCCGGCACGGGAGGGGTGCCCGCGAAGCGGGCGGGGTA
>CAYWBK010000303.1:0-7794 GCA_964455745.1 uncultured Armatimonadia bacterium
GAGGTTCCCCGCCTGCGGCGGGGCGAGGCGTCCTGGCGGACGCAACGGCAACGGCTTACCCACAGCAGTCGACTACCGCCCTCGCCAAGACCAATTGACGACATCTACCCACACATTGAGGAAAGACGCCGTCAAGAGGACACCCGCCTCCTCGCGTCGAAGTTTCCCCCCGATCCCTGACGCCTTTCCCTCCAAGGAGTCCTCGCCATGTCGCTATCGCGATCTCTGTTGGTCGCCCTAACCCTCTGCACCGCCCTTTGCGCCGCCTCTGCTGCCGAAAAGATCACCAGCAAGATCAGCGGCCTGCCCGACGGGGCGGTCGAGGGCCAGCCGTTCTCGCTGACCGTCGACTACGATGTCGCCCCTGATCTCGGCGAAGTGCCGCTGCACGTCGAACTGAAGAACCCCAGGCAGATCGTGCTGGTCAACCAGATCGCGCCGGTTCAGGGCAAAGGCACGAAGAGCTTCACCTTTGTCGCGCCGAAAGCCGCTGACGAGAAGGAAATCTTCTTCGCCGTCTGGTATGGCCAGGTGTGGACGGAGGCCATCGTGCCCATCATTCAGACGGAATCGGTCCTCGTGCTCTCGATCGAAGACGCCGGGAAACTGCAGGCGCAGAAGCAGGCGGCGGAAGGGTGGCGCACCGCGATGCAAGGCAAGATCCCCGAAGGCGGAGCCGTCGCGGTCCTGGTGGACGACTTGCCCGGCCTGGACCGCGATCTGGCGGCGAAGGTGGCCGAGCGCTTCACCGCAGCCGGCCTGAAAGCCATCAACCTGTCTGCCGACGAGGTCTCGAATTCCGGCATCCTCACGAAGGCGAACTTCCACACCCTCGCCTTGGTCAGCCCGCAAGCCTATCCGGTGGAGGGCGTCCGCGCGCTCGAGAAGTACCTCGGCCAGGGCGGCAACATCATCGCTCTAGGCGCTCCGGCCTTCCGCACCCCGGTCAAGAAGGTCAACGGGAAATGGATGAGCGAGGAAGACATCCGCGCCGCTCTCGCGCAGGTGAAGACCGAGAAGACGCTGCTCGATTTCGAGACCGGCTCGGCGCAGGATTGGAGCTACGGCTCCGGCCCCAACTCTCCGGCGGAACGCGAGTACGTCGCTCCCGGTCCGAACGGCGCCGGCCATGCGTTGCACTGCGTCATCCCCCGGTACGAAAACTGGAACACGTTCGGCGCTCCGGCCCTGAACCAGCCGTTCGACCCGGGGCAGGAACTGACTTGTCTGTGGGCCAAGGGCAGCGCCGCCACCGGCAAGCTCGCCATCGAGTGGGTGGAGAAGGACGGCTCGCGCTGGATCGCGACGATCAACCTCACCCCCGAGTGGAAGTACTACGTGCTCACGCCTTACGAGTTCGCCTACTGGCAGGACAACCCCAGCAAGGGGCGCGGCGGGACCGGCGACCATTTCAAGCCCGAGAATGCCGACAAGCTCACCGTCGGCATCGCCCAGACCCATACGCCGATGGACGTCGGCCCGAAGGAGTTCTGGGTCGGACCTATCGGCGTCGCGAAGAACATCTTCGGGGCGAACGTTCAGCCGGGCCAGTTCGACATTACGCCCATCGACGGTCTCACCCCCGAGTACAAGTTTTTCTCGGTCACCAACGCCGCCGACTTGCGCGTAAGCGACAAGCAGTGCCTTCTGCCGCAGGGCAAGCTCCCCGTCCCAGCAGGGCTCATGTCCGTCCAGCCTCGTCCTCAGGGCACCGGCTACAATAAAGACCGTAAGTGGCGGTTCATCCCTCTTATAGAAGCCTTCGACAAACAGGGGGAAGTCTGCGGCACTCCCGCGTGCATGATTATCAACCGCACCGGCCGGTTCGCGAACTCCATCATCACCTCGTTCACTCTCCCGCCGGCGGCCTGCGCAACCCCGCAGGTCCTCGACCTCACCGTCGCGGCGGTGAAGCGGATGCGCAGCGACGCATTCCTGTTCGAGGGCGGCGCGGAGTTCTACGGGTATTTCGATGACCAGCCGATGACGCTCGGGGCGAGGAGCATTGACCTAACCCGTTCGCGGATGTACGCCGCGAACGTCAACGCGATGCTTCTGGCCAAGTTCCAGGTCAGTGACGGCTCGAAGGTCTTGTTCAACCAAGTGCGGCCCTTGCGTGACGGCCAAGCCGAATGCCAGTGGAAGCCCGGACATTACGCCGCCAACGACTACCAGGTCACCTGCACGCTGACAAACGGTGTGGGCCAAGTGCTCGACGTGTTGTCCCATCCGGTGACGATCTGGCGACCGGCGGCGAAGCCCGACTTTATGAGGGTGCAGAACGGGCAGTTCATGCTCCACGGCAAGCCCTGGAAGGCCCACGGCGTGAACTTCATGCCCTCCAGCGGCATCGGCATCGAGGATGGCGAGTATTTCGAGTTGTGGATTGACAAGCAGGCCTATGACCCCGTGGTGATCGAGCGCGATCTCGACCTCATCAAGGCGATGGGCATGAACATGGTCAGCGTGTTCTGCTACTATCAGTCGCTGGGCAGCCACAACCTCATCGACTGCCTGGAGCGCTGCCGCCGCCACGGAATCATGGTCAACCTTTCCCTGCGGCCCGGCACGCCGATGGATTTCCGGTGGGAGGAGATGAAGGCCCTGATCGAGGCCTTCCGCCTCGCGCAGAACGACACCGTCTTCGCCTACGACCTCGCCTGGGAGCCTAGTTGGGGCAATGGCAACGACCGCCGCCGGTGGAATCCCGACTGGGCGAAGTGGATCGTGGAGCGGTACGGCAGCGTCGAGAACGCCGAGGCTGACTGGGGCGTCCCCGCGCCGCGAGAGAACGGCGCTGTCGTCGCACCGCCCGACAACCTGCTGCAGAAGGACGGCCCGCACCGGGTCATGGTGTGCGCTTACAGGCGATTTCTCGACGATCTCCTGGAGAAGAAGCACTCCATCGCCAACGGCCTCATCAAGAGCATCGACCCGAACCACTTCACCAGTTTCCGCATGTCCATCGGCGGAGACCCGACCATCGACCCGGCCTGGATCGGCTACGACTTCCGGGGGCTGGCGCGAAGCGTGGACATCATGGAGCCGGAAGGGTATGGCCGCATCGGGGACTGGGATCGCGTCAAGCCCGGGCGCTTCACCGCCGATTACGCCCGCTGCATGGCTCCGGGCCGCCCGGTGATGTGGGCGGAGTTCGGGTACTCGCCATACGGCAAGGAAGCCTGGAACATGCCGCCGGCCTGGCAGGATCGCGTCGGCAAGTTCTACGACCTGTTCTACAAGATGGTGGACGAATCGGCGGCGAACGGCACCGTGTCCTGGTGGTGGCCGGGGGGGGTCCGCTATGGCGAGAACTCCGACTACGGCGACATCAACCCCGACGGCTCGTGGCGACCCGTAAGCCGCACCATCAGCCAGTGGGCCCCGAAGATTGAGGCCGCCGCCGCGCCGAAGCCCGTCGATGAGTGGATTACCATCGACCGCGACGCCACGGTGAAGGGCATCATCGGGGTCTACGACACGGTGAAGGACCGCTACTTCGCGCTCATCGACCAGGGCAAGAACCCGGGCTTGCGTACCGACGGCTACGGTCTCGACTCCGCGACAGCCCCCAGGCGCGCCGTCGGCAACACGCCGTACAAACCGGGCCTCAACCCGCATAAGTATCTCAATGCCGAGATCGACCGAATCGAGGTCAAGGGTCCCGGCGGGCGCTGGCAGGCTGTCGGCGACGAGGGCTTGAAAGCCGCCGCCGGGCAGAAGCTGCAGCTTCGGGTGACGGTCGGCAACATTGGCGAAGCGAAGTGGCTGGCGCGAGACGGGCGAGGCCAGGTCTCCCTGCAGTGCGGCAACGCCAAAGAGGCCCTGAAGACCGACGTGCCGTTCATGGGCACGGCAGTCATCGAGTTCACATTGACCCTCGAAGCCGGCGACCTGACGTTCGAGATGCACGCGGACCCGGATGTGGTATTCGGGGAGAAGGTGACAGTGAAGGTCGGCGGGTAATCGACCCGCGCGGGAGGAACGGCTAACCACAGAAGACACAGGGGACACAGGGGACACAGGGGACACAGTAACGGCAGACGCCGTTCTCTGTGTAGGCGGTTCGCTGCGCGAACCGCAACGACGTCTCTGTGGTTCCCGCCGTTCGCCGTCCCAGCCGTCGCGCGGCAACTCCATTCTCAGCAAGGAGCACGCTCATGGCACCCGAACCGTTCCGCATCGTCGTGGGACCGGCCGGTCCCGCCAACCCTCGCAACTCCGAGGCGGCCATCATCGCCCTCCGGGACGGCAGCCTGCTCCTCGGTTGGACCGAGTTCTACGCCGGGAGCGGCGACGATCACGCCCCGGCGCGCCTCGTGGGCCGCATCTCGCGCGATGGCGGCGAGACCTGGGGCGACAAGTACACCCTCGTCGAGAACGATGGCGAGTGCAATGTGATGGAGGTGAACTTCATCCGCCTGCGGGACGGCTCGATTGCGCTGCTGCATTGCCAGAAGAACAGCGAAGACGCCGACTGCCGCATCATGATCCGCACTTCCACGGATGAGGGCCTCACCTTCGGTCCCGCCCGCCAACTCAGCCCCGACGGCCTGTACACCGGCCTGACGAACGGGCGTTGCATCCGGCTCTCCACCGGGCGCATCCTGCTCGAGGCCTGGGAGGGCGGGGACAGCTACTGCTGCATCTCCGACGACGACGGCGCGACCTGGCATGACGGCGGGCGCATTCGTCCCGCCGGGGCCGAGTGCTGGGAGCCGGCCTGTGTGGAGCTGAAAGACGGCTCCGTCTTGATGCTCATGCGCACAGAGATCGGCGGGCAGTTCGGGAGCATCTCCGCCGACGGCGGTGAAACCTGGAGCGAGCCGAAGCTGACGGCTCTCGTCGGCACGGCGGCTCCCTTGGCGATCGGCCGCATCCCGGCCACCGGCGACCTGCTGGCGATCTGGAACCACAATCCCGGCGCGGCCCCGTTCTGGCGCAATCCGCTCACCGCGGCGGTATCGTCGGACGAGGGGCAGACCTGGGGCCACCTGCGCAACCTGGAGGACGATACGGAAGATCGGTGGGCGTACCCGGCGATCACCTGGGTCGGCGATGAGGCGCTGGTCACCTACTTCAACTACACCGGAGGGCTGAACCTCCTGCTGAGGAAGGTTCCGCTGGGGTGGTTCTATGGCGAGGCCTGTGGTGGGCTTTAGCCGGACGCATTTGGGCCCAGGAGTAGATCGACCACGAAGACACCAGGGCACTAAACGGCAAAGCCACCTTGGCCGGGCAGTGGATTGCCGTTTCGTGCTTTTGTGTCTTCGTGGTCGAAACTCCGATCCAGCTCGCTACCATCTTCGTGCTAGACAAGCGTTGACAGGCTATATGGAGCGGAGTGCGTAATGCAGCTATCAATATGGATGTATGGGATTCTCATCGGCCTGGTCGCGGCTGGATCGGTCGCCCACGCCGCCGATGTCGCAATCACGACCGACGGCGCTTCGCGCCACGTTCAGGCCCTGAAGTATGAGGCCGTCGTCGCAGATGACGGCTGCCTGACGAACCTGCGCGTCGGCGGAGCGGAATTTCTCGCCTCCAAGATCACACGCGGGGCGTATTTCTACCAGGATGGCGCATTAAAGCTGCCGGCCATTGAGCAGCCGGCGGACAACGCCGTCCTCGCGAAGAGCGACAAGGCCTCGATCTTGTACGAGTTCGGGCCGGAGTCGATGACCTGGACCGCCACGAACACCTCACAGAAGCCGATGGAGTTCGTGATGGTCTTCGAGCCCTCGGTCAGCGCGGTGATGGACGCGGCGGGCAAAGCCTACAAGACTTCGGTCAACACCGGATGGCAAAGCTCGACGTGGTTCCTCGGCCAAGCGAAAATCGCTATCGGTGGAAGCTCGAAGCTCTGGGGGCCGTTCGCCGACAATCACCAGGTCTGGACGGTCAGTATCCCGCCGGGGGAGAGCCGCAAGATCACAGTCAGCGCAGGCAGCGCTACCGAACAGGAGGCCGCGAAAGTGGCGGATGCAAAGCCTTACGAACCACCACCGCCCGCGCCGTGGAAGCCCGAGGAGGGCTCGCGCGAGTATGCCAATGCCAGTTACCACGCCATTGTCGGGCCGGACGGCTGTCTGACAAGTCTGAAGATCGGCGGCGAGGAGTTCTTCGCTGCGGGGCAGGGAAACCCGAGGGGAGCGTATTTCTGGATCGACGCGCCGCAGCAGCTCACGCATATCGAACAGCCGGCCACGGACGTGATCGTCGCCCAGAGCGATAAGGCGTCGATCCGCTACCAGTTCGGGATCGATTCGATGACCTGGGAGCTGTCGAACCTGACGGCGGCCCCGATGCAGCTTCTCATCGTTTTCGATCCGGGCGTGAATGCGGTTATGGATGCGCGTGGGCGCTACATGAAGGCCCCGCTGGAGCGGGACTGGACGGAGATGACGTGGTTCCGAGGCCAGTCGAAACTGCACATCGCGGGCGCGACGCGGGTGTGGGGGCCGTGGGGGAACAACCAACAGGTGCTGACCGTGCAGCTCGACCCACACGACAAGCGAACCGTCACATTGCAGCCGGGCCAGACGAGCGCCGCCGAGACTGCAAAGGTGGCCGAGGCAATCGCGCGCGTCTCCAAGCCGCCCTCTGATCCCGTCGGCCCGATGTGGGACATGAAAGCGCTTTCGAAAGCGCCGAAGGTGTACCCGGCGGATGGGTTCGACGAAAAGGGCGTCAAGGCGATCTTCTACGAGGGCCGGCCTTATGAAGGGCAGCCGACGCGGGTCTTCGCATGGGTCGGATTGCCGAAGATGCAGCCCGGTAAGAAGGTCCCGGCGATGGTGCTGGTCCACGGCGGCGGCGGAACGGCCTTCGCCGATTGGGTGCGGCTTTGGACTTCGCGAGGCTACGCGGCCATCGCTATGGACACCTGCGGGTGCGTGCCGAAAGGCACCTACGGCAACTGGCACCACGACCCGATGGGCGGCCCCGCCGGCTGGGGCGGCTTCGGCCAGATCGACGAGCCGCGCGAGGACCAGTGGACCTACCACGCCGTGGCCGACGCAATCCTCGCCAACTCGCTCCTGCGGTCGATGCCCGAAGTGGACCCGAACCGGATCGGGTTGACCGGAATCTCGTGGGGCGGGTATCTCACGTGCATCATCGCCGGCGCGGACAACCGCTTCCGGCTCGCCGTGCCCGTCTATGGCTGCGGCTACACGCTGGACATGACCTTTGCGCCGAGCGTCACAGGCCTGGGCAAGGAGCGAGGCGACCGTTGGATGCGGTGGTGGGACCCGTCGGTGTACCTCAAGGATGCCCACATGCCGATGCTGTGGGTCACCGGGACGAACGATTTCGCGTATACATTCAACGCGCTGCAGAAGTCGTATCGGCTCCCCAAAGGCCCGCGGACGCTGTGCATCCGCATCCGGATGCCGCACGGTCACGGCGGACCGGGCGAGAACCCGGAGGAGATTCACGCCCTCGCGGACAACATCCTGATGGGTGCCGACCCGCTCGCGAAGGTCACCGGCCAGGGGCGCGACGGAAGTCAGGTGTGGTTCACCTACGCGAGCAAAGTGCCCCTCGCGAAAGCGGAACTGACCTTCACCAAGGACAAGGGCCCGTGGCCGGACCGCCACTGGGACGCAACACCGGCGCAGATCGAGGCCGACGGCAAGGTGACGGCCACGCTGCCGGAGGGCACGACCGTGTACTATGTCAACCTGATCGACCAAAGGAACCTGATCGTGAGTTCCGAGCATGTAGAGATGGGGCAGTAGTGCCTTGTCAGACGAGAATCTTTGGTCGAATGGCAAAACGGCAAGATCGCTG
>CAYWBK010000304.1:0-5668 GCA_964455745.1 uncultured Armatimonadia bacterium
GAGACCCTAACAGGCTCAGGGCTTCGCTGAACCAAACTGTCAAAGTTGCGCTAGGGCCGTGAACATACGCCGGATGCTTTGGTGGCGCGACAACTGCCTGGAATCTGGGGGCGAGTTCGCGCTCGCTACCAGTTCGCGCCGCATCATGCACTATCATCAGCGCTTCGCTCCGCTCGTCATTGAGATACACCGGCTGCCGGAACGGTACCCCGATACCGGAGTTATCACCTACAACAATACCGAGTATGAGCACCCCAGTCCATTTGTTCGCAAGTTCCCACAGTTTGGACACGCGGACGAGTTCATGGCGGAGTTCGTCGACCGTCTCGCGACTCGGTGGGCGCGAGAGGGGATCGTCGGGCTGATTGCGCGCCGCGCGGCGGAAGCAACGCACGGCGCAGAGGGGAGAGGAGGGTAGAATGAGCGGCGACGAGCGGAAGGGGTACCCACTTCGGGATGAGTACTTGGCGCGCCAGCGCGGGTTTGCGCGTCTCCAGCGCCTGGAGGAGTCCAGTGTCTACGTATCCAAAGCAGTTGAGGCCTATGCGCATAGGCTTTTCGACTACACGAGGCGCTCTCCACATTTTGAGGTCCAATGCCGGGACCAAGCCGCCGCTCAATGGGTGCACGACAACTGCCTTGAAAGATGGCGAGACGACGACGGCTACTCAAGGATAGGCGAACTCACCGAAGTCCTGCGATCGCTGGTGCACGCAGTCTGCACGTTTGGCCGCAGCTTCTGCGCGATCGACTTTGCCGACTCGGCGGATGGCTACTTGCGGTTCGGCAAGCCGCGGTGGCTGGCCGTCGAGACCGTGACCCCGCGATTCCGGTTCGGGCAGGTCACCGGGTTCGTCCAGCAATACACCCGCCACGCCGAGGATGAGGAGGCGAAAGGAACCCGCTTCGAGTTCGCCCGCGATGAGGTCCTGTGGCTACAGTGGCCTCAGACCCTGCCGCCGGGGAGGATGGGGGCGTCTCCTCTCACACGTGTATTGAAGGACGCAGGCAAAGCCGACGAGTTTCTTGGTTGGATGAACCTGCACGCCTATGCAGGGACGCACCCGGAGAACCACCGGTTCGAAGTAGAGAGGGCACGGTACGGGAGCTTCGACCGGGAGAAGCAAAGGCATGAACGCCGCGTTGCGCGGGTGCTGTCTCGTATGGGCGTACCACAGATCTTCTGGCTAGGAACCCAGCGGCCCATGACAGACTATTTCCTGACTTGGGAGTTGTGCGAATTCGGCAAGAGAGTCTCCTATCTCCGCGAATACCTGCTAGATGAGTTCAACCGCCAGGTCCTCGGTGCATGGGCGCGCCGCAATGGGCTCAGTGAAATGCCTGTCATACGCACCGTCGGCTACCCATCCCCGGACGACTGGCAGCGCATCTTCGCCGAGTACACGCGCGGCGAGCGCACCACGGAGAGCGTCAGCAACATCCTGCACCACGGGCTCGCATGATCCCCTACCCCCCTCCACCCTCACTCCATCGACATACACGTAGGTGCCTCTCGTGTGCGTGTCGTCCGACGGTCGCTCGCGCTTCGCCCCCCAAAGGGAACCCGCCCCGGCCTCAGGTGTCAGATACCCTCAGTCAGACGCACACCACTATTCGGCAGGGGGTACTGAAGATGCGAAGTTCTCGGGGCGTAGATTGCGGGTTCCACGCGGGGTTCGTCGTTATTTGCATGGTGTTCGGGGCCATGGCGTCGCCTTTGGTGGCGGAGGCCCAACAGCAAGCGCCGTGCATCTCCACTTCGGGCGTCGGCACGGTTCGCGTCAAGCCGGATACCGCCCGCATTATCTTCAGCGTCGCCAAACGCGCGAGCACCGTCGCGGCGGTTCGCGCCGAGAACGTCGAGTCCACGGCGAGCGTGACCGCAGCGCTGGACGCCCTCCACATCACGGGCATGAAGAGCAAGACCTCGGCCGTGCAGATTCGAATCCTGTGGAAGGACTACGACCGGGGGTTGGAGCCGCAGGGGTACGAGATGACCAACTCGTTCACCGCGCTGCTGACCGGGCCGGATGTGGATAAGCTGGCGAAGGACACGGCGCGGGTCGTCGATGCGGCCTTGGAGGCCGGGGCCAATGCGATCCAGGAGGTCTCGTTCTTCAAAGTCGATGACTCAGCGGAGCGCCGGGAGTGCCTCAAGCAAGCCTACGCCGACGCCCGCAAGAACGCCGAAGCCCTCGCAGCGGCATCCGGGGCCAAGATCATCGGGATACAGTCGATCAGCGGATCCCCGCAGTACGGCTACTACGGCAACGCCTACGGATCGACGGTCGTCACGGGCTTCGTCACGGCGAGAGGGCCAAGCACAGAGCCCAGTTCGTATCAGCCGGGCGAGACCGAGATCCGGTGCAACGCGAACGTGAGCTTCAAGATACAGTAGCCGCAAACGGCGGGCGAAGACGACAACGGCGAGGCGACGGACCAATGGCCCGGCTGCCTCGCCGTCTCTGTCTGCAGGTTCGACTCCAGCTTACATTACAGTGATCTCTGCCATTCCTGCTCCATGGTGTGGAGTTCTTCGAGAGCGGCATGGGCCTCTTCAAGGCTCACGTGAGGCTTGAGAGAGTGGATTTGGTGGGCCTGGGCATTGCGATCCAGCCCGGGCTGCCGATGAGTGACGAACAGTGCCGTGCCAAGCTTCTCCAGATCGGTTACTTTCTTGTTCGCCAGATGTTGTGCAACGAAGGCGATCTCTCGCTGATACTGGTTGGCAAGTTCAGCATGACCTGACATCACGCGTTCCCCACGAGAAGTGAGCTCCAGGGAAGCCCCATACGGCGGCTCGTTAGGTTGCATTCTCAGCAGGTTGTAGGCAACCAATCCGGTGATGTTGTCACGCAGGTCGAAGCTGAACGGTCCGTGCTTGTAGAGAATGAACTCGAAATCCAGTTGCGCGCCGGTGAGTTCCTGCAGGAAATAAGTTGTCTTCTGCAGGTGCGTTGACCCACACCAACTACCGTGATCCCGCAGTTCCTTCGCCAGAGTCAGGATCACGGCGGCTCTATCCAGATTCTCCATCGGTTCCACCCTCCTTACTAAGGCCGGAGGCCAGACGGACGGGGCTGGCGCTGCGCGCCCGCTAGAAGTTGGCCCGTTTTCGGATCACACCGCTCAAGAAGCTCGTTGCGCCATTCGAGCCTCGTATCTGGATACGGGGGCAGCACTTCGCCGCCGCACAGCCACCGGCGGCCGTCGTAGATCACACCGTAGATGTTGGGCGGCCCCTTCGGGTAGAGGCCGACCAACTGCGGAGGTCCGCCAATCGTCGTGTCGCGCCCATCGGCGAGAGCATCGCAGAGGGCTCCGAACACGCTGCGAGACACGTCACACCCCATCGCATTTCGCCAGCGTTTTGCCCGACTCCTCACGGCGACGTCGCCCGAGCCGATGGACACGACGATCCCCGAAGCGCATGGCATGGAGTGTTCCGTGATGCCGACCCAGCCGTTGGAGCTGGACCACGGGAACTGGTACACGCAGAACCTGGCTCCATTGCCTTCCCCTTCCCGCGTGGCGTAGATCACATCCAGTTGCTTCTGGCGCTGCCAGCTCGGGTACAAGTCGTGCTCGCGTTTCAGGGCTTCGTAGACCCTGGTTGCTCTCTCCAATCCGGCAGCGGACTGATCCCCAAACACCCCACAGTCAATCTGCTGCGCCATCCGCGCAAGAACTTGTGACGGAAAGGGAACTGCGCCCGCATACCCCAGCATGTCTGACATTCTGGCGCACACGAACAGCTTTTGGCCGTGATCCCATGTGTCCACCAGCTCCCCATCCTCGTCTTGGTACGTGATGCGGCTATCACTGGCAAGATAAAGAGAGGAGGGTTTGCGTTCGTCAACCCCGAGCCACGCGACCAAGGCGGTCATATTGCTAGCTTCCTGTCGTCGGCGAGTGCGTCCAGATAGGGGTATGCCGCTTGTAGTGCGGCCACGATGCAGTTTGAACCGGTTGACACACCCATGCGAGTAGTTCTATGATTTGGGTACTCCAAGATAGTGATACACTCCGGTTGCGACTCCCGGGCGCTCCACCATGGACGGGGCGCGAGGTCGAGGACCTACTAGCTCCGGCACACTTGAGTGCCGGAGCTAGTGGCCGGGTACAAGAGCGCGTCGTCCGAGCACCAGCGATCTCACTCTCCAACTCCTAGGCACGTTCCGTCACAAACTGGGACCGCATGGGCCCGAGCCCTGCGAACTCGCGAGCCCGGTGCGTGCTGCGGTCATCCGCTCCCCCTACTCCCCCTCCGCCCTCACGCCGTCAACGGTGACGAACGTGTCTCTCGTGTGCGGGCCGTGGTCGCCTAGGACTGTGATCGTCATCGTGTGCTCGCCGGCCAGGGGTAGCTCCTTCTCGAACACACACACGCCCCAGATGTCGTCCGCTGAGTACAGGTCCACCGTGTCGGGCGCTTCGCCGTCTATGCTCACCGAGGCCTTGCCACAGTTCGCCCCCAGCTTCGCGAACCACAGCACCCGCTTGCCTGTGAACGTCACCGTCACCGTCGCGCCCTTGGCGTTCGAGGACGAGATCGTGCCGTGATAGGCCGGTAGCAGGTTCGTCTCGTGTTGCCATTCGCCGGTGTAGCCGACGCCGGGGCCGGGGGCGTCGTCGAGGACCTGCGCCCGGTGGGGGCCCCGGTCGCCCGCGCGGTGCGTGGGGTCCCCGTCACCTGCGGTGACACCCCACGCCTTGGGGTCATCGCTGGGGCCCTTGTCGGCTCTGGCGATAGCCGACGCGTTCGCCGCGCCGTCTACGGTGCGCAGGGTGTACTCGGCTGCGAGGTCCGCGCCGGCGGAGTGGTCGAAGTAGAAAGCGCCCTTCGAGGCTTTGTCAATTAAGACCCCGTCGCGGAAGACCTCATAATAGGACACCCAGTTGTTGTCCTTGCCGGGGCGCCAGGTCAGCGCCACGCCGGGATAGCCCATGTATCGCGCGCGGCGTTTCATCACGTCGGTCGGGGGCGTGGGGGGCACGGTGTCGAGCTTGCTGCCGGGATGCAGCGGGAGGTTCAGATAGATCAGTTCGCCCGCCGGCATCTTCTGGATCGCGATGCCCTTCGCCATCAGGTCATCCCCGCGGCGCTTCTCGGTCGCCGGCGATTCCTGGAAGGAGACAACGTACTCCGCAGTCGGTAGGAGGCCTTTGGGCCTGATCGTCACCGCGCCGGGGGCGGGGTGTTTCGGGATGATGATGCCGCGCTTCGCGTCGCCGCTGAGGCGCTGGAAGTACATCGTCGGATCGTCGCCCTCGACGAGCGGCCTGTAGACGCGAACCCACCGCCCGACGACGCCCTGGGCGTGCAGGTAGTGGTAGATGTCGATCAATTCGCGCAGGCCCTCCAGCTTGGCGGGGTCCCAGGTGTCGCCGGTCATGTCGAAGTTGATGCAGAGAAGTCCGCGCCAGATCGACTTGTCATAGGCGTCGGGGTTCCAGATGTCGGGGATGTCGCTGGTCTTGTCCGGCGGGAGCACCAGCGAGGCCCAGTAGTTGCGGATGATGCCCACCGCGCCGTCGCTGAAGGAGACGGTGGAGGCGAAACGGGCGTAATCGTAGCTGGCGTTGTTCCCGCCGCCGTTGACCGCCTGGAAAGCGCAGTCGGGGTGCTTGTCGAGGAAGTGTTGGAGGATCTGGCGGAAGCCCTGGT
>CAYWBK010000304.1:5768-7748 GCA_964455745.1 uncultured Armatimonadia bacterium
GCGCAGTCGGGGTGCTTGTCGAGGAAGTGTTGGAGGATCTGGCGGAAGCCCTGGTCCTGGCCGAGAAGCGGGGTGTCGTCGCCGTCGCACGGGCAGGTGGGGGTGCTGTCATTGCGCCACTCGAACTGCCCGAAGCGCTCGGCGAAGATGTCGAGCTGCTTCTCCAAGTGCTTCACGACCGCGGGGTTGGACATGTCGAGCGTGCTGCCGCCGAGGACCCAGTCGGGGTGATCGCGGGCGACCTGCGATTCGGGGTCCACGGTGTAGATGAAGGCGTAGATGAGCTGGCCCATGTCGTACTTGCGCAGGTACTGGCCGGTGGTGTGGAAGTCGGGGCTGTTCCAGTCGCCGGCGCGATCCCACCAGCCCCAGTCGCGATGATACACGTCGGCCCCGACGCTGCGCATGAGGTCGGCGACGCGGAAGACCTTGCGGAAGGCGCTGTCCTGATCGGGCTTGCCGCCGGTCCAGCCGACGCCCGACTGGCCCCAGCCGGTGCCTTTCATCCAGTAGCCGAGCATCCGGATGGCGGGGAACCAGCCCTCCTTCTCGCGGGTGTAATCCCACAGGTAGCGGTACTGCCAGTCGAGGCACTCGTTGCCGGCGTTGTCGAGGTCGTCGCGATACAGGCCGATGAAGGCCTTCGGGGTGGTGATGGACGCGCCGGGGGCGAGGGTCTGCTTGTAGCCGAGCAGTTGAAGTTGCGCCGTGACCGCGTCGCCCTGAAGCGCGAAGCTCGACCCCCAGTGTCCGAAGTAGTCCCAGCCGATGAACAGGCCGTCTTTCGTGTCCTTGCGATACAGCGAGAACCAGGGGGCGTAGGTGGAGGAGCCCATGCGGAAGCCGTAGCCGCTGACCGGGCCGCCGTTGCCGGTGTTGCACACGGAGCCGGTGACGCGGATATGTCCGGCTTTCGGCGCGGTCCAGACGCGGGCGGAGTCCTGGCCGTTGTCGGGGTGCTGATCGCCCACGCCGACGAACGGCGTGCCGGTGGCGTTGTCCTTCGCCTTGCGCCACTGGCTGTGCTCGGGGTAGTAGACGAGATCGACGAACTTGCCGTCTTCGATGTACCCGTAGCGCCAGCCGCTCTTGCCTTGCTCGCCGCTGAACTCCTTGGAGGCGGTGTGGGTCTCGCCGTCGGCATAGGCGAGCGTCGGGTCGAACGCGGTGGTGTCCCAGCCGATGTTCTGGTTCATGTTCACAAGGAACACGAGCTTGTCGCCGGCGGCGACATCGGCGCTGACATCGAAGGGCACCGTGACCGTCGCGTTCGCGACGTACTGCCAGCCCTGGGCGGGCCAGATCTGCTTGTCATTCAGGAGAATCTTCGCATTGATGCCGTCGCCGGGGAAGTTTTGGGTGACGCCGGACATGGCCTCATACGAGTCGAACTTGCGCGGCTTGTCCGGGCTGAGGGCCTCCGTCTTGAGGACCCACGAGCCGGGGTTGTTCTCGCCGCCGGTCATCCAGTGGAAGTCGAGGGACTTGGCGTCGGGGGCGGCGGAGGTGAGGCTCAGGAAACCCGGATTGGCGAGCCGCACCGGGGTCGCGCCGGTGTTGGTGAAGCTGACCCACTCGCGGATGATGCTGGAGTGCGGGTAGATGACGTAGCTCTTCGTCACCTGCATGTCGCCGCGCTGCAAGGTGATGTCGAGCTGCAGCTCGCCTTGCTTGAGCGTCGTTTCGCGCGAGTCGGAGAGGAACCAGCCGCCGGTCGTGCCGGAGAGGCGCTTGCCGTCCTCGCCCACGCTCGCGAAGAACTCATCGGAGGCCGCATCGGCGGGGATGAGGTTGCGCCCGGTCGCCGGGTTGCGGAGGCTCTTGAGCACGAGCTTACCGTGGTCGAGAGCCACAACCCTCTGCACGGTAGCGGTGCCGAAAGTCCACGTGTCGCCTTCATGCTTGATGTAGGCGTCCCCGCTGTCCATAGCATAGACTCCTGCGCAGCAGATCAATGCGATGCAGAGCGATAGTGTGCGT
>CAYWBK010000305.1:0-7746 GCA_964455745.1 uncultured Armatimonadia bacterium
TTCGCGGGCCGGAACGAGGCCGCGACACCCCGCGCCTTGACCGTTGAAAGTGCCATATCAAAAACGATGCTCCTGCGCCACCCCGCCATCGCATTGACTCCCCCTACGGCCCCTTCTATACTCTCCCTCAGACCGCCCGAGAATCTGATTGGTACCTGCACGCCGGCGCGAGGGATGTTCATGCAAAGCGGCGACCGCAAAGTCCTCGGCATCATCCCCGCTCGCGGCGGGTCGAAGGGGATTCCGCGCAAGAACGTCCGCCTCCTCTGCGGAAAGCCCCTGATCGCCTGGACCATCGAAGCCGCCCTGAACGCCGCCGAGATCGACCGTCTGGCCGTGTCGACCGATGACACGGAGATCGCCGAGGTCGCCCACTGCTGCGGGGCCGAGGTCATCCTGCGCCCGGCGGACCTGGCCCTGGACAAGTCGCCCACCGAACCGGCCCTCCTGCACGCCCTCGACACACTGGAAGCCACTGACGGCTATGTCCCGGAGGCGGTCGCCCTGCTACAGTGCACCTCTCCCCTGCGGGGCAGCGACATCATCGACGCTGGGGTCGAGCTTCTCTTCACCTCCGGGGCCGACGCAGTGCTGACGGTCTGCCCGATGCAGCACTGGTATCTGTCCGGCGCCATCGACGAATCGGGCGCATATCAGGCCGAATACGACTACGACCGGCGTCCGTTTTCACAGGACATGCCGCACAAGTATAGAGAGAACGGCGCCTTATATGTAACTCGCACAAGCCTCTTGCGCGAGCGCCGCAACCGTCTCGGCAGGAAGGTCCACGCCCTGGTCATGGATCCGGCGCGGTCGATCGACATCGACACCGAGGAAGACTTCGTCCTCGCGGCGCAGGTGATGCACGGGATACGTCCGGTGTGACGACCGCCCCGTGGGGCAGTGGCCGTGGGGCAGTGGCCGCGACAATCCTGTCGCGGATTCCCCTCAGTGGCATCCATCCCCGACAAGATTGTCGGGGCCACGGTTGACTTCGATGCTCTGCGCAGCGGGGTAGGGCCGTTCTCCGCTTGCGGAGAGGGGCTGGGGGTGAGGTGCCATTACCGCCGTCCAAACCACCATGCCAATCATCCGCATCGGACAGACAATCGTCGGCGACGGGCACCCCGCGTATCTCATCGCCGAGGTGGGCATCAACCACAACGGCAACCCGGAGCTTGCGCGGCGGCTGATCGATGTAGCCGTGTCCGCCGAGGTGAACGCGGTCAAGTTCCAGAAGCGGAACATGAGCACGATTTACGCCCGGCGGGCTTTGGAGAGCCTCGATGGCGAGGACAAGGAGCTGCAGTACATCATCCCCCATCTGCAGCAGGCAGAGCTGTCGGATGATGTGCTGATGGAACTGGCCGGCTACGCTCGCAATTGTGGCGTCGAGTTCCTCTGCACCCCCTGGGACTGTGACAGTGTGGCGGTCCTGGAGCGCCTCCAGTGCCTCGCCTATAAGGTGTCATCCCCGGACCTCACTAACCTGCCGCTCATCGAGTGTCTCATCGGCACCGGCAAGCCGCTGATCCTGTCAACCGGCATGTCCCGCTTGGCGGAGATCGAGCGCACCGTGGGATTCCTGAGAGAGAGAAGCGCCGAGTTCGCCCTTCTGCACTGCCACAGCGCCTACCCGACGGCGTTCAAGGACGTCAACCTGCGGTTCATGGAGCGCCTGCGCGAGTTCGGCGTGCCGGTCGGGTACTCCGGCCACGAGCGGGGCATCGCGGTCTCGACCGCCGCCGTGGCGCTCGGCGCGTGCATCCTCGAGCGGCATATTACCCTCGACCGTTCCCTCCCGGGGCCGGACCAGGCCGCGAGCCTCGAGCCGCAGGGCCTGCAGAAGCAGGTCCGCGACATCCGCATCATCGAGGAGGCCCTCGGCAAGCCGGAGCGCGGCCTGTCGCGGGGCGAAATCCTCAACCGCCACGCCCTTGCGAAGAGTCTCGCCGCCACGCGGGACATCCGCGAGGGCGAGACGATCACCGGCGAGATGATCGCGCTCGTCGGGCCCGGCAGCGGGCTTTCCGGCCAACGCACCGGCGAACTGATCGGCAGGCTCGCGCCGCGCGACATCGCCCTCGGCGAACTGTTCCGCGAGTCCGACATCACCGGGGCCTCGCACGACAATGTCGCGGAGGGCATCCCCTTCCGCTGGGGCCAGATCGTCCGCTTCCACGATGTCGAGGCCCTCGCGCACCCGCTGGCGAACGTGCTGGAGTTCCACCTCACCGAGCGCGACCTCGCGGGCCCGGCCTATACCGGCCCCGAGCGCCCGCAGGAGCTTGTCATCCACGCGCCCGAGCAGTTCGACGGGCGGCTGTTCGACCTCTGCTCGCCCGACGCCCGTCAGCGAACCCGCAGCGTCGATCTGCTGAAGGCGACGTTCGACCGCGCCGAGGCGATGCGCCAGCGGTTCATCGGCACCCCGGAGCGCCTGAAGGTCGTCGTTCACCCCGGCGGCATCGTGTTCGAGGAGGCGGGCGTCGACCAGAGAGCCGAACTCGACAATCTCTCCCGGTCGCTGGGCGAGATCGGCAGTCCGCCCGGTATCGAGGCGCTCTTGGAGAATCTACCGCCGTTTGCCTGGGCTTTCGGCGGCCAGTGGTACTCCACGGTCTTCGTTGAGGCCGGGGAGATCGCCGCCTTCTGCGAGCCGCGCGGCCTGGGTATCTGCCTCGACATCTCGCACGCCGCGCTGTGGTGCAACCACTCCGGCAGCGACCTACTCGATTTCGTGCGCGCGGTGAAGCCTTTCGTGCGGCATGTCCACGCTGCGGACGCCTCCGGCACCGATGGCGAGGGCTTGCAGATCGGCGAGGGCGAGGTGGACCTCCCCGCCGTGCTGGCCGAACTGCGGGGGACGGCGGCGGCTGTCATGCCGGAGATCTGGCTGGGCCACCACCGGGATGGCGAAGTCGCCTGGACGGCGTTGGCGAGGCTGGCTGAGGCGTGGCGGAGAGGAACGGCGTAGAACCACAAAGACACGAAGTCACGAAGAACGGCTTCACGACTGGGCAACGCCGTTTAGTGCTTTCGTGTCTTAGTGGTTCAGCGCTGTATCGCCGTCAAGATGCGGAGAGGAACGGCGTAGAACCACGAAGACACGAAGTCACGAAGAACGGCTTCACGACTGGACAATGCCGTTTAGTGCTTTCGTGTCTTAGTGGTTCAGCGCCGTATCGCCGTCAAGATGCGGAGAGGAACGGCGTAGAACCACGAAGACACGAAGTCACGAAGGACGGCTTCACGACTGGGCAACGCCGTTTAGTGCTTTCGTGTCTTAGTGGTTCAATGCCGTATCGCCGTCAAGATACGGAAAGCAGCAACCTCATTGAGCCACGAAGAGCACGAAGAGAAGCAACCTCGCTCCTCGGCCGCCTTGCCCTCGCAAGCGCGTCAGCACATTGCTTTCTGCGCCCCCGATGCCACCTGCGGCGATGACTGCACCCCCCTCGTCCGCGCTGAACGCGACCTCTTGACCCAGACCCGCTTCGACCTGACCGACGATGACCTCGCATGGGTTCGCCGCCGGTCGCAGGAGTTGACTGACGCAGTCGGCGCGGCGCTGCCCCGGTCGATGCGCGAGGCGTTCTGGCCCGCTTTCGCCGAGGCCTTTCGCATGTACTCCGCCGCGCCCCAGATCGCGAATCAGCTCCTGGCGGCAAAGGCGTTGGAAGCCGCGAAGCCGTCGCTGGTCGAGGTCCACGAGACCGTCAGCCGCGATTGGTGGAGCCTGCAAGGCACGGTCGCGGAGGCGGTATTCCAGGAGGCGTCCAGCCGTGGCATCCATGCGCGCGCCGTGCCGGGGGCAGGGATGCGATGCCTGCGCGTGGTGGCTGCCGAGGCGGGAAGTCTGCTAAACGGGGCGTTGGCCCTGTGTCGCAAAGCACGAGAGCCGCGCGCCTCGTCGATGCCCCGGCCCGGCGGCGTGGCGTTCCTCGCGATAGGCTCCACCTGCGTCACGCTCGCGGAGAGCTTGCGTTCGATGCTGGCCGACGAGCACGGCATCGAATCGACGCTCATCGGGTTCGAGCCGGGCGATGTGCCCCACGGCCAAGCCATCTTCGCAGGCCCCGTCTTCTCCCCGGCTGACTTCCACACCCCTGCCGCATCATGGGCCGGCGGGCGGGCGTGGCTTGCGTCTCGCCTGACGTTCGTGGGATGGCGCTGGCGCACGGTCGGCCAGGGCGTACTGCGGAGGTTTGGCAGGAAAGTCTGGGCAGCCGCAGCGCTTCGACTCAGGATCGCTCTCGCCCAGGAGGCCCCCTGCGTCGCGGTCGATTCGCGTCGCGCCGAGCGGATGTTGGACCTGCTACGGCCCGCTGCGGTGGTGGCGTTCCATCTGTACTCGCAGGGACTGGCGCCGTTCGTGCTGGCGGCGAAGACGCGTGGCATCCCCGTTATCTACGTGCAGCATGGGGTGTACCTGGCGAAGGACCGCTGCATCGTGCCGATGGATTACGACCTGAATTTCGTGTTCGGCGCGGCCTCGGCGGAGATGGTGGGGCTTCCGGGAGAGAGGACGGAGGTGGCAGGGCGGTGCGACGGCTTCCTACCCCCTCGGCCGCCTGCAGGGGGAGACGGCAACGGCCCCACCCCACCCCGCTTCGCGGGGCACCCCTCCCGATACCCGTCTTCGGCGGGTCCCGGGAGGGGAAACGACAACGGCCCGGCGACCATTCTCGCCGCGACGCAGCCGCTGCGGCCGGAAGATACCGCCGCCGGTTGCCCGGATCGGTGGCTGGAGGGCGTCGCGGAGGCGGCTAAGGCGCTTGGGACGCGGCTGGTCGTCAAGGTCCATCCTGCCGAGACCGACCTGTCGCGCTATGAGGCCCTCGCCGACACCATGCCCGGTACAGTCATCGTGGTGAAGGCGGATGAGGCGTCAGTCACTGACCTGTTGCGGGCCGCCGACCTGCTGGCGACGAGGGATTCGACGGTAGTCTTCGACGCCAACCTCGCCGGTGTGCCGGTTGCGGTCATCAACTTGACCGGCCTGCGCGACCGCTTCCCCTTCGTCGAAGACGGCGGGGCGGAGGGCGTGTACCGATACGAGGACATCCTGCCCGTGCTGGACCGCCTGCTGAACAACGGGGCGGCGCGTGCGGCTCTCGCCTCCCGCCGCGAGGCCTTCATCCACCGGCACCTCGGCCCGGTCGACGGGCGCGCGGCTCAGCGGATTGCGGCGAGGATCGCTGATCTTGCAGCACGGTAGCTCCGCCGCCCGCCCTGTCGTGCTCTTCGCGTCTGCACCTCGCGGCTTTGCCTGCCCCGTCTTCTGCTCGGCCTTCACCACCGGCAGGCGCTTGCCGTCGAGGGTCACTACGCACACACAGCCTGGGGCTCCGGGATGCCCGCCACAGACCAGTTTCGTGCCGTCCGGGCTCCAGACGGCGACGCAGCCGCGGTCGCCGATGCGCTTGCCGTCGGGACTCCAGGCCGGGTTGTAGTTCCCCCACCGCTTGCGGGCATCATAACCGTAACCACGACTGCCAACGCAACTCTCAACGGCCAACTGAAGTGCCTCATCTTCGTTCCTCTTTGCGTGGTCTTCCCGATAGGCCCGGTATCCCACGCCGCGGCTAACCGCCCACCGAGAAGGCGGCCTCTACTTGCGTCGTATTGTCACCCGACTTGAGCGTCACCCGTAGTTTGTACTGGCCCGGCTCCTTCGCGATGTTGGCGAGGGGGAGGCTCTTGCTGTCGCCGGCTGCCAGTTCGGTCTCGGGAAGCAGCGGACGAGGCGGCGAGAAGGAGCCGTCGGGCTTGCCGATGCTGTAGTAGCCGCTCACCGTCATTGGCGTGTTGGTCGCGTTGGTGAGCTTCGCCATGAGTGTGGCGTCCTGTACGGTGGCGAAGGCATTCTGGGGCTTGTTGGAGGTGATCTCCACCTTGAGGCCCTTGATCTCGCCCAGCTCGGCCAGGCGGATGTCATCCCAGAACATCTTCCCGCCGGGCCGTGTGGCGGTGCCCGACAGGTATATGTGGACCTCACGGCTCTTCCCGTCCCAGGCCGGGGTATGGAAGGTGCGCTCCACCTGCACCCAGGTCGGGCTGGAGGTGTTCCCGATGTAGCACAGGGGCTGGTCCACGCCGCTGAAGTCAGGCTTCAGCGGGATGGCAGAGGCCCGGGCCATGGCGCCGTCAGTCCTGACCCAGCACGACAGCTTGTAGTCCGTGTCGGGGTTGAGCGCGACCCGCTGCTGCCACTCGATGTCGTGGACCTTCTGGGGGTCTTGCACCTCGCCGGCGAGACACTTCTTGCCGCTGTTGGGCTGCTCGTCGGACCAGACATTCGCCCCCGCTTTGTTCATGGCAAGCCACTCGCCGTAGATGCCGCGGAACACGCAGCCCGCTTCCCAGCCGTAGGGTTGCCCGGCTGCGCCCTGCTCGAGGTCACCATTGAACAATAGATTCCCGTCAGGCGCGGTAACGAGGGGCTGGCCGTTGCGCTCCAGCGGGCCGAACTTGGCGTCGTCGAACCACAGGCTGCCCTTCTTGCGCTCCAGGTATAGCTGTATGTTGAGAGTAGTGGCATCCTTGGGCGTTGTGAACTCGGCAACGAGCGTCTGCCAGTCGTCGGCGAGATGGCTGCCTATGAAGTAGAGCGCCGCCCCGTTGGGATACCAGATACGCACCAACGGACACGGCGCGACCTCGGCGTCAGTGCCCACGATGCTGTTAGCATACCGGATCTCGAAGCGATAGCGTCGGTTGGGCTCCACGGGGCCTTTCCAGAGCAGAATCTTGGAGGTCTCGCCGCTCTTGCTGCGCAGGCGCAAAGACCATTTGCCGGAGGCGGCACACGAATCGTCGCGGGCGGCGTCGGCGCCGGGACCGGCATAGGCTGCCTGCCAATCCTGCAGTGGGTCTTCAAAGCTAGGATTGAGGATGAGGTTCTCCTTCATGGTCACGTCGCCGGGCTGGGCCGCCGGCTGCGACCAGGCCGACAACGCATACGTCACAAACAACAACACGAATGCCACGACGGCGACTGTCTTGCGCATACCGATACCTTCTTTCCGGCCCGATATCGGGCCCTGGCGCGGTCAACTCATGTAGATGCTCAAACCCCCAACTGTAGTATGGCGGTCGGAGGACGCCACATCCCTTTAGAGTCGGCGCCGATATGAACACGTGCGGCGGCAATGCTTGACTGGCGACTCCATGCCCTGCACCTCCCTTCGGGAATAAGGGGATAGCTATCAGGCCGAGCAATGGCAGAACGCAACTTTATCAATGGTGCCGTCAAACCGTGAAAGTAGGCGTGCGGCCTATTCCGACTTGGGCAGGCGAGCAAAGTGCTTGGTTGGTGTGAAACGGAAATGGGTTAACTGACGTGGCGCCAATTGCGCTTAATGCGGGCGTACATACGGTGCGAAACGACGTGGCGCATGGCGCTGTGAGTAATCCCTGGTTGGCCTAGGGATTGCATCTGTCGGCTACTGATGCCTGCAGCGCATGCGTGTTTCATGCGAGTCTCCCAGCGACTCATGATTCACTTCGAGGTATGACGAGGGGATTATAGGCAGCCGCGCAGTTTTGTCAACATATTGATCGGTTATCGTTTGACTTTCACGATGTGCGGCAGCCATATCTCGCTCATTCAATTGCCAATAGGCCTGAGCCGGACGGTTCGTTGAACGCTGGGATGGAGGACATCCACGGGTCATGCGGAAACCCCTGCACGCTGCGCCAATGCAGCGCTTCACATCACACGCTTATCAGGGAGTCTCAATC
>CAYWBK010000306.1:0-7719 GCA_964455745.1 uncultured Armatimonadia bacterium
CCGCAGGGCATCTCATTGCCGAGCAAGGCCGCACAACCGGCGTAGTAATATTAGCGGCTGGCGCTCTCGTAGTCCGGGCTCTCCTTGAACGGCGTCTGGCCCTAACTTAGCGCCTATGGGCGGAAGCCGGTGGAATGCTGGCACTTTAGTGTCCAGAAGCCCCGATGGCGTCGCACGGCCTTTCGCCCATCGCGGGGCTCATCGGGCTTTTTCCCCGGCGGAATCCACCAGCTTCCGCTGGCGACAAAGGGCGAATGCTCCCTATCGGGAGTTGTCGGCGATAGTTTGCTTCGTGCGGCGGGTGGACACTATTAAAGAGGCGATAGCCTCGATCTGATAGCTGCGTCTACCCACACATCGGGGAAGAGCCTCGCGACGACAGGTTTGTCCCCGGCATCCTCGCCGGGGAGGGGGAGGCAGGCCCGCTGAGGTAGCATCGGAACCGGGCCACCCTACGCGATTTGTTCCTTCTGCAAAGAGGCCACGACATGGTGTTGATCACGGGTGTACCCGGCTGGTTGGGCTCGCGGCTTGTAGATGTACTCAAGCAGCCTCCTGTCGAACTTGCGGCGGTCAGTGAGCCCTGGCGAGACGCCCGAGTTCGCTGCCTGGTGCAGCCGGGCACCGACGCCTCGGCGCTTGCGGGGCTCCCCGATGGCTTGGAGATGATTGAAGGCGACCTGCGCGACCCGGCGGCGATGCGCCGCTTCTGTGCCGACGGAGCCGACACGGTGCTGTTTCACTGCGCCGGGCTGGTTCACCCGCGGCGCTGGGTGCGCGAGTTTTATGAGGTCAACGTTGAGGGCAGCCGCAATATTTTGGCGGGGGCCGAAGCCGCCGGAGTGCGGCGGGTCGTGCTGATGTCCTCGAACTCGCCGCTGGGCGTGAACCGAAACGCCGGTGACGTGTTCGATGAGAGCGCTTCGTATCGGCCGTACATGCACTACGGACGGACGAAGATGCTCATGGAGCAGGCGGCGGCGGAGTTCCAGGCGCGCGGGAAACTGGAGACCGTCGTTGTGCGCGGGACGTGGTTCTACGGCCCCCGGCAGCCACAGCGCCAGACACTGTTCTTCCGTATGATTAGGGACGGCACTGTTCCGCAAGTTGGAGACGGCGGGAACCGGCGCTCGCTGACGTATGTCGACAACCTGTGCCAGGGCCTTCTGCTGTGCGCGGCATCGCCTGGTGCGCCGGGGGAGACCTACTGGATTTCAGACCGCCGCCCGTACTCGATGAACGAGATCGTCGAGACTGTCGAGCGGCTACTGGAGCAGGACTTCGGGCTTCCGGTGGCGCGGAAACGGCGACAACTGCCGAATGCGGCCTCGGAGATTGCCAGGGCCGTCGACGGCGCGCTGCAGGGGGCCGGGTTGTATCATCAGAAGATCCACGTGCTGTCGGAGATGAACAAGACGATCGCGTGCTCGACGGCCAAGGCGGAGCGGGAACTCGGCTACGACCCGCATATCGCGCTGGAAGAGGGAATGCGGCGCTCAATCGCGTGGCTTCAGGCTCAGGGTGTCACGATATGACCTGCCGTTTCTGTCGCAGGGCGGAAAGCGGCGCAATGCTCTCCGACACCCTTGATTTCGACCTTGCGAACCTGTCGCAAAGCGACGCTCCGGTGTATGGCGGAGCAGGAGACAGCCTCCTGCCCGATTACGCGTTCTGCGTCGCGGCGATCCTCGGATACCTGCTGCTGTTTTACGCCCGCCTGCCGATCTGGGAAGATCAGGGCATCTACCACTACCAGGCGTGGTGCCTGCAGCACGGCCTTGCCCCGTATGTCGATGCGATCAACCTGGGCTTCCCCGGCACGATCCTGCTTCATTGCGTGGCGCGGGCCATCAGTGGCGCGGACCCCACGGGGCTGCGCATCGTCGATGCCGCGTTTCAACTGGCGCTGCTCCTCGGGACTTCCATGTTGTTGCGAGCGTGGGGCGTGCGCGCCCCGGTGCGACTGCTGGCCCTCACCGCTTACCTCCTCTACTATTTCCGCCCGAGCCCGCAGTACACTGCCCAGCGCGAGACGTTCACTCTGCCGCTGGCGTTGTGGGCGCTGCTGCCGTGGCTTTCGCAGCTTCGCCCGGCCGCGACATGGCGGTGGGGGACCTGTGCGCTGGCCGGCGTGGTGGCCGCCGCGGGGCTGTGGATCAAGCCGACGGTCGGGCTGGTGATCGTGGTTGGGCTGATACCGGCGCTGGCGATGCACTGGCGCAAGAGGCGCTTCTGGCTGGGGATCGCGGCTTTGTGTGTGGGGGCGATGGCGGCGTCTCTGGTGATGATAGGCTGGCTGGCGCACATCGGCAGCCTGCCGGGGTTCCTCAAATGGGCGGTGCAGTACGCCTTCGGCCCGTATGCGGAGGCCAAGGCGCCGTGGCCCGCGCGAGTGCACGGCCTGTGGTCGGACGTGATCTTCGGCGGCCGGCACACCGTCTCGGTCCTGGCGCTGCTCGCGGCGGGAGGCGCGGTTCATTTCCTGCGCGGCTGTCGGGCCGAGACCTGGCGGAGGCGCAGGGAGCTTGGCGGCACCCTGGCGCTGGTGGTCGGCACCACCGCAGTGATCCTGGGACAGGGCAAGGGCTGGACGTATCATTACGCGCCCCTGTTGTGGGCGCTGGCGGTTCTGGGGGCACTGCTCTTGTCGGCATCGCGGCTGAATGAACCTTCGGCGCGCCGCACGCCGGCGGTGTGGGCGCTTTGCCTGCTCCTGGCATTCGGGGTCGGAGTGAAGATGGCGCGTGTGTCGGTCGAGCCGACGGACGGGGTGCGGCTGGCGCGGCAACTGTCGGCTCTCCTTCCGCCGGGGAAGACGGTCGTATTGTTTGGTTTCTCGCCGAGCCTGTTGTCGGAGTTGGGGCGACCGACGCCGTTCCCGTTCGTGAACGGGTACACCATGTGCGCCGCCTCACCGCCGGGCTCGTGGCCCCGGATGGAGATACTCGGAAGTCTGGCCCGCGCGTTGTCGGACCCTTCGGTGCAGTACGCGATTGTCGGGCGGGTGGCGACCTGGCAGGTGGACTCACCGGGTGAAAGCCCGATGTCCCTGATAAAGGCCGACCCCGCGGTCTGGGCGATCCTGTCTCGTGACTATCGCTGGACCCGGAATCCGACCTCAGAAGAATCCGACGTGTACGAGCGAACAGGCGGTGGTTGAGCGGCAGGGATTCGCGCGCAGCCTGCGGAATACGGGTCCACGAATCCGATGATCCGCATCACCGACCTGATCTCAATTCGCGGCGCCCCGCGCCCGGTGAGCCTCGCTCAGCTTCAGATGCTGCGCGAGGCGCTCGATCGGGAGGGCCAGAGCCTGACTCTGGCAACCGCCGCCGAAATATCGGAGTTCCTCGGGCAGCTTCTGGCTTCGGAGGGCGAGTTCGGCGGCGCGCTCGAAGCGGTGATGTCGGGCGTCATCGCGGACCCCGGACGCGGGATCGGGATGCTCGTGCGCGGGCCTTCCGGGTCGGGCAAGACGCACCTCCTCTGCGCGGCCGGGCTGCTGCTCGAATACCCCCAGGTCTGGGCCCCGTTTCTCGCCAAGAATCGTGACTTCGCCATCGTTGCAGACCGGGTGAATGCGGCGCGGCCCATTGTCGTCGTCCCCGTCCCCCTCGCCGAGCATCGCGGGCATGACGAGCACCTCGAGGACATCGTCTTCGACCGCACCGAGGCTGAGTTGCGGCGAGCGAAATATTCCGTCACCGTGCCCCTGTCCGAGCAATCCTACGCGCTGGAACTGATCGACCGGCACGTCGTCCCGCGATACCGCGAGGGCCTTGACACCGCTGCGGCCGCCACCGTGCCGGGGCACGGCACGTGGGCCTCGTTGCGCCGCGCCGATCCGGCATCGGCGGTCCGGGTGGCCCGGCAGCTTGCGCAGGAACTCAATTACCCCCTCGACTTCCGACAGTCGCGCGTCGAGCGGCTCGCGAGGCTCCTGGAGATCCTGCGCCAGAAGGGGATCAACGCGGTCGTCTGGCTGCTCGACGACCTGTCGCAGTTCCTATCGTCCGCCGGGCCGAAGGCCGCGCACAGTGACTGTTCGTTTCTGGAGTTCATCGGCCAGCGCTCCAAGATATCGCCCCTGACCGCGGTGGCGGCGCTCGACGAAGCCCTCGAGGAGATCGCGGGGGTCGAGCCGTACGTGCTGAGCGGCATCCGCTCGGGGTACGACTCGCGGCACACGCTGTCCTCGGCCAACGTGCGACAGGTCGTGCAGGACAAGCTGATCGTGCGACGCGACCGGCAGCGCCTCGGAGAGAGCCTCGAATCCGCTCAGGCGGCCTATCTGAAGGCCTTTGGGGCCGCGAACTTCACCGCAAGCGAACTGGCGCAGTCATACCCCCTGCATCCGATTGCCCTGCGTTGTCTTGAGAGCATCGCCTCCCGATTCCTCGGCCAGGCGGACGCTTTCGCCCGGTTCGCCACCGCGATGTCCGCGGAGTACCCGGAGGTCGACATCGCCGAGCGTGAGGCACGCCAGCTTCTGGGGCCTGCCGAGGTGCTGCGCTACTTTGCGCCGCGCGTCAGCGCTCACCCCGAAGCCTCGGCCTACGTGTCCGATGTTCTCGATTACTACCAGAAGAACATCGCAACCGTTGTCCCGGATGACGACCGCCTCGGACTGCAAATCGTGCAGGTGCTGATCGCCCTGCGGTTGGCGAACGTCTCGGCCCCGGCCGATCTCGTGGCGGAGCTTGTCGGCCTGGAGGTTGACGGCACCGCGAAGCTGACCGTTCAGCAAGCGACGGACATCCTCGAGACCTTGCGCTTGCACGGGAGCTTCGTCGAGGTCCGCCGCACGCCCGACGGGGTGCCGGACGTTTACTATGTGGATGTGCGCACGAACCTGTCGGACATCCTGCGCCAGCGTACCGGCGCGATCAAATCGACGCTCGCGGACGACGACAGCCGCCTGTGGCAGTGTCTGTGCGGCGCCTGTACGGACGAGCAGTTCCCCCTCGCTGGGATCGTCGAGCCGATCACGCAGGAGGTCGAGTGGCTGAACACCCCCCGGTTCATCGGGGTGGATGTCGTCAACCTCGCCGGGCTGACTTCGGGAGATGTCGCGAATCACGTGGCGGAATTAGGCGATGTCGGCACCCTCGAGGATTGCCGCCTGTTCATCGCCGAGACCCTGCGCTTCGAATCGCAACTGGACGCGTGGCGCGAATTGGCGAAAGCGATGCCGCAGAGCCGGTGGATGGCGGGGGTCCTCGCCTGGGCGCCGCGCGACCCGACGCCGCAGGAATTGGACGCGGTCAAAGAGTGCGCGGCCTGCCACCAGCTTCTCAGAGAGGTCTCCGGCGATCTGGACAGCAACACGGAGTTCCGCGAGCGGCTGAATGAGGAGCGGTTGACGCTGGGCAACGAGGTCCGACGAATCGCGCACAACCTCTATTATGAGGGGCAGGTGCTCAGCGTCTTCGGACCGACCCTTGCCGGGGATGCCCTGGCCGCGCTCCGGGGCGACTGGGTTGGCACATTGTCGGCGGCAGTCGCGCCGTCACTGCGGCGGATCTTCCCGCAGTATCCACCGATTGCTCCGCACCGTGCGATCACCAGTCGCACGCAAATCGATGCGCTTGTGGACTCGGTGATCCGGCCGGGGGAGGCGATTTGCCCACGCGAATCGGCGCTGCGGTCGCTTGCGGAGAGTTTCCTCGGCCCGCTGGGGCTGGTGCGCTTCCGCGATGACGACTGCATCCTGGATGTATCGGCCAGCGCTGCCGCGCGGGACATCCTCCTGCGCATCCGACAGCGCGATCAGACGCCCGAGCACGAGATGGGGCGGCCGCTGTCCTGCGCCGACCTGGCTCAGCATCTCATCAAGTCGCCGCTGGGCCTGCCTGCGGAGTTGTTCGAGCTGGTCGTGGCCTCGCTCCTGCGCGCCGGGTACATGGTGGCCCTCGACGCGAACCAGGAACCGCTGCCCTTTGCCTCGGTTCCGACGCCGGTTGCGGCGAACGTGGAATTCGTCGCCCGGCCGGCGCTCCTGCCGCTCAGCCAGTGGCAGGGCCTGGCACGATTGTGCCGGATACTGCTCGACATTGCCTGTCCCGGCCCCGATCACGCCGCCCAGGCTTACTTGTGGGAGCAACTGCTGGCCGCGCGCGAGGATTACCTGCGGCGCACCGCCGAACTGCGCTCGCGCCTCGCAGAGACTGCCGCAGCCCTCGGGCAAACCCTCGCCGCCTGGCGTGAGACGCTTGTAGACCTCGATGCGGCGGACGAGTTCTTCGCCCTGTTCGAGCCGGGCCTCATCCCCTCGATCGGACTGGCGAAAGTCATCGACCGCCTGGACCCGTACCTCAAACAGGCGACCGCGCAGACACACCTGACGTCGCTGCTGCGGCGCATCGGGGCGCTGGAGGGCTTTCTCGAGGGCCCCGCCGTCGAGGTCATCGCCACGCGCCGGTATCTCAACGACCCACGAATGAACCTCGACCCCGGAGGCGACCTCGACGTTCGCCGACGGCGCGCGCTCGATCAAATCGCCGCCGGTGAGGCGGTCCTCAGCGACCTGCAGAGCCTGCAGCGCCAGATGAAGGCCTTCATGGCCGCGTACCGCCGCCAGTACATCACCGGGCATAGCCGCGCGCACCGTTCCAGCCTGTTCGAGCAATACCAGAACTTGCGCGGCACGACCGAGTACCGCGCGCTGGCGCAATTGCAATCCCTGAGCTTCGCCGTTCAGCACGACGCAGCCACCGTGTCGGAGATGATCGACGAGCGCTCCAGCCGGCGTTGCGCCAACCAGGATGTCGCCGGGGACCTCGACCACGCCCCGGTCTGCTCGGAGTGCGGGCTGCGCTTGGGCGAGGAACTGGACCTGCCGCCGGTGTCGGAGGTCCGCGAGGCCATCGAGGACGGACTGGCGGGGTATCGGTCGGCGCTCTCCAGCTCGGCGTTCCGCGAGGCGCTCGCGCCGTATGTCCAGGGCCTGCCGCGCCGGGGCGATCTATCGACGAAGCTGGAAAGCATCCTGCGCCTGGGCGGCGAAGTGAACCCCAGGCAGATCACGGCTCTGTTCAGCGAGGACGTGATCGGGCATCTGAACCGTTGCATGTCCGGCAAGACCTTGCGCCCGCGCAACATGGCGGACCTGCGCGACGCGCTGGCCGGGCGCACCGTCACGAAGGAAGAAGCCCAGCGCCTGTTCGCGCAGTGGCTCGATGGCGCAGGGGAGGACGAGGGGGAGTCGCTGCTGCACATCGAGCCGTAATGTCGCGCGTAGGATGAGGGGACGGACCAACGTCTTCGACCACGAAGACTCGAAGACACGAAATGGCAGGGCAAGTTTTGACAGCAGTGGTTGGGTCGTTTAGTGCCCTGGTGTCTTCGTGGTCAATCTGTTTCTTTTATCCCGGACCAGGTGTACGGTATTCACTCCCTAAGCCTCTTCTCGGAGTAACCTGAACCTATCACAGGCAGGTGGTTTTGGTATGACACGTCAATGGCGTATCGGACTTGTCGGTGTCGGTCGCGGCTCGGGCTACGGCGCGCTGTTCGCCGATGACCCGCGCAGCGAAATCGTCGCGGTCTGCGACATCTCCTCGGAGGCCGTCGCGCGCTTTGGCGAGGGGCTGAAGCTGCCCGAAAGCAAATGGTTCACGAGCTACGACGAATTCGTCAGCGCCGACATGGACATCGTCTTCGTCGGCACGCCGATGCCGGCTCATGCGGAGCAGACGATTAAGGCTGTCGAGGCCGGCA
>CAYWBK010000307.1:0-7709 GCA_964455745.1 uncultured Armatimonadia bacterium
TGACCACAGAGACACAGGGGACACAGTGAACGACACCGTCCTTGAGCGTCTATCACGAGGCAGGCGGGCCGTTTCCCAGCCGTTCTCTGTGCCCTCCGTGTCTCCGTGGTTCACTGCCGTTCGCCCTTCATCCTGGGATGCGGTCAGCATCTGACAAGATTCCGAGCGCTTCGTCTGCCGATTGTCAAAGCGGCGTAGTTTGGGCTCACGCCTCTAGGTCTGCGTCTTGGAGAATCGCGCTGCGACTTCCGCAGCCTTCGTTTCGATGGCCGCCGCCATCTTCGCCCGCAGATCGTGCAGCCGCGCAGACAACGCGGCGTCGGACAAAGCGAGGATCTCGGCAGCCAGGATGGCTGCGTTCCGCGCCGTATCGATTCCGACCGTGGCTACCGGAATGCCCGGCGGCATCTGCACGATCGAGTACAGCGCGTCCTGCCCGCCCAGAGGCGAGCTACCGATCGGCACCCCTATGACCGGCAGCGTCGTATACGCCGCCAGCACGCCGGGCAGATGTGCCGCCCAGCCTGCCGCCGCGATGATAACCTTCACCCCGCGAGATTCGGCCGTCCGTGCGAGTTGTGAAGCTCGGTCGGGAGTCCGGTGTGCAGAAGCCACAGTGATCTCGAACGGCACATCAAGCTCGGCCAACGCGTCGGCGCAGGTCTGCATGACAGAGAGGTCGGAGTCGCTGCCGAGGATGATAAGAACCATGAGGGACACCGGGTTTTAGGTTTTAGGGACGGCAGGGACGGCAGGAACCCACTGATTACTCTGCTGCTTCGGCCCTCTGGCCTATGTCGCTTCTGCAGTACATGCCCTCAAACGAAATCAGCCCGACCGCATCATACGCGCGTTGTCGGGCCTCTCGGAAGGTGGCGCCCAGGCCGGTTACCCCCAGCACTCGGCCGCCGTCCGTAACAACGTTATGTTCCTGCATCCGGGTTCCCGCGTGGAACACCACCACACCCGGCTGCGCCGCTGCCGCATCGAGACCCGAGATGACCTTCCCCTTCTCGTACGCGCCGGGATAGCCGCCGGAGGCCACGACCACGCAGACCGCCTTCTCCGGCTTCCAGGACACCTTCGCCTGATCGAGCGTCCCGTCCGCCGCCGCCCACAGGACTTCGAACAGATCGCTCTCCAGGCGCGGGAGGATCACCTGCGTCTCGGGGTCGCCGAAGCGGCAGTTATACTCCAGCATCTCCGGGCCGTCGGCGGTCAGGATGATCCCGCCGTACAGCGTGCCCCAATACGGGCAGCCCTCTTCGGCCATCGCTACGACCGTCGGCTTGATGAACCGCGCGATGATGTCATCGAACATCGTCTGGTCGAGCACGGGAACGGGCGAATAGCAGCCCATGCCGCCCGTGTTGTCGCCCTTGTCGCCATCGCCGATGCGCTTGTAGTCCTGCGCCGGGGCCATCGGCACCACAGTCGTGCCGTCGGTGAAGACCTTGACCGAGACCTCCTGGCCGACCAGGCACTCCTCGACGACAACGCGCTCGCCCGATTTGCCGTACAGCTTATTGACCATGCAATTGTCGATGGCCGCGAGGGCCTCTTCGACAGTTTGCGCGACTTTGACGCCCTTGCCGAACGCGTCGCCGTCGGCCTTGACAACCACCGGAGCGCCGACTTGCCGCACGTATTCCGCCGCCGGCTCAGGAGCGTCGAAGACCTGGAAGCGCTTGCGGGAAATGCCGTGTCGTGCGAGGATTTCGTCAGTGAAGGCCTTGCTGCCTTCGAGACGCGCCGCTGCCGCCGAGGGGCCGTAGACCCGCATTCCGCGCCGCTTCATTTCATCGACGAGTCCCAGGATCAGCGGGCGTTCCGGCCCGACGACCGTCAGGTCGACCTTCTCAGCCTCGGCGAAATCGGCGATGCCCCGGACATCCTCCACGTTCAGGTTCACGCAACGCGCGTGCTGAGCGATGCCCGCGTTGCCCGGCGCGCAGATGAGGTCCGTGACATGGGGGCTTTGCGCGAGGCTCCATGCGAAGGCGTGCTCACGGCCGCCGGATCCGACGATCAGAACCTTCATGGCTAGTTCTCTCTGAACCGTTCGGTGTTGTGGAAAGTGCGATAGACAGGATGGAACATGACGGGCACGTCGCCGACCGGGCCATTGCGGTGCTTGGCGATAATGATTTCGGCATCATCGGGCTTGTCGAAACCGAGTTCCTCACGCGAGACATCCTTGCTGGCCTTGCGGGCCTCTTCCATCATCTCGCGCCGCTTGTAATAGCTGTTGCGGTACAGGAAACACACGAGGTCGGCTTCCGCCTCGATGCTGCCGGACTCGGCCAGGTCGGACAGGATCGGGCGCTTGTCTTCGCGCTGTTCGACTCGCCGGCTGAGTTGCGACAGCGCCACCACGGGCACGTTCAACTCGCGGGCAATGCCTTTGAGCGCTCGGGCGATCGCCGAGACCTCCTGGTGCCGGTTCTCCGGCCCGCCCCGCTGCCCGGAAGTGATGAGCTGCAGGTAATCGACGATGATGAGGCCGATGTCGTGCTGCGCCTTGAGCCGCCGGGCCTTCGACCGCAGCTCCAATATCGGGATGCCCGGCGTGTCGTCGATATAGATGGGCGCCGCCGGCAGGTGGATCAGCGCGTTGCCGATCTTGCCCCAGTCGTCCTCATTCGCCATGCCCCGGCGGATGTTGTAGGAGTTCACCTGAGCCTCGGCGCAAAGCAGCATCTCGGCGAGCTGCGAGGACGACATCTCAAGGCTGAAAATGCCCACGCCGACGTTGTGTTTCGTCCCCGCGTTCAGGGCGAAGTTACTGATGGCAAGCGAAGTCTTGCCCATCGACGGCCTGCCCGCGACGATGATGAGGTCCCCGCCCTGCAGGCCGGAGGTCATCTTGTCGAGGTCCGCGAGGCCCGTGGGGACGCCGGTCGTGAAGCCGGGCTTGTGGAACACGGCTTCCAGCTTGTCGAATGTCTCCGACACGATGGGGCCGATCTGCGTGAAGTCCGACGACACTCGCCGCTGCGCGATCTCGAAAATCGCCTGCTCGGCGGAATCGAGGGCGCCGCCGATGTCATCAGGGTTGGCGTACGCAAGCCCTTGGATCTCGGACCCGGCCTGGATGAGCTTGCGCAGGACCGCCTTCTCGGCCACGATGGACGCGTAGCGCGTCACGTGGGCCGATGTGGGCACCTCGTTGATGAGGGCGGTGAGGTACTGTGCCCCGCCAACGGCGTCCAGCCTGCCCGCGCGTCGAAGTTCCGCGGCGACGGTAACCAGGTCGACGGGCTCATTGCGGTTCTGAATCGCCATCGCAGCCCGGAAGATGACCCGGTGAGCCTCGCGGTAGAAGTCATCCTCCTCCACAATGCTCATGGCGCGAGCGGCCGCACCGGCCTCGAGAAGCATGGCGCCCAGCGTCGCCTGCTCCGCGTCGAGGTCTTGCGGTGGGATGCGTTCCACCCCTGCGTCGGGCGGTGCGCCTCGGTTCTCACTCACAACCGGATTCCTCCATGACCCATGTACGAGGCGCCCATCTGTAGAGCGTCACAAGATGCGCTCACAGGAGTCTGTAGGGGCACTCTCCAGAGTGCGACCCACCAGGATAGCCCGGTCCCGCAACTGCAGGCACCGGAAGCAGCGAGGTCCGAGGTGTACGCATCGCGGCACTGGTGACGCGACGGCTCATCGGCCTCGGACCTCCGTGCAAAAAGACGTGCCTGCAGCAAGCAGGCCTACTCAGCGGCTTCGCCCTCGCCCCACACGATCTCCTCGGCGGCCTCGACGGCATCGGCGGACTCCTCGACGACCGGCTCCTCCTCGATCAGCGAGCCATCAGCGCCGCGTCGCCCGGCCGACAGCACACGAACCGGTAGCTGCGCGCGCACATCCTTGTACAGGCGCACGCTCAGCAGATAGTCGCCGACCTCGCGGATCGGCTCGGTGATCTCGATGTCGCGGCGGTCGATCTCGTAGCCCAACTGGGTTAGGGCGGCGTCCGCGATCTGGTGGGTTGTCACCTGTCCGTGCAGCCGCTTGCCCTCGCCGACGGTGGCCTTGATCTCCACAATCCGGGATGCAATCTCCGCCGCAAGGTCGGCGGCCTTCTGGCGCTTGTCGCCGTCGCGCTTGGCGATGGCCCCCTGCCGCAACTCCAAGTCGGCCTTGGCCCCGCGATTTGCCTTGACCGCCAGCCCACGCGGCAGCAAGTAATTGCGCGCGTAGCCGTCGGCCACATTCATGGTGTCGCCCTCATGGCCGACGCGCTCCACGTCGTGCAACAAAATGACCTGCATCTTCTCTCCTCCTGAACGCCCTCACTTGTTTGGGGTGTCTGTGTCACTCATCCAGCGTCTGACGCCGATGAAGGGGTGATTCCGGTTGAAGACCTGATCGACCCCGACCAGCAGGTCCCAGTCATTCCTGACCCGGTATACGCCCCTCACATCCAGGGTCAGGCTCTGCGGGTTGTAGAGGTCGAACTCCAGCCCGCTGTTCTGCCACATCCTATCGTACCCGACCGACTCCTTTCCGTAAAGCAGTCCGGCACGAAATCTGGACGAAGCGCCGATCGGCAGCGACTTTTGCAGCGTCAGCCGCTCGCTGCCCCCGATGTCACTAAGCCCGAGCCGCCAGAAGTCGTTCGGGTTGCGGGTGTAGTGCAGGTTGAGGTTGAAATCGCCCTGGAAACCCTTGCCCAGCGCCGCTTCCCCGTTGACCCACGCATCGACGGACTTGGGACGGATGCTTGCGACAGCCCCGCCAAGCGTGTCCATCGTCCGGTCGACTCTGTCCAGCGACTTCGATGCTTTGTCGGCGACCTCCACTCCACGTTCCGTGGCGACCCTCGCACTGTGCATAGTCGCCTTGATGTCGCCGGTCATCTCCGGATCTTCCAAGAGCTTGCGCGCGCTCTCCGTCGCCTGCTTGATGTTCTCGCTGGCGTCGCGCATGTTGGCCATCGTCTGGCGCATATCGCCCTGGAGCCGGTCGTCGCCCAGCAACTGCGAGGCCTTGCCGGTCAGTGCTACGAGACTCTCGCTGCTCTGACGCAGGTTGGCCACCATTTCGTCGAGCTGCTTCCTCAATGCAGGATCGGTCATGAAGTCGCGCGCGGCGGCGGTGGTGGCATGGATGTCTTGCGCAGCCCCCCGCATGTCCTGCCCCGCCCGCGCCATATCGGCTGGCAGAGGGTTCACGGCCACCATCCGGTTAAGCTCGGTCGTCATCTTGAGCACGTTGACAGATGACAGGCGCATGTTCTCGACGAGGTCGCCAATACGCCGATCATTGGCCCCCGCGATGTTGGACAGCCGAGTCGCGAACTGCAGGCCCTGGTACGCGATCAGCGTGGCGGTGCGGGTGGCGTCGTTTACGTTTTTCAGTATCTCGCGCACTTGTCGCTGATTGAACTGGCTCGTGAAGATCATCCGTATATCGTGCGTGATGCCCTGCAGGTCCGCCAATAGAGCCGTCGTCTGGTCCGGCAACCCTGCATAGCCGGTCGTCCGGGAGTTGCAGCTACTGCTTCCGTCGACCATCACCTTCGAGTTTTCGGCTGCCTGACGCCGGATCGCAATATACCGTGTTCCGAGGACGTCCCCCTGGTCTACATCGAACCAGTCGCTGTCGTGCACAACAGGGAGGCGATTCAGCCTGAGGGTGACTTTGACAGGCTTGTCCCCGCAGTTGGGCAACGGCTCGACATCAATCGCCTCGACGGTGCCCATTTTCACCCCCGCCATCCGCACTTCAGCCCCTTTTTCGAGCCCGTGGATGTCCGAGAAGTACACAAACACCTTGTAGGTTGGATTCCGGAACCACAAGGGAACACCGCCCATAAACAGGACGGTTCCCGTGATCGCGACAATCAGGATCAGGAAAATCGCGCCGACGCGCGCTTCGGACGACATTTCGCCACCTTCTCCGGCAGTAGGCAGCCTTGAACAGCGCCTTGCACCCGTGCATCATCCCGCCGCCGAGGCGCGAAAGAGCCAGACCATCCCCGCCCCCCTACACCTGTATCGGCCCTTCGGCAGACCCCTCGATGAACTGCCTCACGACCGGGTTGTCCGTTGCCCGGAGGGCTTCCGGCGTATCGCAGATGACAACCCGGCGGTCGTGGATCATCAGAACCCGGTCACACAGGCCAAAAAGCTCATCCACGTCATGGGTGACGATGACCGACGTAGCTCCGAATTCGTCCCTGAGCCGAACGACCAGCTTATCGATCACGCGCGCCATAACCGGGTCGAGGCCGGCGCTGGGCTCATCGTACAGCATGATGTCCGGCCGGGTGATGAGCGCTCGAGCGATGCCCACGCGCTTGCGCATCCCGCCCGACAGTTCCGAGGGCATCTCGTCCTCACTGCCCTCCATCCCCACGATCCGCAGATTCTCCTCGACCTCCCGAGCGATCTCCGCCTTCGAAAGCCGAGTATGCCACCGCAGCCCGAACCCCACATTGTCGGCCACGGTTAGCGAATCGAACAGCGCCGCGTACTGGAAGCACATGCCCATGCTCTGGCGGACATGGTTCAGCGCGTGCTCATGCATCCCGATGATGCTCTCGCCGCGGATCTGAATGTCTCCGGATGTCGGGTGCACGAGCGCCATGATGTTGCGCAGCAGCGTGCTCTTGCCGGACCCCGACAGTCCCATCACCCCGAAGATCTCGCCCCGATGCACATCGAGGCTCACGTCTTCGAGGATTCGATGCCCGCCGACGCCGTAGCACAGGTTCCTAATGGAGATGACGGGCGGTTGTCCCGTGTTGATCATGGCGGCGGCTCAGGCGGGCGGGTAAAGGGCCTTGGTCAGAACCAGATCGGCGGCATAAATCAGCATGATGCAGAAAACGACAGACCGCGTCGTGGCTCGGCCAACCTCCTCCGAGGCCTCCCGGCAGGTCAGCCCCTGATGACACCCCACGATCGCGATGATGAACCCGAAGAAGACCGCCTTAATGACCCCCGCACCGATCGTCCACGGCGCCAGATGCCCCGGGATGTTCGCGAGGTACGTGTGTGGGTTGATCTGGGGTGTGAAGGCGGACATGATGTACCCGCCGCCCACGCCGATGATGTCTCCGAGAAACGCCAGCGCCGGAACCATCAAGACACAGGCGATCAGACGCGGCACAACAAGATATACGATGGGGCTGACCGCCATCGCACGCAGCGCGTCGATCTGCTCGGTAACCTTCATCGTGCCGATCTCGGCAGCCATGGCCGAGCCCGCGCGGGCGGATACGACGATAGAGACCATTGCCGGACCGAGTTCGCGGCACATCGTCTCGGCGACCAACCATCCGACCAGATCGCCAATTCCCGCCTGTGCCGCCCGAGTCGCGGTGTGGTACGCAAAGACCATACCGGAGAACAGCATGGTGACGGCGGCGACGGGCAGGGAATTGTAGCCAATGGACGCCACCTGATCCACAACCAGGCGTCCGGGAATAGCGCCACGGAGTATCTCACCCAGAGTCACCAACATGAGCTGGGTCAGTTGCCCGAAGAAGTCCAGGAAACGCAGGACACGCCCGCCCAGCGACGAGAGCAAAGCAGCCATCAAGTGTGTCACAGGGGTGATCTTGGATGTGAGAAGACCGTGTAGGGGCATTATATCGGCAGGCTCACAACCAAGTCAAGGAGCCGAGCCTATCGCGCAGGAGCATCGTTTATAGTCAGGGGCCTTCAAAGGGTCGAGGCGCGGGCCGTTCAAGGAGGGGCTAACAT
>CAYWBK010000308.1:0-7675 GCA_964455745.1 uncultured Armatimonadia bacterium
CCGCCGTGGGCGGCCGAGGGGGTGAGGTCGCCGTTCGCCCGGCAAACGGCGATTTCCGAAACAGGACACAAAGGCGTCACACCGCTTTGCGCAGTGGGATGACGGTCGGGTCGGATGCGTCGGCATCGAGGGCGCTGTTGTCGCGACCATCCTGCGGGTACACACCCTCTTCCAGCTCGTGGGAGAGGCGTCCCGACAGAAGGCACGCGGCGAGCGCGACCCCGCCCAAAGCGAACCACAGCGCGCAAAGCACGGCAATCGTTACCAGCATGGCCCGGTCTCCGGTTAGTGGCGGTAACAGTACATCGGCACGGGCCGCGGCGACTTTAGTGCTTCAGAATCCGAATTGCGTTCAGTGGGCACAGGATCATGGAGCGAACCAAGGCTCTTCCTGAATGTGTCTGGGTAGCGGCCTCAAGCTGGTCCTGGCCAGGATTGCGTAGCGAGACGCGGACGAGGCCGTTGCCGCTGCGTCCGCCAGGACGCTGGAGACGGCGTGGGCGAGACGGTCACGGCCCGATGCGCCGGAGGGTCCGCTCAAATCCCGCCCCGGCGGAATCAAGCTACCCATACACATTGAGGAAGAGCCCAGGAGAGGCCTGCAGGATTCGCCGCCTCCTGCAGCGAATTTGCCTCACCGAGTGTTCCGGAAGCCATACCGTATGAAGAGGCACCGGATATGAACCCGCCGATTGTCGTGCAGATCTGCGTCGGCAGCTCCTGCTATGTGCGCGGCGCTGACAAGATCATCGACATTCTCAGACGCCTGTGTGAGCAGCATTCTCTCAACAGCACCGTTGAGCTGCGGGGCTCTTTCTGCATGGACCATTGCGGGGAAGGGGTCACGGTCAAGATCGGCGACGACTACTTCTCGGACGTGACCCCCGAATCTGCGGAGAAGTTCCTGGACGAGGTCATCATGGCGCGCGTGCGGGCCCTGAAAAGCTGACCGAACCCGGAACGCCGCGAAACCCGGTGACAAATGGGCATCATATCGACAAGCCGGAGCGAGTGCCGCGACTGCTACAAGTGCGTGCGCCTCTGTCCGATGAAGGCGATCCGCGTGCGTGCCACAGACGCCGATGGAGTGTCGCACGTCGAGGTGGTGGACGAGCTTTGCGTGCTCGACGGCAAGTGCGTGGCAAGCTGCCCGCAGGACGCGAAGACCATCACCAACGATAAGCCGTACATCGAGGCCCTGCTGGCCTCGGGGCGCCCCGTGTTCGCCAGCCTTGCCCCCTCATTCGTGGCCGCTTTCCAGGTGGATAACCCGCGCAAGATCGTTGCGGCCCTCCATCAGCTCGGCTTCACCGGCGTGCAGGAGACCGCAGTCGGCGCGGAGCTGGTCGCCGAGGCGCACGCGCGCTATCTGGCCGCGGCCGAGGGGCCTGTCATCGCCAGCCCGTGCCCGGTCGTCGTGAATCTCGTCGAGCAGCAGTATCCCGCGGCGATCCCGGCGATGTCCCCCATCGTGTCGCCGATGGTCGCCCACGCCCGGTACATCAAGCAGCGCCACCCGGACGCGGCGGTCGTGTTCATCGGGCCGTGCATCGCCAAGAAGCGCGAGCCCTCCGACGCGCAGGTGGTCGGCGATGTGGATGCCGTGCTCACTTTCCGCCAATTGGCCGGCTGGTTCGAGGACGCAGGCATCGACCCGGCGGCCCTCGAACCCGCTGATTTCGATGGCGGCAGGCCGCACCTGGCGCGGATGTTCGCCGTAGCCGGAGGGCTGCTCCGGGCGGCCGCGCTGAGCACCGACATGCTCGATACTGACGTCATCACCGTCACCGGCATCGACTCGGTCGTCGACTTCCTGGAGCAGTTCGCGGCAGGGCGGCTGAAACCCAAGTTTGTGGACGCACTGGCCTGCGGCGAAGGCTGTGTCGGCGGGCCAGGCTACCCTTGCGACGCACACCCCCTGGAGCGGCGCAAGGAGGTCATCGAGTCCGTCGCCGACGACCCCGACCCGAAGCCCTTCGAGCCGCCGCTGCCCGGCCTGGACCTCAGCCGCAAGTTCTCGGACCGCACGCCTTTCCACGACCGGTTCACGGACGCGGAGATCGCCCGAATCCTGGCGCTCACCGGCAAATACAAGCCGGAGGACGAGCGCAACTGTGGAGCCTGCGGGTACAACTCCTGCAGAGAGAAAGCCATCGCCGTCCTGCGGGGAATGGCCGACCCGGAGATGTGTATACCCTACATGCGCGAACACGCTCAGTCGATGGCGGACCTGGTCATCAAGTATTCCCCGAACGGGGTGCTGGTTGCCGACCGCAACCTCGAGATCGTGGACATGAACCCCGCCGCGGAGCGGATGTTCGGCTGCAGCCTCGAGGAACGCAAGGGCACGGCGCTGTCGGCCCTGTTCCCGGTCGAGTACTTCGAGCAAAGCTACCACAGCGGCGAGGTCGTACTCGACCACGTGGAGCTGCCGGAGCGCAACCTCATCGTGCACGCGACCATCTTCCCGGCGCACGGCGAGCAGCTCATCGTGGGCATCCTCATCGACATCACCGAGCGCGAGGAGCGCTTCGCGGAACTCGACCGGATGCGTGAAGCCTCGCTGGAGCGCTCGGCGGAGGTCATCCGCAAGCAGATGGCTGTGGCGCAAGAGATCGCGGGACTCCTCGGGGAGACGACCGCCGAGACGAAGCTTCTTCTGACGCAACTTATGGACATCATGCACCAGCAGGAGCGGTCGCAGCAGAAGAGCTGAGGGACGGCAGGAGTTAGAAGCCAGGAGTTCAGGAGATAGGAGAACGGCAAAGGCCCACGGCGCTGAGGGGAATACTGTGTAGCAGTGGCCGCGACAATCCTGTCGCGGCGTCCTCCAGTCGCGGCCCTCCCCGACAAGATTGTCGGGGCCACGAGCAGAGGGGCCGTTCTCCTCTCTCCGCTTGCGGAGAGGGGTCGGGGGTGAGGTGCCGTTCGCAGTGGCCGCGACAATCCTGTCGCGGCGTCCCCACAGTCGCGGCCCTCCCCGACAAGATTGTCGGGGCCACGAGCAGAGGGGCCGTTCTCCTCTCTCCGCTTGCGGAGAGGGGTCGGGGGTGAGGTGCCGTTCGCAGTGGCCGCGACAATCCTGTCGCGGCGTCCCCACAGTCACGGCCCTCTCCGACAAGATTGTCGGGGCCACGAGCAGAGGGGCCGTTCTCCCCTCTCCGCTCGCGGAGAGGGGTCGGGGGTGAGGTGCCGTTCGCAGTGGCCGCGACAATCCTATCGCGGCGTCTCCCTCAGTCGATCATAACGCCGGAACCTGCAATGACCATCGCTACCCAGATCACTGAACTGCCTCGCGTCGGTCGCGCTCCAACGAAACGCTGGATCGCCGATGTCGGCATTGCGCAGCTCAACAAATACGGTGAGGAGCTGTGCGGCGATCAGGTTGAGGTCGTGCGGACCGGGGATTCGACCATCGTCGTGCTGTCCGATGGCCTCGGCAGCGGCGTGAAGGCGAACATCCTCGCTCGGCTGACGACGCGCATGGCGGCTACGATGCTTGCCGGAGGAGCCGACGTCGCCGCAACCGTCTCCACCATCGTCGACACCCTGCCCATCTGCCAGGTGCGCAAGATCGCCTATAGTACACTGACCGTATGCCGGGTGGCCGCCGACGGGGAGTGCATCCTCACCGAAATGGAGAACCCCGATGCCTTCTATTTGCGCGGGGGAGTGCTGACGCCCATCGAGCGCGAACCCCTGCAGGTCGGGCAGAAGGAAATCCAGGAGGCGCACTTCAAGCTCAGCGAAAACGATGTACTGGCCCTCGTGACGGACGGCGTGGTGCACGCGGGCATCGGCGGCATCTGGAATCTCGGGTGGCGGTGGGATCGCGTCGGCCAGTACCTGGAGTTTTCGGCGCGAACTCACACTTCGGCGCAGGACATCGCCAACGACTTGATGTCCCAGTGCGACCGTCTGTATGATAAGCGCCCCGGCGACGATGCCACGGTGGTTGTGGTGCGCTGCCGCCCCTATAAGCATGTAACGATTCTCGCCGGCCCGCCGATCAATAAGACCGACGATGACAAGGTTACCGCGATGCTTCTGTCGGCGCCGGGGATGAAGGTCGTCTGCGGCGGCACGACGGGGAACCTTGTGGCACGCAAACTCGGCAAGGAAATCGACGTGAACCTCGATGAGATCCCCGGGCCGGTGCCGCCTACCGGCAGGCTGGAGGGGCTGGATCTCGTCACCGAGGGCATGTTGACCCTCGCCGCGGCGCTCGACCACCTGCGCGGCAAGCCCGACATGCACCGGCTACGATTCGCGATGGACGGCGGCAGCAAGCTGGCGAAGGCGCTCCTCGAGGCCGACGACGTGCACCTCATCATCGGCCGCGCGATCAACCCCGGTCATCAAAGCCCCGGCGTTCCGGCGGCACTGGCCCTCAAGCACAGCATCGCCGGCGATATCATCGCCCGTCTCAAAGAACTCGGCAAGAAGGTCGAGGTCGACTATTTCTAGACCGGAGGGGCCACCACATGGGCTTCATCGATGCGCATTCGCACGTCTGGACGCAGGACCTTGCGAAGTATCCCATCGCCACCGAATACGCCCCGCAGGACATGCAGCCGCCGAGCTTCACGCCTGAAGAGCTTCTCGCTCACGCCAGGCCGTGCGGCGTCGACCGCGTGGTGCTCATACAGATGAGCTACTACGGGTGCGACAACTCCTATATGTGCGACTGCATCGCCGCCTCGCCGGGCACATTCCGTGGCGTTGCCATAATAGACCATACGCGCCCCGACCTCGAAGACGAGGTGCAGCGACTGCACGGAGCCGGGGTGCGCGGCTTCCGCGTCTACCAGCGCGCCACCGACCCGCGCATCGCGCTGGACGACGCCTCGTACCGCCCGCTGCTCGGCGTCGCCGGGGAGTTGGGCATGGCAATCTCTCCGCTGATCGACCCTGAGTGCCTCCCGGCGGCGGGGCGCGCCGCGAAGGCCTTCCCCGCCACGACATTCGCCATCGACCACCTCGCCCGCATCGGTGTCGGGGGAAGCATCGACCAGGCGGAGGTCGCGGCGTTGTGCGATCTGGCGCAATACCCCAACTGTCTCGTGAAGGTGTCGGCATTCTATGCGTTGGGCGCGGCCAAGGCTCCCTACGACGACCTGCAGCCCCTCATTCGGCGGGTGCGCGATGCCTTCGGGGCGGACAGGCTGATGTGGGCCACGGACTGCCCGTACCAGGCGATTGCCGGGACGTATGAGGCCAGCTTGACGCTCATCCGGGACCGATGTGCCTTCCTAACGGATGAGGAGCGGACTGCGGTGCTGTGCGGGACGGCCGAGAGGGTGTACTTCCGGTAGAGGCGATTGCAGAAATCTGCACGGTGAGGTGATTGCAAAAGTCGCTGCGTCGCCTGTAGGAGCGGTCTCCAGACCGCGATTGCCGTTAATACGCCGCGATAGCGACATGTTTTCGTTTCTATAGACGCTATTTCAACACACTATGGGGTCCGGTCGCACTCTGGAGAGTGCTCCTACAGACTTTTGCAATCGCCTCCGGTGTGACACGAACCTCATTTTGTGTTATTATAGCGTCTATGAAGATGGAAAAGTGTCTTCATAACGTCGTATTAACGTCAATTGTGGTCTGGAGACCACTTTTGCGGATGATGCAGCGATCTTTGAGGTTACCTCAGCAGTGAGCGCACAATCCAAAGCCTATCCCGTCGATGCCATGCAGAGGAGATTGCCAGGCATGAGAGGCACTTTGTTCGTCGTATTCGCAAGTCTTGCGTGCGCCGTAGCTCCGTGGGCGCGCGCGCAAGATGATGGGGCGCAGGTCAAAAACACCATGAAGGCAGCCTTCGCCGCCGCTGAGGCAGGCGACGATGCGGCCTTGAGGCGAGCCCTTCACAGGCGCTGCGCCTTCTGGGACCGCGCCACCGAGACGGCGATCGGCAAAGACAACTCGTCCGCGGTTCGGACGGCTCTCGTGCCGCCGAAGGGCTACACTGCCGGCGACTACGAACCACAGGTGGAGGGCGACATCGCGATCGTTTCGGCTCCCTTCGAGCCGCCCGCCAAGTCGGCCAATGCTCCCGCGATGACCTTCGATGGGGTGCTGGTGCGTGAGGCGGGACGCTGGCAGATCGTGCTGGGAGCATGGACGCTGCCTGACGCCCAGGAGCCTGTCTGGCCTGGTGAAGTCACGACCGTCCCGCCGGACGGAGAGCCTGCCCGGATGCGCCAGGCCTTCCGCGCCTTCGCGCTCAGGGTCATTTCATTGCTCACTGGCGCGGACAGGGGTTTTTTCGCTGAAGCGGCGGCGCTCAACGGGGCTTATGTCGAGGCATCCGGGTTTTCGGGCCGGCCCCGCGTGGCCACCATTCAGGAACGGGAGAACGCCCTGGACGAGGGGCCGGAAGCCAAGTATGCGCTGGCTCGCATACCCGTGGTCCGCGTCGCGGTCGGGGCCGGCGAGGTCGTAGGGGGTGTCACTTTGACCAAGACAGTCAACGAGGGCCAGCCCGCCCCGATCCGCGAGATGTTGTTCATCGGGTATTCCCCCAAAGATGGCAAGTGGCGAGCGTTCGGCGTGGCGGCCATACCGTTGCATCAGTAGAGCGTCCGATTCTCGTAACGCGGACGTGGTCCGAACATGGGTTCCGGACGGAGGAGGGTTACTGGCACCAGAGGATCGAGTACCGACGCCCGATGCGCGGCGTTGGTATGTCCCAACGCGCCTCACCGTTCTCCGGGTCGATGGTACCCTTGGTGTGACGGAGAACCGACTTTGCGATCTCGGCTTCCTCGACCAGATCGACTTCAGTTGCAAGAGAGCCCTTCGGAAGCACCACCCGCAGACATAACAGGGAAATGGGTTCATCGACGACCTTGGACAACACCGGTTCGAACGTATTGCCCGTGTCATGGAGCCGCTGGCGCACCCTCACTTCGACCACTTCGCCGAGTGCCAGTTGCCGCCCGAAATGCACGTAATAGTATTTCCAGTCAACTGCGCTGATGGGAGGACCAACAAGGCGATGGCCTATGCTGAGGACTTCCGGTAATCGTTCCTCGCCCGTGCCACTCCAGAGGTAACGACGCTCTATATGGGTGACACCTCGGCGAATGGCCTTGAGGGACAGCACTGTGGTCTGTGAATGCTGTGAGGTACTCGTCGGAGTCGATGCGGTATACGTATTCGGCCCGCAGACATGCGGCCCCACTTGCCATCCAACTCGCCTGAGCTGCGGCGCGTCGAATAACAAAGATGACGATCAAAGCGGTAGCGGCCGCGCCAGCCGCGATCATCAGACCTATAGATAGAGGACGTCGGTCCAACGCCCATGCCCCGAGGCTGGCAAGAGCTGAAGCTCCAAGAATTGTCACCAGCGCCGCATATAGCTGAACTGAATACGCAACAACCCACGCAGCCAATCTCAGGCCCACACCCAACTTTTGGCCCATGAGGCCCACTGCCCCCCTCTCAAGCATTACTGCTCGTGAAAGTCGCGGCATACCGCACTGGAGGGCACGCGTCCACCTGGCCGCCAGCACGTAGTCTGCTCTATCGTCTATCCATTGCGCATTGTCACCACTCCGCTTCGTCCGATTGCGATGACGACATCATAATCTTCATCAACAGCACTGTCAACAGCCCGTAGGCTCTTCCTCAATGTGTGTGGGTAGCTTGACAGTGGCTGAACAGACCATCTCAG
>CAYWBK010000309.1:0-7667 GCA_964455745.1 uncultured Armatimonadia bacterium
GATACCTGGAGGGTAGCTCTTTTCGTCTCTACCTACAACTGGCGAACGCACCCCATCCCTCCTCGCGCCTTGACGCGCCCCTCCGCCCTCTGTCATCATGTCCCTGTCGCATACGACCGCTTTCTGAAGAGGAGATACCCCCCTCATGTCCGTCCTCGCCGCCAATCCCGACCGCCTCATGCAAGACATGTCCGTGCTCTGTAACGACATCGGGGTCCGCCTCGCCGGCAGCAGGGGCGAAGCGCAGGCCGCGGAGTTCGTCGCCTCCCGGTTCCACGAGTTGGGCCTCGACACCCGGATACAGGAGTTCCCCTGCCTGACCTATGCCCCGCAGCAAGAGGGACTGCGGATCAAGGTCGGCGGCCGCTGGCGCGCATCGCGGTGCACTTCCGTCGCACATTCACCGTCCACGCCTTCGGAGGGCATCGAGGGCCGGATCGCGTACCTGGGCAAGGGCACCCCGGCTGAGATCGCTCGCGCCGACACGAACGGGGCCATCGGGCTGATGTGGGGGACCATCGGGGGCGGGGCGAGCACGCTGGAGCGTCTATGCAACTGCGGCCTGGCGGCGTTGCTGATGGTCGACGAGCGCTACCCGTTCGATTGGCCGATCGCGGTCGGTCTGCCGGCCGGCTGGATCAAGCTGCTGACGATCCCCGCCGCGGCGGTGCCCTACCCGGCGGCGTGGGAGATCATGCGCTCGGGAGCGACTGACGCGCAGTTGAGACTGCAGGTCGAGGTCACGCCTTCGGTCTCGCAGAACGTGATCGCCGAGCTTCCCGGCCACAAAGGTCTCGCCCCGGTCATCATCAGCGGCCACCACGACACGGTCATCAACTGCGTCGGGGCGGACGACAACGCCGCGGGCACGGTCTGCGCGATCGAGGCGGCACGCCTCTTGCAGGGGCAGAACCTGCGCCGTCCGGTTCGCTTCATCGCGTTCGGGGCCGAGGAGCAACTTTCCGAGGGCGCGCGCATGTATGCGCTCGACCCGAGGAACCAGGCGGGCGAGACCGCGCTCGCCGTCAATCTCGACGCAGTCGGCACCTGGGCGGGAGAGGACCTCGCCTTCGTCACCGGGGCGCGCGAGCTGATGTCCTACACCCGCAAACGCCTGCGCGAAGCAGACATGATCGCCACGGTGAAGGGCGAGATCTCCCCGTACTCGGACCAATATCCGTTCAACCGCGTCGGAGTGCCGTCGGTGTGGTTCTACCGCATGAACACCGCCGACGGGCGCTGGCACCATCATGCGTCCCATGACAACCTGGATGTGATCTCGCCGCAGGCGCTGGCGATGACGGCGACCGCCGCCACGCATATCGCGCACGACCTCGCCGCACGGGATGAGATGCCTTTCCCGCGCGAGTTCCCCGCGAGCCACCAGCGCGCCATCGCCGGGTTCGAGCGGGATGTGTTTGGGCCGTATGAGGATTGAGCGACCTCACCCCCCGGCCCCGGCGCGAACGGCAGACCTCACCTCCCCCTCTCCACACGTGGAGAGGGGGAGCACGGCCCTACCCCGTCCGTGGACCCGCCGTGGGCGGGTATGGAGGGGAGAGGCCAACAGCGGATTCCGAAACAGCGATACGGCAGTAACCCGGAAGGGGGCATAGCCCTTGGATCGCGAACGCATCATCAAGCTGACCCATGAGTACGGAGGCGAGTGGGCGATCAACCACGCGAGGCGCATCTGCCACCTCGTCAAACTGATCGCCAACGGCGCGGAATACGATGAGAACGTGGTCTGGATCGCCGCGCAGCTACATGACTGGGGCGGATACCCGCAGTTCGCGCGGGCGGGCGTCGCGCACCAGGTTCGGTCGCGCGAGGTGGCCGAGGAGTTCCTCCCGAGCGAAGGCTGCCCGCCAGACCTCGCCGCGAGGGTGCTCGAGTGCATCGAGGCGCACCACGGCGGGCCGCCTGACCGTAGCATCGAATCGCTGCTGTTCACCGACGCCGACGCGCTCGACCTACTCGGCGTGGTTGGGGTATGCCGGGTGTTCAGCATGTGGCCGCGAGACCTGCGCGGGGCGTGGCAGGCCATCCAGACGTGGCGCGACACCAGCACCGCCGCAATCACCCACCCGAAGGCGCGCGCGATGGCCGAGACGCGCATTGAGGAGACGAACGCAATGCTGCGGGCTTTCGAGGAGGAGGCGTTCGGGACGTTCTGAGTGACAAGGGAACTGATGTAGCTTCCGGAAGTGGAGCGTGTCCGGCTGATCACTCGCGCACAGGCTCATGCGGTCACGGTATTGAAGGCCTCTCGTGAGGTTGCTCCCCTATCAGTACCCCGTAAAGCGACACATTAACCTTGCAGGAACGTGGCATTACTGCGCTGTCGGTATGAAGTATCGGAATATGTTGACAAAGCTGCTGATAGTGGTACCATTCCGCCGCTGCGATTCGTAGAGCCCTCAAGAGGGGGCTTCACCATCGTTCCGGAATGGAGGGTTTCGCATGTCTCGACATACTGCCACTTCGCCGGTGGGGTTGGCGCTGTGTGTCGTCCTCGTTGTACTCTCCCTTGGGTTCATATCGTCGTCATCTGCGTCGGCCGCGTCCGTCTTTCAGGTGCCTTACACGACGGTGGCACCGACCATTGACGGCACAATTTCGGGAGATACAGGATGGGGCGCCGCGACCCCTCAGACGGTATCCTTCCTCACTTACACGGGCGTCGAACACAATGAGACCATTTACGCGGAGCACGACAACTCCTACCTGTATCTGGGCATACAAAGCGGGTTGAGCAACGGATGGGATGCCTACTCCTCGGTCTTTATCGACGGCAACAACGACGGCATTGCAGACGGCTCACTAACGTCGCCGCACATAGACATCCGCGTTGGGCAACCAAGCCCCGGCGGTTGGTGGGGTTACGGCGGCTACACGGTATTTGGCGAGTTCCCAAATGTGTATCCGGCTGGGGGCAATGTGACGCCGCCTGCGGGCACGCAGACCGCCAGCGCGGGGAGTTCAGACGTCAGCTATGAGTACAGAATCAGCCTTGCCGACCTGGGTCTGCAGACTGGGGATACGGCCGGGATCGCCTTCGAGAACGGCACGAACGGCACCACCGACGGCACGTACTGGTACACCTCGAATGCCGCGAATAGCCAGTCCTGGGGAGGACTGGACCCCATTGATGAGTGGCAAGACCACCAGTATGACGACGCATTTATCCAACTGCAATTGGACTCGGAGACCGGCACCTCAACGACCAGCGGCACCACCCCCGAACTCCCACCGGTGGCGCTCCTGGGGGCATTGCCGCTTGGGCTGGCGTGGTTGCGCAGACGGCGCGCGGCGTAACCGACGGCCGCGGGCGGGACGCCCGCGCCACGCGGAGCCCGGAGTTGGCGACTCCGAGACAGATGCCCGCGCCAAACTTGACACACCCCGCCCCTTGGCGGTACTGTAAGCAAAGAGTATACTGAGTAGGCGAATTGCTCGACGGGCGCCTCGCACACAGCGCCACTGGTCGGGCGCGTCACCATTGACACGTGTCACCATACACAAAGGGAGAGTGCCTTTCATGCCGCTTGTAACCAGCTATGAAGTCCTGCAGGCCGCCCGCGACGGCGGGTACGCCATCGGCGCGTTCAACGCCAACAACCTCGAATCCGTCAAGGCCGTCATCGACGCCTGCGCGGAAAAGGAAGCCCCGGTTATCCTCCAAGTCTCGCAGGGCGCGATCAAGTACGCCGGCCTCGAGGAAGCGGCGGGGATCGTCAAGGCCGCAGCGGCCAAGGTCAGCATCCCGGTCGTCTTGCACCTCGACCACGGCACCAGCTACGAACAGAACGTTCAGTGCCTGCGCGCCGGCTTCACGTCCCTCATGTACGATGGCTCCAAGACCCCGTTCGATGAGAACGTGAAGGTCACCGAGGAGATCTGCCGCATGTCCCATGCCTGCGGCATCCCGGTCGAAGCCGAACTGGGCATCATCCCCAAGATCGAGGACTACCTGACCGAAGAAGAGATGAAGCCCTGCCGCGAGGGCGATGTCGAGTGCGTACTCGACCTTATGAGCGAAGAACAGATCGCGAAGCTGTACGAGAAGAGCACGAAGGTCGAGGACGCCGCGGCGTTCGTCAAGGCCACCGGCGTTGACAGCATGGCCGTCGCCATCGGCGCGATCCACGGCATGACCGGCCGCGGCTCCCGCCTGGACTTCGACCTGCTGGGCCGCCTCAGCGCCGAAGTCGGCATCCCGTTCGTCCTGCACGCCGCCTCCGGCATCCCCTTCGACCAGATGCAGAAGGCCTGCCAGATGGGCGTCTGCAAGGTCAACGTCGCGACCCGTCTGTCGATGGTCTTCATCGAGGGCACCAAGGACTATCTCGACGCGCACCCGTCCGAGAAAGACTTCCGCAAGGTCTTCGCCCCGGCGATGCAAAACATCAAGGACGCCGTCTTTGAGTACATCGACCTGTTCGGCTGCGAGGGCAAGGCCGGCACCGGCTGGCTCTGCGGCCCCAAAGGCGTGAAGATCACCAAGGAGTCGCCCGAGTAGTTCATCGGCCGACCGCGACACTGCGACATTGCGGGGCCCGAGGTGAATGCCTCGGGCCCCGCCGTTTGTGGTTGACGAGGCTCTTCCTCAATGTGTGTGGGTGCTTGACAGTGGCTGAACAGACCACATCAGGCATGGTCGTTATCCGCGCCGCTGCGTCCGCAGGACGCAACGGCAACGGCTTACCCGGAGCAGTCGACTACCGCCCCCGCCGGGACCAGTTCACGGCATCTACCGACACACATTGAGGAAGAGCCGATCGACGAAGGAATCGAAAGCCGCGGGGCGAATAGTCTACAATCTTTGCGTGACCGCAGGTACGCACAGGGCGCCAACGCCGAGATGGCGCGCGCAGCCGGCCGGCAGCGTGCAGGTTGGCGAGATCGACGGCACGTTACGTGCCTGATTCCCGCGCACTCGCGTTCAGGAGGGTCCGATCATGCTGCAGCGTCGGCTCGGAGGATATGCTATCGCATCCTGTTTGCTCCTCGTGTTGGCGGCTACGACGGGTCTGTGGGCGCAAGGCTCCACCACCCGCGCCACATCCAGGCACACGACTGCGCCGGCCAGAGCCGCAACCACGGCCCGCCCGACAACAGTGCGCCCGACGCCGGCTGCCCCTGTCGCGAACGTGGCCGGGCCCGTGCTCGCGACTGTCAACGGATCGCCGATCTACGAAGCCAATCTCCGCAGGGCCGTCGAGGACAAGTGGGGCAAGAGAGTCCTCGACGACATCATCAAGGACCGCCTGGTGCGGCAGGAAGCCCGTGCGAGGGGCATCAAGACCACCGGCCCCGAGTGGGCCGGCGAGATCGACGCGGCCCTCGCCCACGAACGCAGCCAGTACGCCTCCGAGGGTGAGTTCCTGCAGATGCTCGAAGAGGGTGGTTACAGCGTCGCGGGGTACCGGCATGACCTGGAGACCAAACTCATCCTCGACCACCTGATGGCCGGCAAGTCGAACGTTACGGATGCCGAGATCAACAAATATTATGAGGAGCACAAGTCCGACTTCGTGACTCCCGGGAAGATACACCTGTACGACATCGTGACGGCCACCGTCGAGGATGCCTATATGGCAAAGGAGCGCCTTGCCAAGGGCGACGCATTCGCCACGGTTGCATCAGAGATGTCCTCCGACAAGGACACGGCCCAGAAGGGCGGGGAACGGGGCTACCTGGGCCGCGACGACATCACCGATCCGGTCCTGCGCGAGGCCGCGTTCTCGCTCAAAGACGGGATCATCAGCAACCCCATCCAGGCTGGCGATCACTTCCACATCTTGTATGTCAAGGATCGGCAACCGGAGAAGGCCATCTCACATGCGGAAGCCCGGCAGGTCATCGTGGCGAAGCTGCAGTCTCAGAAGGGGGTGTCTGCGGACGACTACGTGGCGTCTCTCGCCCGCAAGGCCAACATCAAGATCGCGTGGACGCCGCTGAAGTACATGGAAAGCGTGTATGCGGGAATGAAGGCGATCCAGGTGATCGTGGACGGCCAGCCGCTCCGCATGGCCGAGCACCCGGTCATCCTGCCGAACGGCACGATGATGGTCCCGGCGAAGCCGGTGCTGGCCGCCTGCCACGTGCAGATGACTTGGAATTCCGGGGCCTCGCAGCTCATCGCCACAACGCAGGCACGCCGGGTGGCGATGACAGTGGGATCGCCGACGGCGACGGTCGGGGAGACGCGCTCACCGACCACCCCCGGCAAGCCGATCAGCCTGCCGGAGGGCCCGCAGCTTCGGAACGGACATTTGTACATCCCGCCCAGGGCGCTCCTCGAGGCTTTGGGGGGCAAGGTGGAGTGGGATGCGGCGCGGAACGCAATCGTCGTACAATCGCCGAGTGGCGCGCCGACGGTAAAGCCCGCCATCACCGCGCCGACCGCTGCGCCTGTGGGTGCCGCGCCCACAACCGATGAAGACGAGATCGCGCCGGCACCGACGCCGACGCCTGCCGCAGGGGATGAGGGGGGCGCAACGCCGCCTGTGCAGGAGTAACGCGGGACGCGCCGCACGAGGTACAGAACACGAGACGGCAGGAGCCTTCCAGCGGCCCCTGCCGTTTTCCGTTCTCACCTGGCTCAAGGCTCAGCCCTGCGGCTTGCCCCGGCTCAGGTTCCACTGGTCGGTGGAGAACTTGTCGCGATACAGGCGCTCCGCTTCCGCGAGTTCGTCCGGCGTGAGCGCCGCTGTCGTAAGCTCCACTCCCAGCGCCTCGGGAAAGCCTGCGACGATGGCCGCGGCGAGTTCGCCGAAAGTAATGCAACGTCCGAGGGCATCCGCAACACCACAGGCGGCGTCGGACAGCTTCTCAGAGTTGCCGGCAACCCCGGGCATGACGGCGGCGGGGTCGTCGAGGTCGATGGTCATGGGCACCGAGCCGTGCTGTAGGATGGCCCCATCGCGCCGCACCTGCGCGCTGCCGACGATCTTGCGCCCGTCGACGACCATGTCGCAGCGAGACGCTTTGGCGAAGCAGACGGTCGGCAGCTCGCCGGCCTTCGCCTCCGGGACATTGGGACGCTTATCGACGAGTTGCGCGCCCACGCCGAGCCTTTGCAGGCCGGCCTCGATCCCTCGCGAGATCACCCGGTACGATCCCATCACGCTGTGCCCGTGCGGGATGTCGGCTTCCCGGATCGCGACGCTGTAGGTCACCTCGTCGTCGTGGAGGATCGCCCTCCCGCCGGTCGGCCGGCGGACGAGTCCGAAGCCGAGGCGGGCGATGGCCGCGCGGTCGACGCCCTCATCGGCATCCTGGAAATACCCGAGCGACACCGCCGCCGGGTCCCAGCCGTAAAGCCGCAGTGTCGGCGGAACCCGCTCCGCGGCGACCGCCAGCATGATCGCTTCATCGACGGCCATGTTCCACGCGCCGTCTCGATGCTCGTCTTCAATCAATCGCCAGTCGGTTCGCATGGTTTCCTATCCGTGTCTTGCACTGCGCGTGGCGGGCACCCAGGAAAGGTCCTACCCCGCCCACTGTGCGCTCCCCTCCCGTGCCGGGAGGGGGACTGCAAACGGCGGTTCTCAAGGCAGCTCTCATGCCGGGTTCCGGCACTCTGAGACGATGAGAATGACGGCGATGGCGGGCGAGATGTTACTTATCGAAGGCGTATAACGGAACATTTATCACAATTT
>CAYWBK010000310.1:0-7593 GCA_964455745.1 uncultured Armatimonadia bacterium
CCGAGCGCGATCGCTGCCCGGCGATCTACATGCCCATCGCGCCGCTGGAGTGGCACGGGCCGCACATGCCGCTGGGCACGGATCCGGTCTGGGCGCACACGGTGGGCCTCCGCGCCGCCGGGATGTCGGGGGGCGTCGTGCTCCCGCCGCTGTACTGGGGCTGCGATCAGCCGCTGGAGCCTGACATCAAGGCCTCGATCGGGCTCGATCCCAACCAAAGGATCGTCGGCGTTGACTTCCCGCACAACACACTCAAGAGCCACTACTGCGCGGAGGAAGTCTTCGGACTGATGGTCCGGGAGCGGCTCGACTGGCTGCTGGCGAACGGTTACGAGGTGGTCGCGATCATCAACGGACACGGGGGAGCCAACCAGGTTGCGACCACGCAGCGCCTGGCCGAGGAGTACACTGCTACCCGCAGGCTGACAGTCATCTGCGGCTGGCCAAGCCCCGTAGATGAGCGCGGCGAACTTACCTGGGGCCATGCGACCTCCGAAGAGGCCGCAATGTGGATGATCGTGCAGCCGGACAGTCTCGATCTCGGGGAATTGCCGCCGGAAGGTGAGCCGCTGCATTGCAGCGAATACGCGGTCATCGACTACGGAACCTTCAACGGGCATCCGACGCCGGATCACACGGCGCGCAACGACCCGCGTACGGAGGCGTCCGTCGAGTACGGGAATCAGAAGCTCAACCTCGCCGCCGCGCAGTTGGCGGCGAGGGTTGCACAAGCATTGATGTAGACACGGCCCCACCCATATCCGAAAGGAACCCTCGCACCGATGAGCGTACGCCAGGCTATCGAATCCGGGAAGTTCATTCTCACCACTGAGGTCGCGCCGCCAAAAGGAATCCACCTCGATCACATGCTGGAGGAGGCGGAATTCACGCGGGGGCGCGTTGACGGAATCAACGTGACCGACCTGCAGAGCGCGGTCATGCGCGTGTCCAGCCTCGTCGGCTGCCTGAAGCTACAGGAGCGCGGCCTGCCGGCAGTCATGCAGATGGTCTGCCGCGACCGCAACCGGCTGTCGCTGCAGTCGGAACTCATCAGCGCCGCGGCGATGGGCGTCACCGAAGTACTGTGCCTCACCGGCGACTACACGACCCTCGGCGATCACCCGCAGGCGAAGCCGGTGTTCGACCTGGACTCCGTGCAGCTTCTGCAGGCCGCCAAGCGCCTCCAATCCGGCAAGGACCTGGCCTACTATCCCGACCGCAAGAACCCCGGCCAGTTCGTAGACGGGGAGCCGCTGGAGGGCGAGCCGCCGCAGTTCACGCTCGGCTGTGTCGTGAACCCCGGCGCGATCCCGCTGGAGCCGCAGATTATGAAGCTGCACAAGAAGATCAAGGCGGGCGCGCAATTCGTGCAGACGCAGGCCGTGTACGACCCCGAACTGTTCGCGAGTTTCATGGCGAAAGCCGGAGACCTTGGGGTCCCGGTGCTCGCAGGGATCGTCATGCTCAAGAGCGTCGGGATGGCGCGGTTCATGAACGCGAACGTCGCAGGCGTAAAGGTCCCCGACGCGATGATCGACCGGATGAAGAACGCCGAGGATAAGGTTGCGGAGAGCATCGCGATCACGGTCGAGCTGGTCAACGCGCTAAAGCCCATGTGCCAGGGCATCCACATGATGCCGCTGGGGTGGAACAAGCACGTGGTGACGGTGCTGGACGAGTGCGGGCTGTAGACGGTAAAGGATAGGGAAACAAGCCGTGGGGTGTCAGGCCTGCGCAGCGGGCGCTGACGGGGACCCCACGGCCTCGGCAGGGCACGCGGATTCCCCACACGCCTGGATGGACGGCATTGGCCCCAAGACAACAAACGGCGCTGACAGCCCTCATTGGGTTACCAGCGCCGTTTCATGGGTCCCTGGAAGACAACTCGGTGCCTATGCGAGCCGTCGGGCGATCCGGTCGTAAAAACGACTCCGATGCCCTATGCCCCGGACGACAACCACTTCAGCCTCCTCGTCCACTTGATAGGCGATGCGATAATCTCCGATGCGGAGCTTTCGAAGGCCTCGCAGATTGCCCGCAAGCTGCTGCGCCCCGGCCGGGCAAGGGTCCTCAGCCAATGCAACAAGCCTTGCGAGTGCGCGCCGCTGAATGTCCGCGGCAAAGCTGCCAACTCGTCTTCGGCGGCCGCTTCAAGCTTGACCTCGTAGCTCACAAGCCGAGCCTCGCCTTGACCTCGGAGAGCGGCGCCAAGCGTCCCTTCGCGGCGGCACGCTCTTCGGCCACCTCGACAAGCCCCTCATCGACTATAGCCTCATACTCGCGCTCAAGAGTGTCGAGGCCCCGCAGCACAGCGAGACGCAGTACGTCGGACCGCGTGACATTGGGCAATGTTGCCAGTTCGGGGGCCTCACCCAGTGCTTCACGCAGGGAGTCTGCGCGCTCAATCATGCGTCGCGGGAGTCTGAGATGAACTGCGTTGAGAGCTTCTCTTCCTGCTGCCATGGCCGTGCTCCTGTTGTCTTCTCCCCGTATCCGTATTGTACTCCTTTCGCACTACACCGCCAATGCCCGAAGCCAGCAACGGCGCTGGCAGCCCTCATCGGGTGCGCCAGCGCCGTTCGTTTTGCATTCAGCGTTCAGCGTTCCGCGTTTGCCTCACTTGTCATCCAGCACGTCGATACCGGGCAGATGCCCGAACTCCAGCAGCTCCAGCGACGCGCCGCCGCCGGTTGAGACGTGGTCGATCTTGTCGGCGAGGCCCATCTGGGTCACTGCCGCCACGCTGTCTCCACCGCCCACCACGTTGAAGCCGGGGCAGTCGCCCATCGCCTTCGCCACGGCAAGCGTGCCTGCATCAAACGGTGGCTTCTCGAAGTAGCCCATCGGGCCATTCCAGAAGACCGTCTTGGCCGCCAGCACGAAATCCGAGTACATCTTCGCGGTCTCGGGGCCGATGTCGAGGGCATCCCATCCGGGCTTGATCTGGTCCGCCGGGACCTGCTCTTTCTCGGACTCGTCCGCCTTGTTCAGCATGTGAACGTCGATCGGCAACACGAGCTTATCCAGGCAGTCGGCCATCGTGGTCAGTATCTCGTTCGCCGAGGCGACGCTCTCATCGTCGCATAGCGACTCCCCGATCTCCATCCTCTTCGCCTTGAAGAACGCCCACGACATCGCGCCGCCGATGAGCATCCGCTCGGCCTTGGGCAGCAGGCTCTTGATGACGCCGATCTTGTCGCTGACTTTGGCGCCGCCGAGGACCACAATGAAGCCCTCCTGTGGGGCCTCGTAGACCTTCGTGAGCTGCACCGCTTCCTTCTCGACCAGGAAGCCCGCGACGCGCACCGGAATGCGCTTGGCGACCGCCCACATCGAGGCGTTCTTGCGGTGCGAGGTGCCGAAGGCGTCGTTCACGTAGACGTCGTAGAGGCCATTGGGCGCGACCTGGGCGGCGAAGGCGTCGCTCTCGGCGGCGTCCTTGGCCTCTTCGCCGGGGTAGAAGCGGGTGTTCTCAAGCAAGAGGACGTCTCCGGCGCCGAGGGCCTTGACTGCGGCGACCATTTCGTCACCGATGCAGTCCGGGGCGAAGGCGGCCGGTTTGCCGAGGACTTCCGCCAGGCGCGGGAGGCAGCAGGCGAGCGTGTACTTGAGGTTCTTTTCCCCCTTGGGCCGCCCGCAGTGAGATGCGAGCACGATCTTCGCGCCCTGCTCGACGAGGTACTTGATGGTCGGCGCCGCGGCGTCGACGCGGGTCCAGTCGGTGACTTCGTTGGTCGCTTTGCCGAGCGGAACGTTGAAGTCAACGCGGACAAAGACAGTCTTGCCGGCGAGATTAACGTCTTTCACGGTAAGTTTGGACATACTATGTGGACCTCCGCTATATGGAGTTATTGAGCGCAGGTTGGGGGGTGCTAATCGCTCATATCGATGGACGGATCGGGCGCGACGATCTGGGCGGGGTGTACCACGGTGATGCTCGGATAGCGGCGGAAATGCCCGAGATCGCACGTCAGCAAGTGGGATATCCCATGCACCAACATGATTGCGACCATGCGGGCATCATGCACCTGAGGACCTGTGACATCGGCCTGAACGACGAGCCGGCGCCACTGGTCGTAAACGGCGGGCGTCTCCGGGACAAGCGGGAAGACGCCTTCAACCTTCAGCACTTCGGCCTGCGTCTGCTCGACGGACAACCCTAGGCCATTGGCGACGGCGGGGCGCGTAGCAACGCTCCAAAACTCCATCACGGCCTGTGGCGCGATGAGGACAGTGTGGCCGCTGCGCCGGAGGCACTCCACCGCGGAGACGGCTTGCTCGTGCTCAGCGGTTCGAGGCTGAACCCAGCGCACAAGGATGTTGGTGTCGGCCAGATAGGTGCTCATGCGCGGTGCCCGTAGATGCTCTCACGCGTGAGCGCTTCGTCGGACAGAACGGGAAGGCCGTCGTGGCTGTCGGCCCAGGCTCGAAACTCTCTCTCCCATTCCTCAGGCGTCGCCGTCTTCCAGAAGGGTTCCGCCTCCGGCTCTGACTTTAGGCAGTCTTCAATCACCGCTCGTGCGTACTCAACTGGCGGCAGTTGCCGTCTCTCGGCGGCCTCCTGAAGCTTCTTCTCCAGTTCCGGCGACAGGTCGATGACCAGCGTCATCTCAGGCTCACTCCTCGCCCGCTATCACGGTCGCTGCATCCCCATTATACCCCTTCAACCGCGACGATTCGCCAACGTCGGGACGAATCCTCTCTCAAGGACTCGCCCCGACGGTGCGTGCGTGTGACTGGTGGCGCTTCGGATCGGGTCTATAGGCCCTTGTCGGCGATGAGCTTGATGAGTTCGGCTGCGCGGTTGCTGTAGCCCCACTCATTGTCGTACCAGCCGCCGACCTTGAGGAACTTGCTGCCGGTCATGTAGGTCATGCCCACGTCGAACGTGCAACTCGCGGGGCTGCCGACGATGTCCTGCAGGACGATGGCCTCGTCGGTGAAGTCGAGCACTGCGGCCAGCGGGCCCTCGGACGCGGCGGCCTTGAACGCGGCGTTGACTGCCTCGACGGTGGTTTCCTTCTCCAACTCACAGGTAAGGTCGGTGACCGAGCCGGTCGGGGTCGGAACGCGCATCGAGAAGCCGTTCATCTTGCCCTTGAGGACGGGCAGAACTTCGCCGATGGCCTTGGCGGCCCCGGTGGTCGTCGGGATCATGTTGAGCGCGGCGGCCCGGGCGCGGCGGTGGTCCTTGTGCGGGAAGTCCAGGATCCGCTGGTCGTTGGTGTAGGAGTGGATCGTGGTCATCAGGCCCTGCACGATGCCGAAGTTGTCCAGGAGGACCTTGCACATCGGCGCGAGGCAGTTGGTGGTGCAGGATGCGTTGGACAGGATGTTGTGGCTGGCGGGATCGTATTCCTGTTCGTTGACGCCGAGGACGATGGTCTTGACCTCGCCCTTGGCCGGGGCGGAGATGAGGACCTTCTTCGCGCCGGCTTCGATGTGCGCCCCAGCCTTCTCGCTGTCAGCGAACAGGCCGGTGGACTCGAGGACGATCTCGGCGCCAAGGTCCTTCCACGGGAGTTCCGCGGGGTTGCGGATCGCGAGGCTCTCGACGGACTTGCCATCGACGACGAGCTTGCCGTCCTTGGCCTCGACGCAGCCGTGGAACTTGCCGTAGATGCTGTCGTACTTGAGGAGATAGGCGAGCGTGGCGTCGTCCGTCAGGTCATTGATCCCCACGACCTCGATCTCCGAACCGAAGCGCTCGTATATGGCCTTGAAGACCTGACGACCGATGCGACCAAACCCGTTGATGCCCACTTTGACTGCCATTGTATACCCTCCTGGCTCAATTGCCGGTCGGCTCTGGGCCGTGAAAATCCGGCTTATGGACGGGCATGGACAACGGGCGCAGAAGGCACGAGCATTGTGTAGCTCGTGCGTTCTCCTGCGTCCCGGTGTCCGCCCGGTTGTTGCCCACGAACGACGTGGCGGATGACCGGTGCGTTCTACAGCCTCTCGCGCATTTCCTGCTCGGCGATCCCGATGATCGCGGCGGCAAGGCGCTCGGGATCGTGACGGGCGTAGTTGTCGTGCGAGATGACGTCCTTGCTCACCGGCAAGTAGTTCAGACGCGCGATTTCGGCGGGATCCGGCTCGACGAAACGGGCCCCCTGACGCTCGTAGCGCTCCAGCACGGCCGGGTCGGGCCTGCCTTCATTGAGGAGCACGTACTCGAACAACGGGCGCGCTAGCTGCCCGGTAATCGCCTCGACGTGGCTCGAGGCGGTGGTGAACTCGTCCGTCTCGCCCGGCTGGGTCATGACGTTGCAGACGAAGACGCGGGTGGCGCTGGACTGCTCGATGGCGGCGACGATCTCCGGGACGAGCAGGTTCGGGATGATGCTGGTGAAGATGCTGCCCGGGCCGATGACGATGACGTCCGCGTTCAGGATCGCCTCGATCGCTTCGGGCACCGCCGGCGCGTCGCCGGGGTCGAGGAACACCCTGTCGATCCGGCCGTTCGCCTGCGAGACGTTCGTCTCCCCGCGGATGATCTCGCCGTTGTCGAGCCTGGCGCACAGCGTAACGCCCTGTGTGGTCGGCGGAACGACGCTGCCGCGGATCGCAAGGATGTTGCGGCTCTCACGGATAGCCTGCTCGAAATCGCCCGTGACCTCCGTGAGCGCTGCGATGAGGAGATTGCCGAAGCTGTGTCCCCCAAGTTCCCCGGCATCGCTCTCGAAGCGGTACTCGAAGAGCTTGGTCATAAGCGGCTCGGCATCGGCCAGAGCCGTGAGGCAATTGCGGATGTCGCCGGGCGGCGGGACACCGAGTTCCTTCTTGAGGCGTCCCGAGCTGCCGCCGTCGTCCGAGACCGCGGCGATCGCGGTGATGTTGCTCGTGTGGGCCTTCAGGCCGCGCAGGAGACTTGCCAAGCCGGTGCCGCCGCCGACGGTGACGATGCGCAGGCCGCTTTGCATACGCCGGGCGGACAGCATCACATCTACCAGCCGGTGTTCCTCCCCGGGGAAGACAGCGCCGGCGATGGAGTGGACCAACTGCCGGAGCGCGATGGCCACAAGCAACAGCCCCGCAATCGCCGCCGCCGCACCGATGGTCGTGGCCTGTGTCGGGCCCCCCACCATCGCAGTGAGGTCATAAGCGAACACGTTGAGAAAGAGCACCGCGCCGCACCCCATGAAGGTGAGGCCCAAGAGCAAAAGCGCATACCACCGCTTCACCCTCAAACCGACGTGCAACCAACGCAAGGGACGCGGTAGTGTATTCATGGCAGTGCGCCCATAACAGTATATTCAATATAACAAATTAGACGGGCCACGTCAACCGGCCTCGGCCGCTGCGGGTGCGTCTTTCAATTGTAGGTAGTATTACTACGCCGGTTATGCGGCCCTGCTCGGCAATGAGCTGCCCTGCGGAGAGATGGACGGCGATTGACCACCGAGACACAGAGAACGGCAGCGTCCCTTAATGCCTATCGCGGGGCAGGCCGGCCGTTTCCCAGTCGTTCTCTGTGCCCTCTGTGTCTCTGTGGTTCAACGCCGTTCGCCCTTCATCTTAGGATACGGTCAGCCTCTGTGAGGTGCACCCATAGTCCCGGACAGTAGTGTTCTGTTCGAGGTGACAGTC
>CAYWBK010000311.1:0-7572 GCA_964455745.1 uncultured Armatimonadia bacterium
GCCGCACAAAGACCTCCCCGTCCGCAGGACGGGCGGCGCGAAGCGCCCGACAGAAAGGCCCAGCCTGCTGGCGTCCCCAACGATTTGGGCGGCTGCGCCGCCACCCGTCCTGCGGACGGAAACGGCCCTAACTACCGGCCCTGAACCGGACGCTGAAGCATCCGGCTGAGGGGCGCTTCGCGCCGAGCGTCCTTGCGGACGCAACGGCAACGGCTTACCCAGAGCACGCGGCTACCACCCTCGCCAATACCAGTTCATGGCATCTACCCACACACATTGAGGAAGAGCCGAGGGGGAGGCCGGCAGGTTCGCCACGAAGAAGCGGCGAACGGTCGCTTGCGGCTTGCAATTCGCTATCATCCCCGTGAAGGTCCCCCATCTTGGGCTCCGTGGCCTCAACGCCCGAACAAGCACCGCCCATTCCCCCTGCGCCTGAACACCAGACGCGCAATCTGCTTTGCTATGCGGCGATCAATGCGCTGCTCTATTTATGCGCGCCGGTACTCTATGTAGATGTGCTGCATGCGACATTGCTGGATAAGCTCGGGGCCTCGAAAGCGGTCGCCAATCTGCCGATGTCGGCATTCTTCCTCACCAGCGTCACGCCCCTCGTGGTGCATTGGCTGATCCCCGATCCCCGACGCCTGCGCGCGATCCTGGCCGTCAGCTATATCTGCGGCGCGTTGGCAGGCGCGGGCCTCGCTGCGGCGCTTGTCGCCCCGATCTCGCCGGGGCTGCAGATCGCGGCGGTCATCGTCTACGCGGCGGTGGTCGGGGCGGCGTTTTGGAATGCCGGGGTCTACATCTGGGATGCGCTGGCGCAAGGGGTCGGGGAGGCCTGGCGCGGGCGGGCGCTGGGGCTGTCATTCGGCATCGGCCCGGTGTTCGCGGTTGCGGGATCGCTCGCCACGCAGGCGGTCGTAGGGCGGGGGGACGGGCCTGGAGCAGGGCTGGCGGGGCTGCATTTCCCACGGGATTACGCCGCGCTTTTCAGTGCAAGTTTTCCGGCGCTGATTCTCGCAGCCGCGCTGGCTCTTGGCCTCCGGCTGCCTCGGGCCATCCCCGGAAGGGCCGAAGGGACTGCGAAACGGCTATCCTTTGGGGGTTTCATTCTGGGGGGCATCCGCGACTTGCTGCAAGGGCGGCATTTCGTGCTGCTGTGTTTGTCCTACTGGCTCTTTGCGGTGGCCTTCGGGGTACTGGGGAATGTGTCGCTGAACGTCCGGAATGCAGTGGGGGTCGAGCCAAAGACCCTCGCGGGAACGATGCTGGCCCTGCGGTTCGGGGGGAAGGTGATCGCGGGTCTCGGCCTGGGATTGCTCCTGTCGCGGCGCGGGGCCAGAGCGGCGGCGGTGACGGCGGTGTGCATCATGGTGATCTCGCTGGTGTGGGCGATGAGCGTCCACGGCCCGGCGTATCTGGCGGCGTTCGCACTACTCGGGGCGGCGGAGTTGTCATGTGTGTACTATTCGAACTACTGCGTGGCGGTCTCACGGCCGGAGCAGGTGAACCGCAACGTCGCGTTCCTGCAGCTTGCGCTGCTGCCGTCGTTTGCGGCGGCCACGGTTCACGGGTGGGTGGCGGATCAGTTTGGGTTCGAGGTGAGCTTCGCGCTGGCGCTGGCGGCGGCGGTCGCGGCGGTGGTGACGGCTAGGATGCTGCCGGGAGGGACGGCACCACGGCCCCACCCCGCCCCGCTGCGCGGGGCACCCCTCCCGTGCCGGGAGGGGGACGACTGACGGCGCCTCACCCCCGGCCCCTCTCCTGAGCGCACACGGCACGCTCAGGAGAGGGGAGAACGGCGACGGCTGACGGCAACGACTAACGGCTTCCTACCCCCTCGGTCGCCTGCGGCGACCACGCTCCCCCTCCCTCGTAGGGAGGGGGAGAACGGCGCACGGCGGACGGCAACGGCCACCTACCCCGCCCCGCTGCGCGGGGCACCCCTCCCGTGCCGGGAGGGGGACGACTGACGGCGACTCACCCCCGGCCCCTCTCCTGAGCGCACACGGCGCGCTCAGGAGAGGGGAGAACGGCAACGGCCAACGGCGACGACGGACGGCGATGGCGGGCGAGACGCCCGCCCCATGCGATACTTGGGAGGCTGATCATGAGCGAGAGGCACTGCGCTGTGTGGCTCGCGGCTATCGGGCTCGGTCTGGCTTTGGTTGGGTCGGCAGGCCATGCTGCGCCGGCGATTGGCGCTGCGCCGAACTACTGGTGGTATCACTATCCCACCTTTTCCAGCATTGAGGACCCGGAGGTGGCGGCCAAGTGCGGGGCGCGGATGAACCTCGCGGGGCCGGGGGCCGATCCTACCTGGGGGCCATACGCGCAATGGCTGACCGTGCTCGACAACCGCGCCAAGCTCCCGGCTCTCGAGGCCTCCGGGGCGCGGTGCATCGTGTGGATCGAGGGGTTCGGCGACTGCATGGTCTATGCGATCACCTTCGACCGCAACCCCGACGGCAGCTTCGCGAAGCGCACCGATGACCCGCGCTGCGCGGCGGGGCGACGGACTCACTGGTGCTGGGCGGCGCCCAACATCCCGCAAGGAAACACGTTCCGGTGGGTTGGCCTCCACAATACCGTGAACGACGAGGACTTCGCGCTGCCCGACTTCGGGCGGGAAAAGCTGGGCATCCCCGCGCCGACGTACCCGGATGGCCGCCCGGCTGTGGGGTGGCTGCCGGGAGTGCGGTATCCGCTCAATGCAATGGTGTATGACGCGTGCGGGGCGAAGGACATCAACGGAGACCTGCACCCGGCCTGCGAGGCGCCCGACAAGGTCAACGACATCGACCCAAAGACCGGGCAGCACCACGGACCCATCGAGGGGCTTTACCCGGCGATCATCGGAAAAGACGACTGCCCCTCGCCGCCCGGGTTGAAGGCAGGCGACACGGTCTACTGCGGGGCGATCAGCGTCCACAAGGACCTGTCGGCGCCGTTCTGGCGTGAGTATGTGCGGTCCTCGATACGACAGATCGTGAAACAAGGCCTCGACGGGATCTGGTGCGACAACTACTCGCCGTGGGACAACTTCGGCTACCCGCCGGTGCAGAAAGCCTTCGGGGACTGGTCGGTGGCGCGGTTCCGAGAGTGGCTGGCCAAACGCGTGCCCGCGGGGCAACTGCAGGCGATGGGGGTCAGCGATCCGCGGGGTTTCGATGTGCGGCAGTATCTCAAAGCCAAAGCGCGCGAGTTCGGGGCGAAGGACCCCTCGAACCGCGACGACCCCGCCTGGCACGACCAGCGGTGGGTCGATGAGCCGATCTGGCAGGCGTTCCGGGCGTTCCGGCAGGAAGCGGCCCGGCAGGATTTGAAGGCCTTCTACGAGGCCATCCACGACGAGGCGCGCAAGGACGGGCGGCCCGACTTCTGCATCGGCGGGAACGACATCCCCTTCTATGGGCTGGGGTGGGTGCGGGACGAGTGGCTGGACATGGTGAACTGCGAGCTGACGCCGGGCTGGCACATGGGCAGCGGCAGCCGGGGGATCATGCTCCCGCCGGTGGGCAAGATGGCGCCGGTCTACCGGGCGGCAATGGAGCACGAGAAAGGGCCGTTCTCGGCGGCGTGGTACTACCTGAACGGCGATGCGAGCAAGTATCAACAGCGGCCTGAGATCGCGAAGGTATTGCTCGCCGAGGCTTTCGCAAACAGTTGCTTCCTGATGTGCAATCCTAGCAACAAGGACGTGGCCGGGAACCTCGAAACCCACGCCTGGTGGAACCGGTTCGTGCGCGAGCATGAGGCGGCTTTCGGCGCGAGAATGGCAGTGGCGGATGTGGGCGTGTTGTTCTCGCCGGACAACCAGCTCTATCTGCTCGCCCCCGGCGGCTTCCCGGATATGGACAAGCAACCGCATGTCTTCGGGTACTACGGCTGGGCGACGGTGTGCGTCGATGCCCACCTGCCGTATCGGTGCGTGACGGACTGGCACCTCGATGCGGCGCACCTCGCGGGCCTGAGAACCCTTATTCTGCCGGATGCGACCTGCCTGGAGGACCCTGCGATGGCGGCGTTGGAGAAGTGGGTACGGGATGGCGGGCGGCTGATCGTGACGGGCGACGCAGGCTCGCGAATGGGGCCGACGGGGCTGTTCGCGCGGCGGGCGGTGCCGCTTATGGCGCGGCTGACCGGGGCGGGGCCAAGCGGCGAAGCGCCGATGGAGCGGCGGGTGGGGCGCGGGACCGTGATCTGGACTGCCGCGCCGCTGGGGATGGACTACTATCTGCAGGCCGACAAGCGGCCCGCGTTGCTCGACGGGATGCGCACGCTAATCGGGCCATCGGGGCTTGCGGACGGGCGCGGGATGCCGACGACGGTGGGGCTGGCGGTGTGGAAGTCGGCGGATGGGACGGCATTGTTCGCGGACCTGTGGAACTATGATATTGACCTCGAGGCTGACCGTGTGAGGCCGGCAGAGGGGATCAGTGTGCGGATGAAGACGCCCGCCGGGTGGAAGCGAGTGACGGCGACGACGCTGACGTCTGACGGGGATGCGACGGCGACGGCGGAGGCGAACGGCGGGTGGGTGACGGTGAAAGTGCCGAAGGTGACGCACTTTGTTAGTGTGAAGGTGAGGGGAGGGTAGGATGAACGGCTAACGGCGCCTCACCCCCGGCCCCTCTCCTGAGCGCATACGGCGCGCTCAGGAGAGGGGAGAACGGCAACGACCACGGCAACGACCACGGCTAACGGCCATGGCTAACGGCTCGCGGGCGAGACGCCCGCGCCACGCGCAACCTATACCTCGGCCACCAGCATCTCCCCCGCGCCGATCTCTCGCATCTCATCGAACTGCGTCCCACAGAAAGACTTCAACTTCAGTTCGCCCTCGATGACTTCCACTTGTGAACTCCACTCTCCATCTTCGGTCCTCCGGCGAGTCAATGTACCCCAGGCCCCGTCCACCGAGAAGAAGCATTGGAAATCATCCTCGTTGATGCGGGGCGACAGGGTTAGGCTCTTGTCTACTGCTGAGTATTGAAAGCCGGTCAGGGCTGTGATGTAGGCGTAGTTCGCCATCGAGCGGGCGTAGTGAGAGCCGCATTCGAACTCGTTCCAGGGGTTGCGCTTGAGGCCGTCGTGGCGGTCGCGGATCGCTTTGCAGACCGACAAGCCCTCCCGCAGGAAGCCCTCGTAGATGAGGTGCGCGCCAACCTGGTATTCGAAGCCGATCATCGTCTCGTAGGCGTAGGTGACCGGGACTTCGGGCCGCCCGCCCTTCGGCCAGGTGCAGATGAACAGGCCGGCGTCGTCGTTCAACGCGAAGACCCGGTGCGGGTTGTGGTGGGCGAACATGTCCTTGCGGAAGTTGTAGCGGAAGACGCTTTGGATCGCGCTCTTCACGTGCGCGGGATCGAGCACGTCGCCAAGGCCGTAGACGCGCGCGTGCCATTGGCCGATCACCTGGTCGCAGATGCAGCCGGGACCGTACTGGTAGGGGGCGTCATCGCCAGGGGTGACGGCCTGGAAGTAGTATTCCCCGTTGAACTGAGTCTCGTCCATGAGGCGGCGACCACTGTCGAACACCCGGCGGTACTCTTCGGCGGATGAGGGGTCGCCGAGGTGGCGGGCGATCTTCTCGCCCGCGAGGAGGGCGGCGAGGTAGAGGCTGCCGCAGACCGGCTCGGAGCCGTGGTACTCGATGTCCAGAGTGTTGTGGTGGACGCCTTCCAGGAGGCCGTCGCGGTCCTTGTCCCAAGCCACCCAGGCGTATTCGAGGGCCCGCTTCACATCCGGCCAAAGCTGCCGGAGCCAGTTGTCATCGCCGCAAAGCTGCCACTCGCGGTACGTGCGCAGGATGCCGGCCATCTGGCCGTCGGCGGCGGCGTGGAAGTCGTGGTTGGCCGGGGCGCCGAGCGGAAGCTCCTGGCGAAATTGCATGTGGCCGTCGGTGTCGCGCAGGTTCGTCGTGTAGTCCATCTCACGGCACTGGCGCTCTAGCTGCGGGAAGAGGTAGGCCATCGTCTGCGTGTAGCCCCAAACATGACTGCAGCTTCCGGGGCAGCAGCCGGCGTCCTTGTGGCAGCCCTCCCAGCCCCAGATTGCTCCGTCGGAGAGGCGCAGGACAGTCGGCGAGCGGAGGATCGCCATCTGGCTGGAGACGGAGTCGAGGACATACGTGGGCAGCGTGGAGGCGAAGAAGGCCTCTTGGAAGCGGCGGGTGGCGGCCTTCAGGCGGTCGAAGTTGGCGACCGTGTAGCGGGCGACATCGAGGGCGTCGGCCCACTGGGTGGCGTAGTAGTTCTTCCAGGCCGGGCGGCAGGACTCGGGGTCCGCGCAGTCGCACGCCGGAGGGGCGTCCCAGTATTTCGCCGCATTCGGGAAGTGCCAGGCGAAGACGAGGGTCACGGTGGCGCTCTCACCCGACTTCAGATGACGGCGGATTCCGAGCGAACCGACCGGGGGCGGGCCGTCCGAGGTCGGGGGCATCTCGGCTTCCTCGGTGAAGCGGCCTGTCTGGCCGAAGCCGTCGATGAGGATCTCGGTGCCGCGGAACCATGCGGCGCGGTCGCGACAAAGCTCCCAGGTGATGTCGGCGTCCGGGGTGGCGATGCAGAGGCTGCCGAACTTCGGCGAGTCGGGGGCGTGCTTCGCGGTGGTCATCGCGATGGCGTTGAGGCCGTCCTCACGCACGAGGCAATTCAGGTTCTGCCCCATGTCCGGGTAGCCGGCAAGGTTCTCAACACTGAGAGCCACTGCGGCATCGACCGGCTTGTCGGCAGTGTTCGTGAGCGTGATGTCGAAGATCGCGACCGGGAGCGAGGAGTCGCGGTCGTTGAGGGGCATGAAGGGACTCCAGGCATCGACGGACACCTTCACGGGCACTGTGGGGTCGCTGAGATCGACGGTTGCGAACGGGAAGGCCCCGGTGAAGGCGCATTCGGCGAAGCGCAGAAGGCCCGCGCCCTGGGCTTGCGGCGGGCCGAAGCCGAAACCGGAGTAATGCCGGGGCCAGTGCAGGGGGCCCTGGAAGGGCGGCTGGAGGCGGCCTTCCATGACGCGGAAAACTGGCTCGCCGCCCTCCGCCTGCGCGAACAGGGAGAAGAAGGTGAGGTCCGGGACGAAGCCCTTGTTCGGGCGGTTGAAGATCTCCCAATCCACGAGCGCGCCGCGCCCGGAGAATGAGATGCAGCCGGAGCCGATGCCGCCGAGCGGGAAAGCGATCTCGCGGAGGGCCTCGCCGGTGTACGTTTTCTGCGGGCCGGTGGCGAACAGCTCAGCGTCGGTGTATGGGATGGAGGGAGGAGTCTGTGAGGTCATGCGGAGTCGCCTCGGGATTTGTAGGGTGGAGAGGACAGTGGGCGAGAGTTCGCTTCACAGAGCGGGGGACCTTCACGGCAGACCTAAACGGCCCCACCCCGCCTGTCTGCGCGGGCACCCCTCCCGTGGATCGGCCACAGGCGGGTATGGGAGGGGAACGATTAGCACTGCTACGCCGCTTTGGCAACCGGCGGACGAAACGTTCGGAATCTTGTCAGAGGCTGACCGTATCCCAAGATAAGGGGCGAACGGCATTGAACCACAGAGACACAGAGGGCACAGAGAACGGCTGGGAAA
>CAYWBK010000312.1:0-7541 GCA_964455745.1 uncultured Armatimonadia bacterium
ACGGGACCAACTCAAACGAAACATCAACTGTCAATGTGCGGAAAATGAGACAGAGGGCACAGAGAACGGCAACGTCCCTTAACGCCTATCGTGGGGCAGGCCGGCCGTTTCCCAGCCGTTCTCTGTGTCTCCGTGGTTCAACGCCGTTCGCCCTTTATCTTGACGGTCAGCGGACAGGCCGTCGGGGTTATGCTGTTACGGGACTATCCGTCATGCCGTAATCCTCTCAATCCTATCAATCCTGTTCCCCTCGCCGTTCCCTGCCGCCACGCTTGCGGCAGTTCTACCTACAATCGGCGGGCGGACCCTCGTCTTTGCCTCCGTGGGCAAGAGGGCAGGAGGCCGTTCCCTCACTCCCACGGCTTCAGGATAACCTTCGCCGTCTCGTTCGAGGCCGACAGCTCGAAGGCGTCCTGGATGCGACTCATCGGCAGCACGTGGCTGATGAGAAGGTCGATAATCGGCGACTCGCGGATGACCTTCATGATGCCGGTGAAGTCGCGCAGGTTGTAGTGCCACGAGCCGATGAGCGTCAGGCCCTTGCGGATCATGTCGGGGCTGATGCGGATCGCGAGGTCGCTTCCGCTTTCGCCCACGAAAGCCACCTTGCCCTTGCGACGCGCGGCATCGATGCACAGGCGCTCGGCGGCAGGATTGCCGGCGCAATCGAGGGCGCAGTCGACGCCGAGGCCGCCGGTGAGGTCGAGGATTCGTTGCAGGGGATCGTCTCGTGGGTCGAGGACCGCAACTGCGCCCATGTCGAGCGCCCTCTGGACGCGCCAGGGCACCGATTCGGCGACGATGACGCGGGCTCCACGGAACCGCGCGTTCACCACGGCCCCAAGCCCGACCGGCCCGGCGCCGGTGATGAGCACGGTGTCGAAGGCGCTGACGCCCATCGCCTGGAACGCGCCGAAGGAGGGCCCCAGGCCGCAGCACGCGAGCGAGCCTTTCTCGTAGGACACGTCGTCGGGGATCGCCGGAAGCAGCCACGCGGGCTTCAGCAGGTACTGCGCGTAGGTGGCGGAACCCTCCGGGCTGCCGGTGAAGGCGGCGAAGTCATAGCAGCGCTCGCAGTGGATGTAGTCTCCGGCGACGCACAGCGGGCATTTGCCGCAGGGGTACTGGGGCATGACAACAACCCGGTCGCCCAGCTTGACCCGGCCGGGTTGGGCGATGGCGACCACCTCGCCCGCGGCCTCGTGGCCGAGGAAGTCGGCCTTGTCTCCGGCCGCGAAGCTCTTGTATTCCGCGCACATTGGCGCGGCGTGGACCTTGACCACGGCCCAATCCTCCTTGGGCTGCGGATCGGGGACCTCGACCAGGCCCGCTTTTCGATCTCCAAACAATACGGCTTTCTTCATGGGTAAACTCCATAATAGGCCCGCAACCGCCTGCAGGCCGAGTTCGCGTCAATGAACGCGTCATTTCGCCGCATCGCGGGCGCGTTCCTACCTGCCTTACCCCTGGCGGGGGCGAAACGGAAGGAGACGACTTGCGGCGGCGCGAATTGACTGCGTGTTCCCGTGATGCGTTGGCCGCTTGGAGAACCGCCGTTAGCCTTTCCCCTCCCGGAACGGGAGGGGTGGCCACGCGGTATCCGCCGCAGGCGGATCGGCGGGGACGGGGTAGGGCCGTTCTGGCGAGCGGGACGCTCGCCCCACGCGGGGTCCCCGAAGCTGTGTGACGGGCTGGAGGTGTTCGCGATGTTTGTGTTTGGGGCCAAAGACGCCGTGATTGTGATCGACATGCTCAATGATTTCGTCCGCGAAGGGGCCCCCCTCGAGGTTCCCGCTGCCCGGCAGATCATCCCGGCGCTGCGCGAGACCCTCGCGAAGGCGCGGGCGGCAGGCGTGCCCGTTGTTTACGTCTGCGATAGCCACGCCCCGAATGACCCGGAGTTCGACATCTGGCCGCCACACGCGGTGACAGCCACCAAAGGCGCGGCGATCGTCGACGAGTTGACGCCCGAGCCGACGGACCGGATCGTGCTCAAGCACCGGGTGCTCGGCTTCTTCCGGGATGGTCTCGCGCAAGTGCTCGAAAGCCTGGGGATCGAGCGGGTGATCCTGACCGGCATTCTCACCGACATCTGCGTGTTTTTCGGGGCGGCAGGCGCGTATGAATTGGGGTATAAATGCGTGGCGCTCAGCGACTGCGTGGCTGCGCTGACCGAGGACGACCATCAGTGGGCGCTGCGCCAGATGAAGCGCATTCTGGCCGTGGAACTGGCCGAGGGAGCAGGTGACTGACAGATGCGGGGATTCCATGTCTTCGACGACGACGAGATCAGATCGGGCCGTGTCACGGACGTGTACTTCGAGCGCACGCTGCAGGTCTTGCGTGCCGAAGGCATCAGCAAGTCGGTGGTCATGGAAGTCACTGCAGGTTCGCTGCCGGACGGGTATGACTGGGGCATCCTGGCGGGCATCGAGGAGCTGGCGCACTTGCTCGATGGCGTTCCGGTGGACGCGTTGTCGATGGCCGAAGGTTCGATTCTGTATCCCGGCGAGCCGGTGATGCGCCTCGAGGGGCGCTACGAGGATTTCGGAGTGCTGGAGACGGCCCTGCTGGGGCTGCTTTGCCAGGCGTCCGGGGTCGCGACCAAGGCGGCCCGCTGCAAGAGGGCTGCCGACGGGCGCGCGGTCTCCAGCTTCGGCGCCAGACGGATGCACCCGGCTCTCGCGCCGATGATCGACCGCAGCGCTTTCATCGGCGGCTGTGACGGCGTGGCGGTCACGGCGAGCGCGGAGCTTCTCGGCGAGCAGCCCGTGGGCACGATGCCGCACAGCCTCATTTTGCTTGTCGGTGACTCAGCGCAGGCCTTCCGGTTGTTCGACCGGCACGTCGGGCCGGAGACGCCGCGTATCTGCCTGATCGACACCTTCAATGACGAGAAGTTCGAGGCTCTCACGGCCGCACAGACGCTGGGTGACCGCCTTTTCGGGGTGCGGCTGGACACGCCGGCCTCCCGGCGCGGGAACATGAAGGCGATCCTCAGCGAAGTGCGCTGGGAACTCGACCTGCGGGGCTTCAGCCACGTCAAGCTGCTCGTCAGCGGCGGTCTGGACGAGCGCGACATTCCCGATCTCAACGAGTTCGCGGATGCCTACGGCGTCGGCACCTGCATCAGCAATGCCCCGACGCTCGACTTCGCGATGGACATCGTCGAGATTGAGGGAGTGCCAGGCACGAAGCGCGGCAAGAAGTCCGGGCGCAAGCAAGTGCTGAGGTGCCTGGAGTGCCTGAAAGACAAAATCGTGCCGGATACCGGAGATGTGCCGCCGACCGAGTGCCTCTGCGGCGCAACGCGGCAGATCGCGCTGACCCCTTTCATGCGGCAGGGGCGGCTCGTCCGGGAACTGCCCACGCCGCAGGCCATCCGGGCGAGCGTCCTCGGGCAACTGGGGAAGTTGGCCTGAAGCCGCAAACCGTCGTTCGCTGACAACGTACACAGGAGAGTGCCCGCTGATGTTCCGCTGCTACCGCGCCGTCCTGCTTGCCATCGTCGCTGCCATGCCCGCTTTGGCCGCCGCCTCACCCTCTATCTTCTGGGCTTCCGATCCGGTGCGGCCGGGAGAGGCCGTCGTGGTCGTTGGGGACGGCCTGGCCGGGGCTCGGGTGTCTATCGGGCGGTTCCCGGACACGCCGAACACCGGCCCCGGTGACAGGACCGAAGCCCCGGCTGACACGCGCCAGGTGACACCCATCCAGCCGTCCGACGGCTCGGTGAAGTGCGCGATCCCGGCTGATGCGAAGCCGGGCCTGTATGCGCTGCGCCTCGAGACCGCCACCGGCGCTACCACGGCGGCCCTCAACCGCCCCGTCGTCTGGTGGACACAAGGGGAGGGTACCGTCGCGGTTGCGCCCGGCGCGCTCCTGCGGCTGTTCGGCAAGAACCTCGCGAACTCCGGCGGACTGCCGGTGACAGCGCTTCTTAGGGGGCCGAAGTCTGCGCGCCTGGCTGCCGAGGGCGACGGTTTTGCGATCCAGGTGAAACTCCCTGCCGACCTCCCCGAGGGGGACTACACCGTGCTCGTGCACAACGGCTGGGGCGGAGCGGCGGGGTGGAGCGCTCCCGTGGCGGTCACTGTGAAGCGGCCTGCTCTCTGGCCCTCTCGCGTCTACAACATCCACGATTTCGGGGCCGACGGACAGGGGCAAGCGGATGACAGCCCGGCGGTCAAGGCCGCTTTGGGCGAGATCGCCAAGGCCGGCGGCGGAGTGCTGTACTTCCCGCGGGGGCGATATCGGCTCAGTCAGACCATCGAACTCCCACGGCGGACGGTCCTGCGCGGCGAGGGACGCGAACTGGTCAGCATCTTCTGGCCGGAGGTGCAAGACGCCCTCCCCGCCCAGATCAAAGGCACAAACTCGTTTGGGATCGAGGGCATCACCTTCTACTGCAGCAACTACTCGCGCTTCATCACTGCCGACAGCGCGCAGCCGGATGCCGGGGACATCCGCCTCCGGCGCGTCACAGTCCGGGCCAACCGCTACCGCGGCCACATGACGCCCGAGGAAGCCGACCGACGAATGAGGACCGGCGGCGACAATCAGTGCCCCCTGCTCAGTTTCGGCGGAGCGAACGTCGAAGTCACGGACTGCGACCTGTACTCCAGCGGCATGGTCTTCTGGCTCAGTCGTCTGCGCGGCGCGCTTATCGCCCGCAATACGCTGACGAATGGCCGCCTCGGCTGGTACTGCCTATCGGGAAATGACGGCGTCATCTTCGAGCACAACCGCATCCTCGGCGGGGACCTGATGGCTACCGGCGGCGGGCTGAACACACTCGACGGATCGACTTACTCGCAGCACGTCTACTATGCGCACAATACGCTGGCGAACATGTTCGGCTGGGACCGCGAGGCGATGACCTCGGACGCCGGCGGCGGCGCGTACTTCGGTAAAGTCGCCACTGCGGCGGGCAACGTCGTCACTCTCGCGGAGGACCCGAAGCTCGGCGGGCGCGACTGGAAGGGCGCGGGTTTGTACGTCCTCGACGGCAAGGGGGCCGGACAGTACCGGCGCGTTGTGTCGGCCACCGGGCGCGACGTGACCGTCGACAGCCCCTGGCAGGTCCCCCCGGACACCACCTCGACCGTGACCTTCTGTGCCTTTCAGGGGCGCTGCCTGTTCATCGACAACGACTTTACGGATGCCGGTATCGCATTGCAACTTTATGGCAACGCCATCGAGCACATCCTCGCCGGGAACCGCTCGACTCGGACCGCCGGTTTCCACAACTTCGGCATGATGTACGACAACGGCATCCAGCCGAACTGGTACTTGCAGTGGCTCGACAACCGGATTCTGGAGGGCAACGTCTACCGCGGCGATCATGACAACTCGCGGGAGTCCGGCGAGGCGCACATCGGGGTGTACGCGTTTCCGCCGCGCGCCGACTGGGACTGCCCTTTGACGCTCGGAACCATCATCCGGCGCAGCCGGCTCGACAACAACGCCCACATCATGCTCGGCTGCGAGTACAACGGCGGATTCGAGCGCAAAGGCCGCTATGTGCGCGATGTCCTGGTCGAGAATAACCACATCGCGAACTCGGACCTGGGGGTCTTCGCCTATGCAACCGCGGATGGGGTCGTGCTGCGCGGCAACGGCTTCAGCAACGTCCGCTCGCCGCTTGGCGGGCCGGGGATGTCGAAGGCCTTTGTGACCTCCGCCGAGCGTGCCGAGGCCCTCCGCGTCGGCCTGCAGTCGCTGGTGGATGACCTCGGCGTGAAGGACGATGTCGGCAAGTGGCCGGAGGTCATGGCTGCGGTCGAGGCCTTGCGCAAGCTGCCGGACGGCTCGCCCGATGTGCCGAAGCTACAGGCGCAGGGCCTCCGCTCGATTCTCGTGCGGGTGGCGAAAGCCAGGCCTGAGGGGCTGGCGTTCACGGCAGTTGCGCCCGCGCTGGGCTTGTCGATGCGCATGCCGTGGGAATGCACGGCCCACACGCGCCTGCAGGATCACCCGGAGGGCGGCCCGGCGTCCCTGGACCTCATCATCTCCGCGACTACCCCCCTCGGCGAGCCGGTCTCCCTGACCGGGGAAGTCCAGGCGCCCGAGGGCTGGCAGGCCAAACCGAGCCAGCCGGTGGACTTGGACGACAAGAGCCCGGTGACGGTCAGCATCCCGATCTCCATCCCGCCCGGCGAGTGGGCCAGCCACGATTTTCCCGTGACCCTCGATCTCGACCTCGGCACTCAGACTCTCCGTCTGCACGCGACACAGAGTGCCGGGAGCGGCTATATCCGCAAGTGGATGGTCCTCGGCCCCTTCCCCAACAGGACCGGCGCGGCGCTGGACATGACCCTCCTGCCCCCCGATGACGGCATCGACCTCGGCGGCGAGTACGACGGCGTGAATGGGAAGATTAAGTGGCAGCCGCGAGAGGGCGGCGACTGGATCGACTTCAAAGACCTCTACAAGCTGCCGAAGGCCGGTGTAGCGTACATCGCGGCCTGCATCAACTCGCCGCGGGACATGCCTGCCGAACTGCGGCTGGGGTGCTCCGGCGGGGCATCGCTGACGGTGAACGGTGAGCCGGTGTGGTTCTCGGACCGCTCGCACCCCGCCGGCCCGGCGCAGGAGCGAGCGCCGATCCGCCTGAAGGCGGGCGACAACGTGATCCTGCTCAAGCTCTGCAGCATCATCGATCAGTGGACGGTCGTGTGCGAGCTGGCCCCGGCGCCGGGCGGGCAGCCGCTGACGGGCGTCACCGTTGTCTCGCCGACGCAGTTCCGGGATCGCGCCTGCTTCGCGCCGCCGAAGCGCACCGTCCCGGAGGTGGGGGAGATTCGCTACCCCGCCGGTGTCGACTGGAAGCTCGTGTATGCCGACGATTTCGGGAACGACGCCCTCGGCGGGCGCTGGCGCGTGGGGTCGGGGAAGTGGAAGGTCAACGGGAGCTTGTTGCAGGCGAGCGACGTCGCATTCCTGTGCTACGCCGAGAAGCTGCCGGCTCCGGTGCGCATCGAATATGACACAAGAGTGCCGGGCCAGGTTGGCGGCGATCTGTCCGCTTGCTGGCTGGCGGACCCGGGCAACTTCAACCTGGGCTACCTGATTGGTTTCGGCTCGAACGGCAATACGCTCAACAAGATCGTGCTTGACGGCGAGCAGGTGGCGCAGGCGATCTCGCCCGTCGTGACACCGGGCAGATGGCACCACGTCATCGCCCAGATACTCGCCAGTGGCCGGGTGCAGCTCATCGTGGACGGCGTGCTCTCCCTTGACTATCCGGGGAAAGCGCCCGGTGAGCCGAAGTACCCCGGAATCTGGTCGTGGCAATCCAATGGCGTGTTCGCGAAGGTGCGGATCTTCAGCGGAGTACAGTGAGGAACTCAGGGCCGGGTGCGTCTTTCGATTGTAGGTAGTATGACTACGCCGGTTGCGCGGCCCTGCCGGCAATGAGATGCGATGCGGAGAAAGGGACGGCGATTGACCACAGAGCCGCAGAGAGCACAGAGAACGGCAACGTCCCTTAACTGATATGCACCCCATTTCCCGGACAATGGGAAAGGGACAGTTCGGCAGGT
>CAYWBK010000313.1:0-7537 GCA_964455745.1 uncultured Armatimonadia bacterium
GCTGTAGGCGGGTCAGGGTGAGGTTGCCGTTCGCCCGGCAAACGACGATTTTCGAGGCCGAAAATGGTATCTCTTTTGCGGCACAATGACGGCATCGCGATCTGGAGACCGCCCCTGCAGACAGCTTAGCGCCTCCTCCAACTGCCTTGGCGGACCGCATTGCCTTCAGGCAAGCAGAAAGCCGCCTGCCGGATACTGGATACCGAGCGGGCGGCCTCTAATGACGCGCGGTGCCTTGCACCGCCCAGTGAGCCTCCACGACGATGCCGGGCATCGCCGCAGGGTTCACTACTGAATTGTCTGGTCGGGGCGGACGGACTCGAACCGTCGGCCTTTAGACCCCCAGTCTAACGCGCTAACCAAACTGCGCCACGCCCCGAATTGTTGGCCTGTCGCGCTCCGCGAAGCCTACTGCACGGAGTCCTTCAGGGCCTTGCCGGCCTTGAACGACGGGGCCTTGCTCGCGGCGATGGTGATCGTCTCGCCGGTCTGCAGGTTCTTGCCCTTGCGCTCCTTGCGCGCGCGGACTTCGAACGCGCCGAAGCCGGTGAGCTGGACCTTTTCGCCTTTTTTGAGCGCGGCGGCGATTGCATCCAGGAACGCGCCTACGGCAGCGCCCGCATCCTTCTTGCTCAACTCTGTGGCGACGGCAACGGCGTCCACGATGTCTGCCTTGGTCAGCGTCGTCGGTTGCTCTGTCTTCGCCATCGTGTACCCTCCCAGAGGTATAGACTTGGTCAGATGATGGTATGAGCGCTACGCACGGCGTCCTGATGGTCCGCCAGGATCGACATTTCGCGCAAGTACGACAATTCTCCTCCCACGCCGCCAGATACAGCAAATCGATTCGTTTGGTCTATCGGCAGCGACCGGCTGCCTCCCAGTGCCACGCCTCGACTTCCGACCTCCAGACCCGCCCCATCAGCGATGCTACAGCCTCCGCCGGTGACTGTCCCTCGAACAGGACCCGACAGACGGCATCGGTGATCGGGGCCTCAACCCCTAACTTCGCTGCAAGATCCCTCGCGGCTTCAGCGGCCTGAATGCCCTCGGCAACGCCCGCCAGGTCCTGCAGGATGCGCTCGATGGTCTCGCCCCGCCCCAGCCGCCAGCCCACCGTCCAGTTCCGGCTGAAGTGACTGTTACATGTCGCCACAAGATCGCCAACACCGGCGATCCCCCAAAACGTCTCTGCCGTGGCGCCGAGCGCCGTTCCGATGCGCCCCATCTCGGCCAGCCCGCGGGTCACCAGAGCCGCTTTGGCGTTGTCGCCATACCCCAGCCCGTCGCTGACCCCGGCCCCCAAAGCGATGATGTTCTTTAACGCACCGCAAACTTCCACACCAAGTATATCACAATTCGTGTACACGCGGAAGAGGCCGGAAGACAGTATTTGCTGGACCGCTTCCGCCGCGGCACAATCCGGGCTAGCGGCCACACTGACCGCAGGGTGGCCGGAGATGATCTCGCGCGACAAATTCGGGCCGGACAGCACGACGATCCGAGCCGCACTCCCCAGCTCGTCGCCGATGACTTCGCTCATGCGCCGGCCGGTGGCGCGCTCGAGGCCTTTCGTCCCGCTGACGACGATCGTTCCGGGCGCAACATGCGGCTTCAGGGCCAGCACAACTTCCCCCAGCCACTTGGACGGCACGGCGAAAAAAACAATGCTTGCGCCGGTGAGGGCCTGCACACCGTCGCCAGTCACGCGTACGCAGTCAGGCAGGATTGCCCCGGCGGCGTACCGCTTGTTCTCCCGCCGGTTGTCGATCTCACTGGCGACCGCCGGGTCCCTCGCCCACAAAGCCACCTCTGTGCCCTGCCCCCCCAGAAGCCAGGCAATCGTGGTTCCCCAGGCCCCCGCGCCGATGACTGCCACTCGTCTCTTGTCGGCCTCACTCACTCGCTCCACCGCCCGCAGCCTGCCCCGCGCGTGCCTTCTTGCCGAACTTGTTCTCCGTGCCTGCGAGCAGGCGCTTGATGTTGCCGGAATGTCGCTGGATGATGATGCCTCCGACCACGGCGAAGCCCACTGCCGACGCCGTCTCCCCGTGCAGCGCCAGGCACACCGCCCAAAGCGTGGCCGCGACGATGATCGACCCTAGCGATACATAGCGGGTGAGCGCGAGCACGACCGCGAAGAAAACGAACGCGATGATCCCGACCCGCCAGTCGATCGCGAGGATCATCCCGAAGGCGGTCGCGACGCCCTTGCCGCCGTCGAAGCCCAGGAACGGCGAGAAACAGTGCCCGATCACCGCCGCGACCCCCGTCGCAGTGACCCAGGCCGGATCGAGGTGCAGGGCGAGCCGGGCCAGAAGGACCGTCGCCAGGCCTTTGGAGATGTCGGCTGCGAGGACGAACAGACCCACCCGCCAGCCCATGACGCGCAGGGCATTGGTGGCTCCGATGTTGCCGCTGCCCTGCTGGCGGATATTGACACCACGCGTTCGCCCGACGATGACGCCGACGGGGATGCTGCCAATGAGGAATGCGAGGACGACGGCGGCAATGTCAGGAAGCAATCAGTACACCACTCTACTGTGGATTCCCCCCCTGGCTCGAAAACCCCGCGTGGGGCGGGCGTCTCGCCCGCCAGAGCTGTTGCCGTACTCCCCTCTCCGCTTTGCCTGCCTGCGGCGGGCCCGAAGAGGGAGCGGGGCAGAGGTCGTCTTGTCACTTCCGCCCGCGCAGGCTCTCGCGCGCCTTGAAGATCATCTTGAGCGGCACGCCCTCGAAACCGAACTCCTTGCGCATCTCGTTGGCGAGATAACGCTGGTAGGAGAAATGCACCAGCTCCGGGTCGTTGACGAAGAAGACGAACGCCGGCGGCGCGGTCTCGGCCTGTGTCACATAGTAGATCTTGAGCTGCTTGCCCTTGCGCGTTGGCGGCGAATGCTCCATCATCGCGCGCTGGACCGCCCGGTTCAGCGGTCCTGTCTCGATGCGCCGGTTGTATTGCTCGGCGATCTTCGCCGCCAGCGGCAGCAACTCCTCCACCGCCATGCCGCTAAGGGCCGAAGTGTAGGCGACGCGCGTGTAGCCGAGGAAGGGCAGTTGATCGCGAGCCATGCGCTCGAAATCGCGGCGAATCGTGCGGTCGATGCGGTCTCGCTGTGCCTTGGCGGGCCTGTCCTCGCCGAATGCGGCATGTGTAACCAGGTCCCATTTGTTGGCTACGACCAGGATCCCGCGCCCGGTCTCATGGACCTCTCCGGCGACGCGGGCATCCTGGGCGGTGAGCCCCTCGAGCGCATCGAGCACCACCAGGGCCACGTCCGCGCGGGCGACGGCTTTCAGTGTGCGCAGACTGCTGTAATACTCGGTCGGTCCTGCGAACTTGGTCTTCCGCCGCAGACCCGCGGTGTCGATCAGCCGGAACGGAGTGCCATCGACCGTGGCCACGATGTCCACGGCGTCGCGGGTGGTGCCGGGCACGTCGCTGACGATGACGCGCTGCTCGCCAAGAATTGCGTTGATCAGGGCGGACTTGCCCACATTCGGCCGTCCGACTACGGCGACGCGGATTTCGCCCTCGGCACGTGGCTCCTCGACTTCATCCCCCGCCGGGGGCAGAAGCTCCAGGACCGCATCCACCATGTCGGGGACTCCGGTCGCGCGGGTCGCCGAGGTCTCGATGGGCATCCCCAGACGCAGATCGGCGAACTGGGCGCTGTCGAGGCCCTTCAGTTCCATCTTGTTGGCGACCAGTACGCAGGGCTTGCCCGAGCGGCGCACAACCTGGGCCACATCGTGATCCAGCGCCGTGACGCCATCGCGCCCGTCCGTCACCATGATGAGAACGTCGGCTTCTTGAAGCGCCCGGGCCGCCTGTTCCTTGACGCGCACGATCAGTTCGTCGCTCTCGGCGCCGACGAGGCCGCCCGTATCGACCAGGATCAGCTTCCGTCCCTCTAATTCGACCTCGGCATAGAGGCGGTCGCGCGTGACGCCGGGGAAGTCCTCCACAACCGCCAGGCGCTCGCCTACAAGCCGGTTGAAGAGCGACGACTTGCCGACATTTGTCCGACCAACTATCGCCACCACAGGTAGAGCCATTATCAAGTTTCCAATTCCGTGAGGCGGCTGCAAGAATCCGTAGGAGCACTCTCCAGAGTGCGACCAAGCCGTACCTCCGTGGCCAGATGAACCTTATGATGATTGCAGTTCATTCTGGCGATATCCCAACGACGGTCGCGGTCTGGAGACCGCTCCTACAGACGACTCGACGGCCTTCGCAACCGCCTTTCGCCTCACAGTCTTGGCGTAGTTACCTACGCCGTCCCCAGCCGGGTCTTCACCAGGTTCACGAGTCCGCCGGCCTCGACCAGCGTTGCAGCCATGCCCACGAGCGGCGCGAAAGTGAACTCGGCGCCCTGCGTCAGGTTGCGCACGATCCCGGCCTCGAGATCGACCTGCACCTCATCGCCGGATTCGATGCCCTTCGCCGCCGGTTCGCACTCGATGATCGGCAGACCGATGTTGAGCGCGTTGCGATAGAAAATACGCGCGAAGCTCTCCGCAATGACGCATGAGACACCCGCCGCCTTGATCGCAATCGGAGCGTGCTCGCGGCTGCTGCCGCACCCGAAGTTGCGTCCGGCAACGATCATGTCGCCCGGCTGCACGCGCGTGATGAACTCGCGGTCGATGTCCTCCATGCAATGGGAAGCCAGCTCCGCCGGGTCGGTCGTATTCAGATAACGTGCGGGGATGATGACATCCGTATCGACGTGATCCCCGAACTTGTGCGCTTTGCCCTGTATCGCCATGTTACTGTCTCCTGACGTTTGCCGTTCCTTCTCCCTGCAAGGGGAAGGGGCCAAGGAGGGATTGACCACTAAGACACAAGGGCACTAAAGGCCCCAGTCGCCTTTATTGGCACCCACACTGCCGTTTCGTGCTTTCGAGTCTTCGTGGTCGAAATCGCCGTTTCATCCCACGCCTCGACGCGCGTTCGCCGCGAACCGAACTCCACCGCTCTACAGCTCGTCCGGCCCGCCGATCTTGCCCAGCACCGCGCTCGCCGCCGTCACTGCCGGGTTTGCGAGGTACACTTCGCTGGTCTCATGGCCCATGCGCCCGACGAAGTTGCGGTTCGTGGTCGCGATGGCCCGCTCGCCCTCGGCGAGGATGCCCATGTGCCCGCCCAGACACGGCCCGCAGGTCGGGGTGCTCACCATGCAGCCCGCCTCGAGGAAGGTCTCGACGAGGCCCTCCCGCGTGGCCTGCAGGTGAATGTCCTGGCTGCCGGGGATGACGATGCAGCGCATGCCCGGGGCGACTTGGCGGCCCTTGAGCACTGCGGCCGCAGAGCGCAGGTCCTCGAGCCAGCCGTTCGTGCAGGCCCCGATGACCGCCTGGTCGATGGCGACCTCGCCGACCTCACTGAGGCCCCGTGTGTTCTCAGGCAGGTGCGGGAACGCGATCTGCGGCTCGATGCCCGCCGCGTCCCACTCGTAGGTTTCGGTGTAGGCCGCGTCGAGATCGGAGGCATAGATCTCGAACGGTCGCTTCGCTCGCGGCGAAACCCACTCGAGGGTGGTCTGATCGGGGGCGATGATGCCGCTCTTCCCGCCGGCCTCGATGGCCATGTTGCAGATCGTGAACCGGTCGTGCATCGGCAGGCCCTCGATCACCGGGCCGGCGAACTCCATCGCGCGGTAGCGCGCGCCGTCGACACCGATCTTGCCGATGGTGTACAGGATCAGGTCCTTGCCGCCGACCCACTTGCCGAGTTGCCCGGTGAAGACGAACTTCATGCTCTCGGGGACGCGGAACCAGCACTCGCCCAGCGCCATCGCCGCGGCTGCGTCCGTGGACCCGACCCCGGTTGAGAAAGCGCCGAGCCCTCCATAGGTGCAGGTATGGCTGTCGGCCCCGATGATGACGTCGCTGGGAAGCACGACGCCTTTGTCGGGCAGGATGATGTGCTCGATGCCGCTGCCGCAGGCCTCAAAATAATGGACGATGCCCTGCTCGCGCGCGAAGTCGCGCAGTTGCTTGGTCTGTTGCGCCGACTTGATGTCCTTGTTCGGGGTCGAATGGTCCGCAACCAGCGCAATCTTCGCGGGGTCGAACACCGACTTCGCGCCCATCTTGCGGAACTCGTTGATCGAGATGGGGGCGGTGATGTCATTGGCAAGCACCAGGTTGAGCTTGCAATTGACGAAATCGCCGGGCTTGACGGACTCAAGACCGGCGGCGCGTGCCAGGATCTTCTCGGTGATGGTCATCCTCATCAGGCCTCTCTGCAGACGGGGAGGCAGTCCTTGCGAACTCGCTTCCCGGTATGACTTTTCGCACCTCACGGTACGTTCATTCATGTTCATGCTCCTCGTGGCGGTCCATCGCGTGGGACAAGGGCGCCACGAGAAGTGGATTCTCACAGGCGACGCATTCCAGTTCCAGGGTTACCTCGGTGAACCCGAACCGGTCGAGGAGCAGGTCGGCGAGCCGGTCGCGAACGATCCGCCGGCCGCGCTCGTCCTCCGCGTCGGTAACGACGTGCGCGCTCAGGATGCTGATGTGCGAGCAGATGCTCCACGCCCGCAAGCTGTGGACCGAGTTCACCCCCGGCTCGGCCGCCACAGCCTCGGCGACCTGCCGCAGGTGAACTCCCCGCGGCGTGCCCTCGAGCAGCACGTGCAACGATTCTCGCAGCAAGCCGCCGGCGGTGATAAGGATCGCAATCCCGATCAATAGACCGAGGATCGGATCGATCAGCTCGAACTTGGTGACAACGATGATGACCGCCCCGACAACGACTCCGGCGGAGTTGAGCACATCGCCGACGACATGAAGGTATGCCGACCGGAAATTGATGTCATGCGAGTGCTCTCTGGGCGAGAGCCAAAGCATCCCGGCAAGGTTGCCTACGAGGCCGACGCCGCCGAGGACGAGCATCTCTCCGGCCCGGATCGGCACCGGGCTTACCAACCGGGCATAGGCTTGCCACAGGATGCCACACCCGACGACCAGCAGCCCGAGCCCGCTGCTCACCGCGGCGAAGATCTCAGCCCGGTGCCAGCCGAACGTGCGCGACTCGGTTGTGGGCCGACCCGCCACCCATATCGCGAGGAGGCTGATGAGAAGGGTCAGCACATCCGCGAAGTTGTGGGTGCCGTCGCTGATGAGCGCGAGGCTGCCGGTCCATACTCCCCCTGCGACCTCGATGACGCAGACGGCAAAGGACGCCCCCGCTGCGAGAAGTAATCTCCGACTGCGCTCGATATCGCCGTTCATGCCGCTGCGCCGGCTGCACCCGTCCGCCAAAGACCCAATACCGACCGCCCCACGCCGGCATCTCTCTTTCAGGGAGAATACACGCCATCGTCTCGCGCGTCAACTCGCAGGCCGTGGCTGACAGGAGCATCGTTTTTGATGTGGCACTTTCAACGGTCAAGGCATGGGGTGTCGTGGCCTCGTTCCGGCCCGCGAAGCGGGATGAAACGAGGCCGCGACGGGGCCCCCGCGCCATCCGGGCAGCCACCCGCTCTGGGGTCCCCGTCTTCGATCCCGCTAGCGCGGAACCGAA
>CAYWBK010000314.1:0-7532 GCA_964455745.1 uncultured Armatimonadia bacterium
GACAATCTTGTCGCGGATCCCCGGAGCCTGCCTTCCTCCCCGGCAGGATTGCCAGGGCCACTTGTGGGGAACGGCGATCCCCGACAGGATTGTCGGGGCCACTGCACCAATCTACAGTGGCCGCGACAATCTTGTCGCGGATCCCCGGAGCCTGCCTTCCTCCCCGGCAGGGTTGCCAGGGCCACTTGTGGGGAACGGCGATCCCCGGCAGGATTGCCGGGGCCACTGCACCAATCTACAGTGGCCGCAACAATCTTGTCGCGGATCCCCGGAGCCTGCCTTCCTCCCCGGCAGGATTGCCAGAGCCACTTGTGGGGAACGGCGATCCCCGACAGGATTGTCGGGGCCACTGCACCAATCTACAGTGGCCGCGACAATCTTGTCGCGGATCCCCGGAGCCTGCCTTCCTCCCCGGCAGGATTGCCAGGGCCACTTGTGGGGAACGGCGATCCCCGACAGGATTGTCGGGGCCACTGGTGGAACCAGCGCACACACACTCACGCACGATGACTGGGATGGTGAACCCTGATGATCCGAAACCACCTGCGCTCCCTTGCCCTTGTCAGCCTCATCCTGCTTCCGCTGGTCGCGGCATCGGCGGATGACCCGGTGGCCTGCGGGCGGGCGTTCTGGACGGCGCCGACCGCCGCGTCCTGTCCGGTTCCGCAGGCGTTCCTGTCGCCCGATCCGTGGCCCCAGGCCTCGGCGTTCACCGGCTTCGCCGGTCTGGCGAGCGGCGTCTTGACGCGCAATCAGCCGGTGTTCTGGATCGCGCGGGATGATTCGCGGCTGCTCATCGCCTGGCGCGTGCCCCGGTTGGGCAAAGGGCCTTTCGCGAAGGCGGCCACCGAACGCGACGGGCCGGTGTGGAATGACGATGCCATTGAGGTGTTCCTCGACCCCGGACATACCCACAAGGATTACTTCCAGTTCATCGTCAACGCCGCCGGCACGTTGTTCGACGCTCGCGGGCGCGATGCCACGTGGAATGCCGATTGCGACGTCAAGGTCGCCGAGAACGCCAACGCCTGGGCGGGGGTGCTGGCGATCCCGTTCGCTTCGCTGGGGGCGGCGGCGCCGGGCGAAGGCGCAATCTGGGGGTTCAACGCCGGTGTGGACCGCAGCCCCGCCCAAAGGCCCCAGCTTGCGTGGGGGCAGGAAGAGCAGAACACCACCTGGGCCGATCTGGGCCAGTCGCAGACGCTGCACGACCCCGCGCACTTCGGCCATCTCGTGTTCCGGGCTGCGACGCCGGTGCAGTTCACCAGCGTCGGGACGCCCTGGTGGCGGACTTTGGCGCTGGAGGGCCGCAGCACCGTAGCCCGGATCGGGAGCGCGCTTGCCCCTGCCACCGGCGGCACGATCTGGCGAGGCGACGCGCAGCCGGGCGAAGCCGGGTTTTCGCTGAAGTCGGCGGAGCTTACAGCCGGGGACTATTCGTTCCGCATCGAGGCCACAACCGCGCAGGGAATGCTTGCCGCATTTCCGGCGCGGTTTTGCGCGGCGGCACTGCTGGAGCCGAAGCTGGAAATGTCGGCTTTGCGTCAAACGCTCGACCTCAGCGCCTCCCTCGAGACCCCCGATCCCCCGGCAGCCAGTGGTCTGAAAGCTCAGCTACTTGACCAGAAAGGTGAGACAGTGCGTTCCGGCGTCATCAGCCTGGCAGCCGGGCACGGCCAGAATGCCGTCCACTGGTCCTTCGACGGGATTCCGCAGGGCGTCTACAAGCTCGTCATGCAGGACGACACCCGCGCCGATCTGCGCGCCGAATTGCCCTGGAGCCCGCCGGAGAAGCCGTCGTGGCTGGGGTCTGAGGCCGGTAAGTACGGAGACGACTATGTGCCCCGGGCCTGGACGCCGCTGAAGGTGATCGGGCGCGACCCGCTGCGGATTGCCTGCTGGGGGCGGGAGTATACGTTCTCACCCGCCGGGCTGTTTGGGGCGGTGCGCTCGCAGGCGAAGGAACTGCTCTCCGGCCCGATGAGCCTGGACGCCTCGGCAGGCGGCAAGACGGTGACGTGGAAACCCTCGGCGACGCGGGTGACGAAGACGGCGAACGGGGCGGTGGAGTTCGAAGCCGCCGAAAGCGGCGAGGGTCTTCGGCTGTCATGCCAGGGGCGGATGGAGTTCGACGGGTTCGTGAAGCTGCGCATTCGCGTCGTCGGGACGGGGGCGGCGAGGGACCTGCAGGGCCTGTCGCTGTCGATTCCTTTCCGGCGAGATGTGGCGAAGCTTCTGCACAACTACCCGAAGCCCTCGGTCTGGACGGGCGTGGACATGAAGAAGTTCAACGCGCGGGCTGTTCCGGCGGAGGGCTGGGTATCTCCCTTCGTGTATCACGTGTGGGTTGGCGACGAGGAGAAAGGCCTGCAGTGGCTTTGCGAGACCGACGAGAACTGGCGGCCGGCCGACCCGGAGAAGGCCATTGAACTGCTGCCCGAAGGCGATCACACGACTCTGAAGCTCAACCTCATCGGCAAGCCGACGCGGCTGGATAAACCCCTCGAGTACGTGTTCGCCTTCGAGGCCAGTCCGGTGAAGGCGATGCCGAAGGACTACCGGCAGTGGCATTATGCTCAGGTGGGGTCCTACGGGATGGAGAAGTGGCCGTGGCAGCCGTCAGGCCCGGCGCGGACGGTCACTTACGCGGCTACCGGTAATCTCCGCCCGGAGCGCGGAACGGTTGAGGTCACCGTGTCGCCGAAGTTCGATTCGATGAAACCGGGTGAGCTGAACCGCAGCTTGTTCACCGTGAAGTGGCCGGATGACACGCGCCAGGAACCGGAGCGCGGGGCGTGGTTCTACTGGAATCAGGACGACAAGGGGATGCGGATCGTGTTCCGCGAGGATAGCAAGTACACCGTCCTGTATGGCGCGCCGTTCGCCTGGAAGGCGGGAGAGACGCACACCGTCGCGTTCACCTGGGGCGAGGATGGAGGCATCTTCGTCGATGGCAAGCGCCTGGCCCAGGGGCCGAAGGCCCCGATGTTCACGCCGGCAAGTGATCTTGGCCGGGCGCAGTTGATGCTCGGCGGGAAGGACTCGGACTTCATCATCCGGCAGATGCGCGTCTCCGATGTCATTCGCCCCGCGGAAACGATGGGCGTCGGGGCCGCGGCGATGGAAGCCGATGCGCATACGCTGCTGCTCGATCGGTTCGACGGCATCGCCGCCGAGGGCGAACGGCGGTTCACACGGCCCACGCAGATCGCAGGGAAGGCGCGCGGAGAACTCTCGGACCCTGTTACCACCGTCGAGGGGGGCCTCGACATCGGCAGCCCGCCGGTCACCGGCACGGAACTCGACCGTCTGAAGTCGCTCGGCCTGCAGTACATCGGCTTCCACGAGCAGTGGAGCGACTGGCAGGGCTTCCCGCGGACGACGCACACCGAGGAGCTGCGGTCGCTCATCAAGGGCTGCCACGAGAAAGGCCTGAAGCTGATCCTGTACCACTCCTGGCAGCTTTCCGACACCGCGCCGGAGTACCCGCTGTACCTACACGAGTGTGAGGTCGTCGCGCCCGACCGCTTCCTGTATACGCGGGAGCCGAAGCAGACGGACTACCCCGTGTGCCAGCGGAGCGTTTGGGGCGACTTCCTGGCGGACGGGCTGGACAAGCTCTTCCGCGATTTCGGTCCGGATGGCATCTACTCCGACGGGCTTTCATATCCCGGCGAGTGCAGCAATGAGTTGCACGGGTGCGGGTACGTCGGCGAAGATGGCAAGCGGCACCCGACGCTGTCGTTGTTCGCGGACCGCGAGGCGATGAAGCGCTTCAGCCACATCCTGGAGTTACAGGGCAAGCCGACGCTGTTCGTGTGCCACACCTCCGGGCAGATTCCGCTGCCGACGCTGGGGTTCGCCGACGCGTATCTCGATGGCGAGCACCTCACGGGGCAGAAGCGGCCGTTCCGGGTGCCGCTGGATGCTTTCCGGGCGGAGTTCATGGGCCACAACTTCGGCATCCCGGCGTACTTCCTGGTGTATGACTGGAACCAGGGGATGACGACGGACGAGGGCCTGGCTCTCGCAATGCTGCACGACACCGAGGTGCCGTGGTCATACGATGCGATGGCCCCGGTGTGGAAGGCTTGGCAGGACTTCGGCGTGGAGAAAGCGCGCTTCTTGCCGTATTGGGGCAAGCAGGACTGGCTGGCCGGCGCGCCGGAGGGCGTCAAGGTCAGCGCCTACGTAAAGCCGGGTGGGGAGATGCTGGTGGTGGCCGTGAACACGACCGAAGCGGCGGTCAAGGGCGAACTGCGACTGAAGAGCGGGATCGCGACGGCGAAGGATGCGCTGTCTGGCAAGGCGCTTGAGGTCAAGGGCGGGGCAGTCGAGGGCAATTTCGCGCCGTGGCGGCTGAACCTGTGGTGGGTGAAGGGGAGGTAAGGGACGGCCCTACCCCGCCCGCTGCGCGGGCACCCCTCCCGTGCCGGCTATGCTTTACCCACATCTTGCGTGCGAATCACGGGCCGTTGCCTCAAAAGGCCCGAAGGGCCGAAAGAGTTTAGCCAGGCTCGCAAGAGCCTGGAAAGCAGCTCCTCATTGGATAAGAACAGCCCCCGAAGGGGGCGGCGCAAATGGCATAATGTTGTCGGTTCTGTGTCGCCCCTTCGGGGCTTGCGGACTATGTGGGGCCGGAAATCCGGGGGCTTACGCCCCCGGCTAAACTCCGACGACCCCTCCGGGGTCTGATGGCAACGGCACGAACCAGAGCATTGCCTCCCACGCGCGGAAATGTGGGTAAAGCATAGCCGTTCCGGGCGGGGAGAGGCTAACGGCCCTACCCCGTCCCGCCTGCGGCGGGCCACCCCTCCCGTACGGGAGGGGAGAGGCTAACGGCAGAGCCTCCGGGCGGGCGAGACGCCCGCGCCACGCGGAAAGGCTGATTCGCGACAGAGGAGCATCCGAAGTGACTTTCGCTCGAACGACCTCAGCGTTCGTCATTGTCCTTCTGCTGGGCGCATTGGCTGGATCGCTTGCAGAGCCGGGTCCGGCTACGCCCTCGCCCGAGCACCGGATGCGGTTTTGCGGCTTCGGAGGGGATCGGGCGATGCTCGAAGGGCTTAAGGCGGAATGGCGCGATCTTGAGTTCTGCCGCGCATACGACGAGGGGCAGATGGCGAATATGGAAGCCCTCGCGAAGGCGGCGCGGGAATTGGGAGTGACGTTCTCGGTGCAGAGTTGTGCGCCTGTATTTCCGGCGGGGTATCTGGAGCAGAATAAGTGCTGGGCGGTGGACTTCCTGGGGCGCAAGCCGGCGGACCTCGGCGTTGGCTACCCGGTTGCCGACCACGCCAACCCCGCGTCGATCGCGGCGATGAAGCGCAACCTCGATGTCGCGATCCGGGATGTCGGCGCGGCGTCGTTCACCATCGTGGATTACGTCTGGCCGTGGGCCGGCGGCAGGTGGGGATACTCGCAAGCGGACTTCGCGGCTTACCGGGCGGCTTTGAAAGGCACGGACGGCGGGCTGCGGATCGCCGATGCCCGGGGCGACCGAGTGCTGAGCTTCTGGGACTACTTCGCGGAATTGTCCGGGCTGCGGTTCTCGCCCGCGGATGTCGGCTGCGCCTCGTGGGACGAGTATGAGCCGGTGCGGTCGCCTGATCTGGAGAAAGCCCCGACCGACGCCAGGCAGCGCAACTACTTCCTGTTCCACGCGCTGTACCACTACTGCTGGCTGCGGTTCGCGCAGGAATGTGGGGAGTATGCGCAGTCGCTCGGGGGCGAGCTTCAAGCTTCCCTGAACCCCGAGAATGTCGGCAACGGGGGCGACCTGCTGACCTGGGGGCGGCTGCGGGGCACCGGGGAGCCGTGGCTGGAGGAGTGGGGCGCGGCATGGATTGCCATCGCCGGGTATCACAACTTCCCGTACTTCGCCCGCGCCTACCAGGGCGCGCATAAGCGGCTCGGCCTGATTGGGGAAACCGGAGCGGCCGGCGGGCACCCGGACAATTCCGGATTTGGGCCGGCGAGGCCGCACTACTGGGACCCGAAGACGAACTATGCGATCACCTACGCCCTCGGAGCCGACGGGCAATTCGCCGACCGCGAGGAGGACTACATCTACGCCTCGCTGGCCGAGACCGAGGACCCCGGCAGCCCGCAATACGACTGCTGGCGTGGGTATGTGCAGGCGATGGACGGCTTTCGCCAGTACACGGTCGACCGCGCGCGCCGGCCGAAGAGCGATGTGCTGCACATCACGAACCGCTCCGTTCTGCATTACACGGACAACTCGGATTACGCGACGAATCAGGCTTATAGCCTCACGCAGCCGCTGATCGCGATGCACTACGACTACCACCAGGGGTTTTTCCCGCTCGGGCGGGAGACGCTCGATCAGTACCGGGTCGTCCTGTTCTCGCCCTGGGAGTACCCTCGTGACTTCGCAGGGGTGTTGCGCGGGTGGCTCGAAGCCTCGCCGGGGCGAACGCTGGTGACGCATAGTTTCGTCCCCGCGCGGCCATGCAAGGGCTTGCATACGTTGGCATGGCCGGTGCTGGACGAGCCTGATGCGGGCCGGGCGTTCGGGCTGGAGAGCCTGCAGCAGACCGAGGTGCGGTCGGGAAAGATCACCGAGATCGCGCCGGAGTGGCAGGGAACGCCGGGACTGTCGCTCGGCATGGAGGTGAGCCTGCCGCAGGGGCTGGTGCAGTGTCCGGGACGGGCCTTGGTGAAGCTGGGGGATGCCAATTTGGTCACCGAGGTCCGTGTCGGCCAGGGGCGGATCGTGTACCTGAACTTCGCGCCGCCCGAGCGCTACAAGGGGCCGGATGACCCGCTGTCTGCCCTGGTGAGCGCGTGCCTGCAGGCGATCCTGCGCACCGAACATGTAAGCCCGCAGGCGGAAGGGTCGCCGGGCTGGGCGTGCGCCCGGTATGAGATCGATGGGGGAGAGGCGTTCCTGCTGATGAACGAGGAGGCCACCCGCCAACCCCGGTTCACGCAAGAAGCCGTCAGCATGGCCCCGGCGGGGAAGCTGTCGCTGGCGGTGAAGCCCGATACCGGGTATGTGATCTACGACTTGCTGGAGGGCGTGGCGGCACGGCGCACGTCGGACGCGAAAGGCAGGTTGCCGGTGCAGCTTTGCGGCTGGAACGCGCGGCTCTTGCACGTGGTGCCCGACCGCAAAGCGCCGTTCGTCGTGTTCACAGACTGCGAACGGCGTGACGGTGCGGGGAGGGCGGAACTGCCCGCGAAGCTGTACGCGCATCGCGGCGGGACGGTCGTGGTGAAGGCTGGTGGCGAGGTGTTGGTGGACGGGAGGGTGGCTGAGGACCTCGGCGATGCCGGGACGGCGGGGATCGTGGCGTTGCGGCTGCGGCCGGGGGAGCATAGTGTGGCGGTGCGGTGAGAGTGGGGACGGCGACCTCACCCCCCGGCCCCCTCTCCTGAGCGCAAACGACTCGCTCAGGAGAGGGGGAGCAACGGCAACGGGGGCCTACCCCGCCCAACGGCACCTCACCCCCGGCTTCTCCACTCGTGGCTATGCTTTACCCACATCTTGCGTGCGAATCACGGGCCGT
>CAYWBK010000315.1:0-7516 GCA_964455745.1 uncultured Armatimonadia bacterium
TCGCGGTCTGGAGACCGCTCCTACAGACGACGCAGCGACTTTTGCAATCACCTCTATAGGTAGCCTAACCGCGCCGGGGCGGGACTGAACAGACCACCTCGGCACGTGGTCGTTATCCGTGTCGTCGCGTCCGCCAGGACCAGTTCATGGCATCTACCCGTACACATTGGGGAAGAGCCCCTGCCGGGAAGGTAGCCGCCCCTCACTGTGGAACACCCGCCTTGCGGGCACTTGAAGCTCCCCCAGACAGAAAGGCGACCCCCACCATGAGCGATACTGCAGCCGTCGCAATCTTCCAGGTCGAAGATCGGACCTTCAGCCGGATGATCCTCGGGCACAACCCCTTCCTGGGCTACTCCTATATCAGCCAGGCGCGAGCGCAGGAGTACGAAGCGCGCTTCGCCACCTTCGAGCCGATCCGCGACATCCTCATCGCCGCCATCGGCGTCGGCGTGCGCAGCATGATGCTCAGCACCGATCCCCCCCGCAGCGACCTCATCGCCGAGGCCATCGAAGCCGCGCAGGAGCGGACCGGAGTCACGATGTCCAACATCGTCATCATCGACCCCGGCTTCGCCCGGCACATCGACTTCCTCCGCCGCGTGAACTGCCAGGTCTGCCTCGTCCACGGCCAGAACACGGACTCCTTCTTCCGCCGCTCCGAGCGCACGTTTCCCCCGGAGTTCACTTCCCTTCTCACCGGGATCCGCGCCGCGGGCTTCGTGCCCGGCATGTCCTCCCACAACGGCGGCGAGACGATCCCCGTCGCCGAGGGCTTCGACGTCGCGGTCATCAACACGCCGATCAACAAGATCGCCTGGCGGATGTGCCCGTGTGTCGAGGAAGTGCTCGGAGCCGTGCGGTACTCATCAAAGAAGATCATCGCCATGAAGCCCTTGGCGATGGGCCGCATCGCCCCCGAAGAGGGGATGCAGTACATCGCCTCGGTGCCGGGCGTGGACGGCGTCGTCGTAGGCATCGGCACACCGGCGGAAGCCGAGGAGACGTTCAGTATCGCCGCGAGGGCGATGGCCGGCTAGCGGTACCGTCGTTCTCGCGTGGCGCGGGCGTCTCGCCCGCGGGCCGTTGCCGTTCTCCCCTCTCCTGAGCCTGCCGTTGCTCAGGAGAGGGGCCGGGGGTGAGGCCGCCGTTCCCCGAAAGGATGACAGCCCATGTCTCCCAGTGTTGCCGTTGCAGCCATCGTCTGCGCCACCCTCTGTCTGGCCGGCGCCAGTCAAGCAGCCGCCGATGCCACAACCATCTACGTTTCACCCCAGGGCAACGACCACTGGTCGGGCCGGCTGGCGGCGCCGAACGCCGCAGGAACCGACGGCCCGCTCGCGACGCTGGAGGGCACCCGGGCCGCCGTTCGGAAGGCAGTACAGATAGCGCGACCCGTCAAGGTGGTGCTGCGCGGCGGGACCTACCGGCTGCGCAAGCCCTTCGTCCTCGGCCCGCGTGAATCCGGCACCGATATCGATCCGGTCATCTACTGCGGCTACCATGACGAGAAGCCTGTCATCTCAGGTGGGATGCCGGTCACCGGCTGGAAGCGACAAGACGGAGACATCTGGGTCGCCGACGTGCCCGCAGTCAAGGCCGGCGAGGTCTACTTCCGCCAGCTCTTCGTGAACGGCCAGCGGCGCGACCGGGCGCGGCTCCCGCACAACGGCTGGACGACCGTCGTCGGCAGCGCCGACACCAAGACCAGCAACTGGGCGGGCAACATCGAGGCCAAGCCGGGCGACGATCTGTCCTTGCGGTCCTTCACTTTCAAGCCGGGCGACATCCGCCCCGACTGGACGAACCTCGATGATGTCGAGATCGTAGTGCTCCAGTACTGGATGGCCGCGCGCCTGCGCATTCAGGCCCTCGATGCCGACCGCAACACGGCGCTGTTCACCGGCGGAAGCTGGCGGCCACTGACGTGGTCGTTCGGCTACTACGCCGACAACGTGTTCGAGGGGATCGATCAGCCGGGGAGCTGGTACCTCAACCGCAAGACCGGGACCCTGTACTACCATGCGCTTCCGGGCGAGGATATGACGCAGGCCGAGGCCATCGCCCCGGTCTGCGAGCAGCTCCTGCGCATCGAGGGCGGCGTGGCTATGAACGAGGTCGTGAGAGGTATCTGGCTCAGCGGGTTGACGTTCGAGCACACCTCCTGGGACCTGCCTCCCAAGGGATATGCGTTCTCGCAGGCCGAGCTGCCGGCCCCCTCGGCGATCCAGGCGACCGGCGCCTGCGACTGCAGAATCGACAACTGCACTCTGTCGCACCTGGGCGGCTGGGGCATCGAGTTGGGCCGAGGCTGTCAGGATAACGTGATTGAGTTCAATCACATCAACGACGTCGGCGCAGGCTGCATCAAGATCGGCGAGCCCGACGACCCCGGCTCCGATGCCGCCGAGGCTTGCCGGATCACGGTCTCGGACAATCGCCTCGCAGACGGATGCAAAGTGTACCTCGGCTCGCCCGCGGTCTGGGTCGGCCAAAGCGGCCACAACACCATCAGCTACAACGAGATCAGCGGCCAGTTCGTATGGGCGGTGTCGCTGGGCTGGAACTGGTCGTACTTCCCGCTGAACCGCTCGCGCGACAACATCGTGGAGAAGAACCACATCCACGATCTCGGCACGGGCACGCTCGGCACCCACGGCGCGCTGTACTGCCTCGGCGTATCGCCGGGGACGGTCCTGCGCAACAACTACATCCACGATGTCGGCGCCACTGCGGCCTGGGGAGCCGGCGAGGGGATCATCCTCGACAACGGCTGCGTGGGCATCCTGGTCGAGAACAACATCGTCCACGACGCGGCATCCGGCGGCTGGGGCTGCAACTTCAACTGCCTGGGCAGCCTCATCATCAACAACATCTTCGTGAACGGCAGGCGCTACCAGCTCACCCGCTACGGCGACGCCCCGCAGGGCCCGCCGCCGCCGAACGGCGAGGTCTTCTCCCGCAACATCGTCGTGTGGAAAGAGGGCCCGCTGTTCAACGAGAAAGACTGGTGGTCGTTCGCGACGCTGTGGGACTACAACCTATACTACCAATCCGCGGGCGAGCCGGTGAAGTTCATGCACTACTCGTTCGACGAGTGGAAGGCGAAGGGCCTAGACCGCGATTCGATCATCGCCGACCCGCTCTTCGTGGACCCCGCAAAGCATGACTACCGCCTCCGCCCCGACTCACCGGCCTACAGGCTGGGCTTCAGGCCGATCGACATCAGCGACGTGGGGCCGAGGTACACGCACTGAGGGGGAGTTTCCAATTCCGACAGCGAATCTTCACGCTACAGCGCGGTTCACTGAACAAGGCCGCCCTGTCTCAGCGCCCGCAGACTGATGCGTCAGGGGGTAGTCGCCATGCGTTTCACCAAGATCATAGCCATCGCCGTTGGGCTTGCCGCTATGGTCCTCGCCATCGCGGTACTGACGTGTATTGTGCTGAAGCAGCCTCACTCAGCCGAGGCTTATCTCAACCGAGGGCTCGCCTACTACTACAGGGGCGAGTACGACCGCGCCGTTGCCGACTTCGACAAGGCCATTGCCCTCAAGCCCGATTACGCCCGGGCCTACAACGACCGCGCGTGCGCCTACGGAGACAAAGGCGACTGCGACCGCGCGGTTGCCGACCTCGACAGGGTAGTCGCCCTCAAGCCCGACGATGCTCAGGCGTACTACAGCCGTGGCCTCGCCTGTTCAGACACGCACGATTACGACCGTGCTATCGCCGACTTCGACAAGGCCATCGCTCTCAAGCCCGACTTCGCCGAAGCCTACGACCATCGCGGGCTCGCCTACGGCGGCGGCAAACGTGACTATGACCGCGCCATCGCGGACTGCGACAAAGCCCTTACCCTCAAGCCCGAGTTCGCTGGGGCCTACTACGACCGCGCCTTAGCCTGGTACTGCAAGAAAGATTACGACAAGGCGTGGGCGGATGTGAAGCGTTGCCGGGAACACGGCGGGACGCCTGACCCCATATTTGTGAAAGCGTTGCGGAAGGCATCGGGGCGGGGTGAGTGAAGAGCAACCAAGCCGCGCCAATCCGTCTGTCCAGCGCATAAAGAGGGGGTCGCTGATGTCCGCATCTCGCCGATGGCTGATCGTATGTCTCGCCACGATTGCGACCATCATCTCGTACTTGGCTTTGAACAAGGCCGGGGCCCATATTGGCTGGTGGGCCGTCGGGCAGCCCTGGTATCAGAAGCCTGTGCCCTGGGACTACATGAACAGCTTCACGGCCTTCCTTGGCTGCGTGATCGTGGCCTACGCGGTCGGGCGGGTGGTATCGCCCGGGCGGCTGTGGGGTGCGCTCCCCTGTGCGATGGTATATGCCCTGTTCTGGCTGGCAAGCATCCACCTGGCAAGAAGGCATTTCCAGCTTGGGCCGCACTGGGCAACCTCCATAATCGAAAACACGGCAGTAACACTGGCAGCGTGCGCGCTGTTCGGCCACATGGGAGATCTCGTCTCCCGGGGCGGCGCGGCTCGTAGAGTGGCGCGATGTCTGGTCGCCGCGCTCGCCGGGGCAGTCATCGTCGGGTCCGCGCTGGCCCAGGTGTACTACAGGCCGGTCACCGTCGATCCCGGACTTGAGCAAGCCATCGTTGCCGGCGACTGGCAGCAGGTGATCGACCGCGCGAAGGCCTGGCAACAGCGCGACCCGGACAGCCTCGTGCCCGCTCGAGTCATCAGTTGCGCCTACTACTATCGGCTACGCGAGCCTGCACAGGCCCACGAGGCCTCTATTCCCTTGGGTAACGCGGAAAGGAATGGGTCGCCCAAGGCTCTGGCCTGCGTGCAGTGGGCGCACATCCTGGTGGCGCACCAACCCAACAATGCCCACGCGTGGGAACTCCTGGCGGCCGCACTGTCAGGCGTACACTTGAACGATGCGGCTCTCGAGGCGGCGAGCAATGCGGTCCGTCTTGCGCCCGACGATCCGGTCCTCTACGATGTGCGCGCGAATGTCCATGCGGAGAAGCGCCAGTACGACGACGCCATTGCAGATTGCACCAAGGCCATCACACTCGACCCCCAGGACGCCAACGCGTTCGGTAGACGTGGCTGGGCCTTCGAGCGCAAGGGCGACCGCGACAAGGCTATCGCCGACTACACGACGGCCATCGCACTGAACCCGCACCATTTCGGGGCCTATTGCACGCGATCCAAGGCGTTCAGCGACAGGGGCGAACATGACAAAGCTGTCGCCGATGCCACCAGGGCCGTCGAGGTGGCCCCTAATCTGGCGTTGACCTGGTATTACAAAGGTATGGCGTTGAAGTCCGCCGGGCGCACTGCCGAGGCGACCGAGGTCTTCTCGCAGACGGCGAGCATTGCAGCGAAGACAGGGGAGGAGGACGTGGCTGCCTGGGTGCAGGAGCAGTTGCATAAGCCGAACCCAACACGCACCGAAGCGCCGAACTACGAGAGCAGACCGTGACGTGCGGCGCAGCGCGACAAGGCCGCCGTTCGAGCACGCTGTCGCCAGGCAAAGCCGTTGCCGTTGTCGTTGTCGTTGTCGTTCCCCCCTCTCCACTTGTGGAGAGGGGGGCAGGGGGGTGAGGTGCCGTGAAGCGCGGGCCTGGGGTGAGGTTGCCGTGCAGAGCGGGCCTGGGGGGTGAGGTTGCCGTGAAGCGCGGCAGGGGGGGCTGAGGTTCGCCGTGGAGAGGGTTGCGCCGTTATTTGGCGAATAGGATGCCCGTCGCGATCTGGCCTGTCCCACAACCGCACGAATGGAGTCGACTAACATGAAAGCCCGATCCCTGATCCTGATACTGCTGGCAGCCACTCTCACGGCCACCGGCTACTGCGCTCCCTCCGCCAGGGCCGAATCGCCCACCCGCTGGTTCACCGATGCGCGCTTCGGCATGTTCATCCACTGGGGGGTCTACTCGATCCCCGCGCGCGGCGAATGGGTGATGCACAATGAGAAGATTCAAGTCGCCGATTACGAGAAGTTCTATAAGCAGTTCAACCCGACCGAGTACAACCCCCGCGAGTGGGTGCGCATCGCCAAGGCGGCGGGGATGAAGTACATGACCATCACGACCAAGCACCACGACGGCTTCTGCATGTTCGACACGAAGCTTGGCAACTATAGTTGCATGTACACTCCGGCCCATCGCGACTTCGTCAAGGGCCTCGTCGACGCGTGCCATGAAGCCGGGATGAAGATCGAGTTCTACTACTCGCTGCTCGACTGGCATCAGCCCTATTATGAACCGAAGCCGGATTGGCAGATCGACCCGCCCGATCACCCGAAGCGTGACATGAGCAAGTACCTCGAATACATGCACGGCCAGGTGCGGGAGCTTTGCACCAACTACGGCAAGATCGACGGCATCTGGTTCGACGGCGGCTGGGAGCACAGCCCGGCGGAGTGGAAGTCCGAAGAGCTGATCGCGATGATCCGCCAACTGCAGCCGGGGATCATCATCAACGACCGCGCGGGCATCCCCGAGGACTTCTCCACCCCGGAACAGACCGTCCCCGGCGCCTCGATGGGCCGGCGCATGTGGGAAAGCTGCATGACGATCAATGGCAACTGGGGTTATGCGAAGGATGACAAGAATTTCAAGTCTGTCGCCGATCTCGTCCACATCCTCGTCGATTGCGCCTCCAAGGGCGGCAACCTCCTGCTGAACGTCGGCCCGATGCCGAACGGGAAGATCCAGCCGGAGTTCGTCCAGCGCCTCGCCGGGGTGGGCAAATGGATGGCGCGCAATGGGGAATCCGTTTACCGCACTCGCGGCGGGCCCTTCCTGCCGCAGCCGTGGGGCCGCGCCACCGCTCATGGCAGCAAGCTGTACCTACACGTGTTCGACTGGCCGAAGGGGACGCTGGAGGTGCCCGGGCTGCTCAACGAGGTGCGGTCGGCGTCGCTGCTATTGGATAAGACGCCGCTGTCTGTCAAACAGGGAGCGGGGCATGTGGTGATCTCGCTGCCGGATAGGGCCCCCGACGCCATCGACAGCGTGATCGTGCTTGAGGTCAAGGGCGCGCCGAAGGTCGACAACACCATCCGCGCCGCGGCGGACGGTTCGGTGGCCCTGCCTGCGATGCGCGCGACGGTCCACGGCGGGACGGCACACTATGAATCCGGCGGCGGCAAGGACAACATCGGCTACTGGGTGGACAAGTCGGACTGGGTGAGCTGGGACTTCACCACCGACCGCGCCGGGGACTACACCGTGGACATCACCTACGCCTGTGACCCCAACTGCGCGGGAAGCCAGTACACCGTCGCGGTCGGAGCGTCCTCGGTGGCGGGGACCGTCAAGACGACGGGCGACTGGGCGAAGTTCATCACCGAGACCCTCGGCACGATCCATCTCGACGCAGGCAAGCAGACCCTCGCCGTAACGCCGGTCACGATCAACGGCGCAGTGATGAACCTGCAGAAGGTGGTTTTGAAGCCTGCGAAGTAGTAGTGGAAATGCGCCTCACCCCCGCCCCCCTCTCCGCAAGCGGCTATGCTTTACCCACATCTTCGCACCTGGGGGCCGCGA
>CAYWBK010000316.1:0-2733 GCA_964455745.1 uncultured Armatimonadia bacterium
TGTATCGCAAACTCGCTCCGCACACCAACTGGCAGACGGAATCCGACATCCACGACGACATCTACACTCTCATCGACCTCGAGCCTGACACCCAGTATGAGGTTAAGGTCCGGGCTTTGCCCGATCAGGTTCTGGACGACACTGGCCAGCCTGTCGACCGGGGACTGCCTTTCGAGACCGAGGCCCTACGCATCCGTACCCAGCCCCTCGAGCCGCGCCTGGCGCGCAAGCTAGCTCAGTGGCCGCCCCTCGGCGTCACCGAGCCGGGAGAGTGGGCGCCCGAGCCGAATGCGCCAAACCTCAAGCTGTGGCCTAGTTACCGTCTGGGCGGCGCGCAGCCGGATGAACGGTCTCGGATTATCTCGCGCATCGCGGAGTATAAGGACGAGCTTTACGTCGTCCAGTGCAGTGGCGCGGGCATTCTCCTGGCGATGATCCGCCCATCGGACCTCAAGCCCCAGTGGCCCGAGCCGAAGCAGCTCGTCGCCCCGGTCACGGATGCGCCGACTGCCCAGGGCAACCTTTCGACCGCCGTGTTCCGCGACAAATTGTGGCTGATGTGGAGCCGACGGCCCGCCGGTAAGCCGAACTCTGAGGTCACTGAAACGCGGCAGATGCTTCTGTCGTATGACTTCGCAACCGGCAAGGCCTCCGAGCCGATCGTGCTCGATTCCACGAAACCCGGAGCGGGCACCTGGCAGGGGTCGCTTGCGGTCTGGAACGATCAGTTGTGGCTCCTGTGGACGGAGGCCTGGGCCGAGGGCGACCACATACGCGCGCGGGTGGTCATTGCTTCCTATACGCCCGACGCGGGCCTGGGCAAGCCGGTGGTGTGGGACGCTTGCCCCACCGCGTACCCCTACGCCCCCTCCCTGAGCGCCTTCGAGAGCGACATGATCGTCCTCTTCTCCGACCGGGCGGCGGGGGAGACGACGCCGGGCCAGGAGCCGCTTATGTGCGTGCGGTTCAGCGGTAGTGACTTCCACGATCCGCAGACGATCCAGAGCCTGGGCCGCAACCGCCGCACCCACGCGGTGCAGGTGGCTGATTCCCTATATGCAGTCTATGAGAGCAACACCGAATGGATGCAGGTGGACGACACATATACCGACATCGCCTTCACTCGCCTCGGCCCCCAGGGGCGCATGATCGAAACGCTGTGGTATGTCGACGACATGAAAGGCAATCTCTCGCCCGATATCGTTGCCTATAAAAACAGCCTGTATGTGATCTATACGAAGTACGATCGCGCGCCGGAGGACCTCCGGTACCCGGTGAAGTGTCGTGGCACGTACATCGGGAAGATCGACATCCCGCAATAGAGCGTGAACCCCCTGAAGCTGCATATCCCCTGGCAGGAGGTCTACCAAGATGAGCAGGCCCGGCCCGGTCATCACCGCAGAGGCGATCTCGCGCGAGGCGGACCCCGATTCCGGCTCACGATTGTGGCAGCTTACTAGCGCCCCGGCGATCCACTCTAATATCTACTGCGAAGTCCCCTATACCGATCCCACGTCCCGGTATGTGTTCTACCAAAAGAGCGTGGCCTCACAAGGGCCCTGGGAGCTTTGGCGAGTCGATCTCGAGACCCACCAGATGCAGCTCGTCTGCGAGGACACCGCTTGGACCCTTGGGGTGGGCATCTCCTTCGACCAACGCTTCTTCTACTGTATGAGGGAGGTCGGGCCGCAAGGGTTGGAGATCATCCGCGTCGACACCACCACGCTCGACATCGAGACTGCGGCCTTCGAGGGCGTGCCGGGGGAACTCAGCTCGATGGCCGCGATCTCGCCCGACCTGCGGATGTACTACGCCTCCTCGCGCCTTGGCGACCCGGCGGAGCACCGCTTCGGGGTTCTGCAGTTCGACCTGAAGACGGGTGAGCGCCAGGTCATCCACGAGCGCGGCGACGACCTGTGCAATGCGCACGTGCAGATGGACCCCTGCCCCCCGCACGATCTTCTGATCCAGCACAATCGCGGCGCGCTCTACGATGATGCGGGGAACCTGCTGAAGCTCGTGGACGAACCGTGGGCGACACTGTACCTGATCGACACCGACGGCGGCAACTTCCGTCAGCTTCCGGTCGGCAAGCCCTGGACGCAGCCGTGCCAGGGACACCAGTGCTTCATCGGGACCACGGGAGAGGTCTTGCTGACGGTCGTCTGGGACAGCTTCGAGCAGGCGAGCCGGGACGGGTGCTTGCTCAAGGTGAGGCCGGGTGACGACCGGGCGCGCGTGGTGGCACGAGGGCACACGTTCATGCACCCGAACGCCTCCCGCGACGGGCGTTTTTTCGTTACGGACACCTGGGCGGGCAAGCGCATCGTGGTCGGCTCGATCCGCACCGGCCGGTGTCAGGTGCTGTGCGAATCCGGTGCGTCCATCGGCGGCCCGCAGTACACGCACCCGCATCCCTACTTCACCCCGGATCGCCGGTGGGTGATCTTCAACTCTGACACCACAGGAGTTCCGCATATCTACGCGGCGAGCGTTCCGGCAGGGCTTTTGGAGGAACTGGAGGAGTGAGGGCATATCAGCCGAGTAGTCCCCGGCAGGATTGCCGAGGACGCTGCCAACCCTCGCGTGGGGCAGGCGTCTCGCCCGCCAGAGCCGTTGTCGTTTCCAGGGGGTACGGTTGCCGTGCTCTCCTGGGCGACGAGCGACCGTCTTTTCTCTTCCCCGCTTGTAATCCCCGCCCGGTCTTCAAGCGTTCATAGTACGGACGTCCGA
>CAYWBK010000316.1:2833-7508 GCA_964455745.1 uncultured Armatimonadia bacterium
TTCCCCGCTTGTAATCCCCGCCCGGTCTTCAAGCGTTCATAGTACGGACGTCCGATCCTACACACCCCCGGGGCAATGCGTGAGGGACGAAGTCGATCTCATAGTGCGAGCACAGGCCGGTGAGGCAGCGGCTTTCGAGGAGATCTTCTCCCGTCACGGCCGGGCGCTCTATCAGGTCGCCTTCGCGATCCTGGGTCAACCCGAGGACGCCGAGGATGCCTTGCAGGATGTCGTCGTCCGCGTGTTTCACGCCCTACGCCGGTTCGACCGCCGCCGGCCCCTCATCGCCTGGCTCAGACGCATAATGGTCAATGAATGCTACTCGCGGCTGCGCCGACCACGGCACAGTGAGTGGGTGGATGTCGAGCACGCGGCGACAGATGGCCTGCCGCACCGGGACACCGAAAGCGCCGAGACGGTGCAGCGGGTGAGAGAGGCGTTGGAGACGCTCCCGGCGCGGCAGAGGGTGGCCGTGGTACTGGTGGGGTTCGACGGGATGGACCTGAAAGCCGCCGCCGAGGCGATGGGATGCTCGGTCGGCGCGCTGAAGTCGCACCTGCACCGGGGGCGCGAGAAGATCAAGTCGCAACTGCGGGAGCTGCTCCCGCCGGAGGTCGTCGGACCATGAGATGCGCAGACGTTCGCAAAGCTCTAGCAGCGGCTATCGAAGAGGATTGCCCGCCGGAAGTGGCCGAGCACCTCGCTGGGTGCCCGGCATGCCGGGCGGAGCATGAACGGTCGCAGGCGCTCAACCGTCTCGTTGCCGCGGCGACCTGTTGCGCGCCGCCGGAGGCCGTGGTACACGGCGCCGTGCGACGGGGAATGGCCCGTGCCGCGCGCAGGCCGGCCGCGTCGCCGGTGATCGGGCGCCTGGCATGGGTAGGGGTGGCGTTCGCGGCGTTTCTGCTGGGCTTCGGGGCGCGCGGGCTGGCTCCCCGGCAGGAAACGGTAGCGCAGGCCCCCGAGATACGCGAGAAGATCGTGCGTGTCGAGGTGCCGGTCGAGCGCGTGATCGAGAAGATCGTACACGTACCGGTGGTGCAAAGGCGCGTGGTGATCCGCTACCTGCCGCAACGAAGCGCCGGGGCCACAGGCGGCAGAACGACACAGCAGTATGTAACGGACAACAGGCCGGTGCAGCCGAAGGTGATCGTGGAGAGGCTACCGGAGCCGCCGGCCACGCCACAAGTCACTTACACGGAAAGCGTTCGGCTGGCGGAGGTCGTCAGCGAGGAAACTCAAAAGTGAGGTGAAGGAGAATGGGAACCGCAAAGGCTGCTGTTCTTATTTTGACCATCAAGGCCGCGCTCGTGGGAGGGCCCGGGTTCTTCCAGCCGCTGCCGACCGTGCAGACCGGGCCAGCGATGCCGGGTATGCCAGGGATGTCGTCCACAGTCCCGGAGGCCCCTTCCATGATGCCCGGAGGGATGGCGGGGATGCCGGGGATGCCGGGGATGCCGCTTATGATCCCCAGGCTGCCGTTCGGAATCGCCGGAGGCAATCTCACCTATGACCGGCGCTCGGAGTTGCTGATTGTCTCTGAACCCTCCCCCCAGGCCGCCGCAAGCCTGTTTCGGCCGGGGCAGTACGTGTGCGGCCGATTTGATTTGCAAGAAGGCGGCACACCGAAGCTGATCTTGAAGGTGCCGGAATTGGCGGGCGCGGGCGGACGCACCGCTTACCTGGAAGCCGCCGGCCCAGGTCTTTATCGGAGAAAGGACCTCGCCGAGGATTCGGGCTACACGGTCACCGTGTCACAGGCAAATGACAGTGAGAACGCCGTGACCGTGTCCGTTACGCTGACCCATCAGCAACTGACGCCTCAGGGCATCGACCCGGCGCTGGGGGCGTATGTGGGCAGGCCGTCCGTGCGGAAGAGAGAAGTTTGTACTCAGGCTACGGTGGCGGAGGGCAAGCCGGTGCTGCTGTACTGGGGCGGCCCGCCTTTGGAGGCGGGTGCTGTAGGACTGGAAGGCGGCTTCCCGGGTGTCCCTGACGGTGCGCCGATGGGTCTTGGCGGCGGCTTGAACGGGCCGACTAGCTGGACGCCTGCGAGCCCCCCGGTCCCGGCCACACCCGCTCCTGTTCCTGGCCCTGCTGTACCGAAGGCGGAGGGGATGACGACGCTCAGCGGCATTCCCATCATGGGGCAGCTATTTTGCGTGCAGCAAAGCCAACCGTTGACCGTCTTGCTTGAAGTCAAGCGTCAGGGCGGTGAAGCGCTCGCCGAACTCGGGCAGCCCATCGCCCCGCCGCGGATGGGTTTCGCCATCGACCGCGAACTCATCGAAGCGAAGATCAAGGAGTTGGAGGCGAGCCTCGCCGGGGCGCGCGCGAAACTGAACATCGCAACAGAGAAGTTGGCGATCGTTGAGGCGCAGGCCAAGGCGGGGTTGGTGACGGCGGACGCCGTGATCGACGAGAAGGGAGCCATCGCCCAGGCGGAGGCCGAACAGGCACGAATACAGGCGGAGATCGACACGCAGCGGATACTTCTCAAGCGAGCCGGCGGCGGGGGACCGGCGCAAGTTACGGTGATTGAGGGCGCACGAACTCCGAAGTCCTGTCCTATCGCCCGAGGGGAGACGCTGGAATCGGTTTTGAAGCAGGCCGGAGCATTAGGCCCTGAGTGTGATCTGGACCACGTGGTCATCATCCGGCGGACCGGAACGGCCGGGCAAGTCGCCCCGGTGCTCTGCGTCTCGGTGGACAGGAACGCCCTGAACCAGCCTGCCCATCTGCAGGACGGGGACACGGTGTACGTGCCCGAGAAGACCGGGAACGCGGTGTCTGTGCCGCCCGCGACATTCATGCCCGGGGGGCCGGCTGCGCCCGCGCCTCCAGCCGCCGCTCCGGTCCCAGCCCCGGCACCCGCGAATTGAACGGTTAGGAGTACACATTGAATGAAGATCACATATCGTCAAGCTCCATACGCTTGTACGCTCATCGGTCTCGCTGTCGCTATTTTGGGGATGTTCCATAGTGAGATTGCGTTCGCGCAAGAGGACGATTTGGCCCCGCTGTCACCCGTGTCTGGTACGGTCGCCCTGTCCGGGCGCGTGCTCGGACCCGGCGGGAAGCCCGCTGCCGGGGTTGCCGTCGGGATCATCAGCCAGTGGGCAGGCATTCCGGGTCTCGGCGAGATTTTCAAGGTCACTACCGATGACGCCGGGGTATTCCATCTACTGGCGGTCAAGCCTTACGGCGCTCCCAGGTATGCTTTCGGGATCTGGGCGCGCGACGACCGCCACAAGCTCATGGGGGCGACGTTTGCCAAACTGCCCGCGCCCGAACAGGGCATCACCCTGTCTACTGAACAGCTCATCGAAGTACATCTGGCGCCTGCCGCCTACATACACACCGGCGCATTCGATGCGAACGGGCAGCCGCTGCGCAACATGATGGCGCAGCTATTCCTCACCGAGGGCGGTCTGGGCGGCCTGATGAACGCCGGTCAGATCGACCCGACCGGCAACATCCTCGTCGGCCCGCTGCCGGCGGGGATCGGACTGCGACTGCAATCTCCGCCGGAGCTTTGGCCGCTCGCGCTGAACGACGCGTGGACGACCGGGCTCAAGGGAGACATCCGGCTGAGCCCGGGCCAGACCTACGAGCTGCCGGCCCTCCGCGTGGACATGGACGGCCGGAAGGCGTCGGGCCTCGTCCAGGATGAGCAGGGTCTCCCGGTGGCTGGAGCCCAGGTCACATGCAACGTGCCGACCCTGTGCGCCAACGCCGTGACCGATGGGAAGGGGCGCTTCACCATCACCCGCCTACCGATCAAGGGCGACATCTGGCTGATCGCGTCGCATCCGTCCGAGCTCTTGCACGTCATGCAGAAAGTGGACCCCAACGCTGGCGATGCCATGCTGGTGGTGCATCCGCTGACCAGCGCGAAGGGCCAGTTCGTCGATGACAAGGGGCGGCCGGTTAAGAGAGCCAATGTGCAGGCGGCGCCGTGCATCAGGAGTGCGAATGGGTGGATGATCTGGCAGGCCCCATCGGTTCGGATGGTCGGGGTATTGACCGACGATGACGGGTTCTTCGAGGTCAAGAATATCGTCGTGGGCGCGCCGTACATGCTGGTCCTGCAGATTCCGGGCGTCGCAGCCATCGGTCCCGGCGGCACCGACTTCACGGCCAAGCCTGGCAAACCCATTGACTTCGGCGCACTGACGGCAACAGGGGCGAGATAGGCCTGCTCCGGGAATAGCCGCCCCTCGATAGGGGTATCCTATAGGGAAGAAGGTGGTATCGATGGATGCGAACAGCAATGATGATCGGCGTCTCGTCGCGATCTTGAGCGATGTCACCTGGGCCTGCATCTGGGCCGCGATCGTCACGTGGATCCTGGCGGTCGTGAGCTATGTTGGGTTCGTGATTCTACGGGGTTGCAATCCAGGGCTTATGCCGCATCTCATGGGCATGGACCCGCAGGCGGTGGCCATTATCTGGATGGCGTCGCTGGCGCTGGTGAAGGTGACGGCGCTTTCTTTCGCGGTGACGGCTTTCGGGCTGTGGGTGTGGAAGCGGAGGACGGAGAGAAGATTGAAAGCATAGAGGGTCGCTACGGCGATTCCACATACTGATACTGCCTCCCTTCCATCACGGATGGGGGGCTGAGGTGCACCCATAGTCCCGGACAGTAGTGTTCTGTTCGAGGTGACAGTCGGCT
>CAYWBK010000317.1:0-7488 GCA_964455745.1 uncultured Armatimonadia bacterium
CACATTCAGGAAGAGCCGTTCGACGATCATGTCCTTGATCTGTGGTTTGAGTTCCTCAACTGAAGCCATACGATGCCTCCGTCAAAAGCCGTTGACTGCTGTCTCTGCCGTTTATTGCCGTTTATTGCTGTTTATTGCCGTTACTCGCCGTTCATTGCCGTTCATTGCCGTTACTCGCCGTTTCTTGCCGTTCACTGCCGTTCGCTCATCATTCATCATTCATCATTCAGCGCTCATCCTTAGCCGTCCTCCGCTCTCTCGATGATGTGATTCTGCAGTTCACGGTCGAGATGAACGAAGAACGCGCTGTAACCCGATACCCGCACGACGACCGAGCGGTATTTCTCCGGGTCGGCCTGCGCCGCGCGCAGTGTCTCCGGGCCGACGATGTTGAACTCCAGGTGCATCCCGCCGCCCTCGAAGTACGACTGCACGAGTGCCGCCAGCGTCTCCGGCTCGTGGCCTTTCGGGAGTGTATTTGGATGTAGCTCAGTAATGACAGACGTTCCTGCCGCCGCTTCGGTTTGGTCGATGGCAGCCGCGGATTTCAGCGCCGCGGAAGGCCCCAGTATCCCCCTGCCCGGGCCGGGCATGAGGCTATTGGCGAGGTCCTGGCGCGCATGCCGCCCGTCCGGCGAGGCCGCGCACTCCCTGCCTGCCGGCACGGCTACCGTGAAGGTGAACAGGTGGGCGAAGTACCGGCCGCCCCTGGGGTGGGAGAAACTGTCCAGAGACGAGCAGAAATGATGCGCGACACGGGCCGCGATTTCGTCGACCGCCGGGTCGTCATTACCGTACTTAGGCGCGCCGCGCAGCAGCTTCAGGCGCAGGTCCTCCTTGCCCTTGAAGTCCTTGCGGAGGGCGCTGAGAAGCTCTCTGCGCTTGATCTCGCCGCTGTCGTAGACGAAGTGCTTGATCGCGGCGAGGCTGTCGGCGATGTTCGGGATGCCCATCGCGCACACGCCGGTCGAGTTGTAGCGCGCCCCGCCGGCGGTGATGTCCAGGCCACGCGCCACGCAGTCATCGGTCAAAAGCGACAAAACCGGCATCGGGAAACGCGCCGCCTGGTCGGCCTCCGCTCCGGTAACCCCGGTGAGGCTCGCCCCAAGCCCAACCTCCACCTGCTTCTCATAAGCGTTCCACAGCTCCTCGAAGCTCATTTTGGCGAAGTCGCCGGTCTGCGGCCCTCGCTGCTCGCCTGTGAGCATATCGACGCCGTTGTTGAGCGCGAGTTCCAGGCATTTGAGCAGATTGGCGTAATGCGCCACGACGCGCGGGTCGTGCTTGCCTGGCACGATGATCTCGATGCAGCCGATGATCCCGAACTCGCGGGCGTCCTCCAGCGGAATGCCCTTGCTGGTGAGCGCCGGGATGATCGCTTCGTCGTTGAAGAACTGCGGCTGATCCAGCCCGTGGGAGACCACCTTGCAGGCCTTGCGCAGCACCCGCTTTGGCTGCTTCTTGTGCCACCGCAACGAGGTCTGGCGCATGACGTGAAGCTCGTCCATCGCGTCAAGAATCAGCGCCGTGACCGCATTGCTGGCGTCCTCGCCGTCGCGCGTCTGCCCGCCCAACATGCAGTTCTGCACGTCGTAGCCTTTATACATCTTCAGCCAGAAAGCCTTCACCAGGTCCTTCGCCTGCCGGTCGGTGATCGTCCCCGCCTCGAGATCTCGCTCGTACAGAGGCCCGAGCATCTGATCGATGCGGCCGATGGAGTGCGCGTTCGGCGGGTCTTCGGACTCGGCGAACAGGAACGCGAACCAAAGCGACTGCAACCCCTCGTGGAAGGTCCGCGCGCCCTTCGCCGGCACGCGGCTGCAGACTTCGGCGATCTCCAGAAGCTCCGCTTTCCGAACGGGGTCGTCCTCCAGCTTTGCGAGGCGTCGGGCTTCCTTCGCGTAGTTGCGGCCAAACTGCCCGCAAGCCTCGGCGAGCAGCGCGGCCCCGCGCCAGAAGTCCTCAGGCGTGTACTCCACGGGAAGGTGCGTCTCGGGCCAGGGAATGCGCCCCTGCCCATTGAGGCAGCGCTCCGCTTGCCTGGACAGCGCATCGAACCCGCGCTCGATGACGCGCTCGAAGCCCGGAACGCAGTGCCCCAGCAGGTTCCCGCAAGCCCGAAGCTCGGGATGCGCCTGCCAGTAAGCGGCGATCTCGGCGATCTCCGCCGCGACAGCGGGGTCTTCCGAATCCGGGGCCGGGCACCACATCCCCCAAAACTCCGGGTATTCCCGCGCGTCCACGGCAGCCGTCTGGTAGCCGACGATCAACTCGCCGGGACGAATCACCGGCCGGCAGTTGCGCAGGTAGTGCGCGAGCGCGAAACAGCGCCGATAGATGATCGGCTCGCCCTCGGTGAGGCGATACCCCTCCGTGAGCAGCCGCGGGCGGTCGAGATTCAGATCAGCTTTCACGACGACGGCGTCTTCTTTCAGCAGCGCAATGCGGTTCATCTGGAAGCCTCAAGTCAGAATCGATCTGATTGCCAGCAATATGCCCACTGCAGCGGGAACAACGCGGTGCAGACGGCCTGCAGGCCCGGTGGAATGCCGATCTTCCGGGCGATCTGTCCGCCGGGCGGGAAGGCCTTATCACGAGGGTCTGAAAGCACATCCGCGAGAGTGCGATACCCCGTGACAAGCTGCAGCAGCTTCCACTGCTCCAGCTCCAGCGCGAAGTCAGGCGTCGGCGACTTGTCTGCCACACGCACACCCGTTCCGTCGATGCGCAACTCCGCCGCGCCGATGTCGGTAGCGATTCCCAGCGACGCAGACAGCCCCCGACCGGCAACGCGGCGGCTCAGCTCCAGCTCGATCTTGCGCAGGAAGCTGTCCAGGTTCACGATCCGCATCATCGCGCCGCCGTCGGCCTGGCTGCCCGCGTGCTGTTCGACGCCGAAACTGCGGCAGTGCAGGGCGAAAGGGTCATCCGGCGGGATATGCACATTGATGCTCGGCGCACAGCGTTCGCCGGCCAGCCTGCCGAGATACGCCAGGATCGCGCCATAGGCGCGCTCGTCGGTTGCGGCAACTTCGGCCACGTCTACCCGGTCGAGGATCGGCGTCCGCTCGTCTTCGTCACCCGACTTCACGCTGTCGTAAGCCACATAGCCAATGATCTCGCCCTCCCCGTCCTCAACGACCATGACCGTGACCTGAGTGTCCCAGCGCGTGCCCTTGTGCAGCGGCCGGGGGCCCGAAGTCGCCTGCCTTACGACCGACCCGGTACGCAAAGCGCTCACTGTGTCGTAGATCGCGAGCACCTGTGACATGTCCGCCTCGCGCCGCATCTCGCGGACCACGAGGTCACTTGCCGCACGCTGGGCGCTTTCAGCCGGGATGACGAGCCGGTACGTTCCATCGGCCATCACCGTCGCATAGCCCCAGCGCGGGTAGTAGTCCGTAATCCCGAACAGCAACGATACGTCGAAGCCCTCTTCGACCATGAAGTCGAGGAGCCGCTCCAGCACCGCGCGGCTGTGCCCCCGTTTGCGATGCTCCGGATCGGTCCAGACACCGCCGATGCCGGCCATGCGCACCTGGGCGCAGCCGACCCGCATCTGCAGGTCCCAGACGGTCAGGCCGCTGACGGGTTTGCCGTCAACGACGCGCTCGATCTTGAACCGGTCGGCGATCTCGCGCTCGACGGTCGTGCGAATCGTCTGCGTCATGCGATCGGCGGCACTCCCGTCATCTCGAACGGTCGCGTCTCCATCTTCGCCCACGAACACGCCGCGTCTTCCGGGCCGTCTTCATGCTCGAAGAGATGTTGCCAGCGCCGCTTGAATTCGAGGCCGTTTTTGATGGTGATGTACTTGTAGTTGACGCCCTGCGAGCCTGCGGTCGTCACGCTTTCGTAATGATACATGACTGCGGCGGGTTCGTACATCACCCGCCAGCCGCGCTCGCGCGCACGATAGCACAGGTCGAAGTCCTCGAACTGCGCCGGATTGAAAACCTCGTCAAGATTACCCACCTGCTCGACAACCGCCCGGCGCATCAGCCAACACGCGGAGATCAGGCATTGCGCCTCGCGGGGCTGGTTGAACTCCAGCGCGTCGATGACCGCCCCGCGCCCCCGGTACTGCACCCGCCCGGTCCGCGAGATACCGACCCCGGCGCACTGGATGGCGTAAGGCTCGAAGGGATACACCAGCTTCGGTCCGACGACTCCGATGTCATCCGCCGATTCGAGCGTCTCCTGCAAGATGCGCAGCCAGTCGGCGGACCGCACCGCCACATCATTGTCGATGAACACGATGTACGGTTGAGACACGCGCGCCAGGCCCTGGTTGCGGGCGGTGCAGGCCCCGGCATTGGCGGGATTCGCGATGACCTGGCACTCCACGCCGGCGGCCTCGGCGAGGCCGGGAAGCTCGTCCTCGAGGTAGGCGAGTGTGTCGTCCGCCGAGCCGTTGTCGATGGCGATGACCTGCCCGGGCACATCTCTCACGGACAGCATACTCTCCAGGCACAGGCGCGTGTACGTCGCCTTATTGTAATTGACGATGACGACGGAGACGGGCAAGCGCTTGTGGATTGGAGACGGCATGTAAAGCAATGTTCAGGCTCCTTGCTGCAGGAACCTCACCCCCCCCACATCGCCGCCCATTGACGGCTGCCGTTCACCCCCTCTCCACTCGGTGGAGAGGGGGCCGGGGGGTGAGGTTGGCCGTACGATGGTGGCCGGACTACCACTGCCCCTACCTCACCACAACTTCATACCAAAGCGTCTTGTTCTCCGGGCCGATGTCGAAAGCCGCGTGGCCGCCGGCGTCGGACACCTTCACCTCGGCGACGCGCTTGCCCGTCTGATCCAGCGCCCACACCTGCGCCCGCGCCGGGGCAAGACCCTTGATCTCAAAATGCGCGGGAATGCCCTCGCACAGGGTCGGACCCTTCCCCCACTGGTCGCGGACGGTCACGTTCTCCCCGTCCGTTTCCCACCCCCAGCCTTGATTCTCAGCGTAGCCGGAAGCAGTGAGAAGGATACGCCCTGGCTTGGCGAACCCGGTTCCGTCCATCGCGGTCAGCGTGATGCACGACCAGCCCAGTCTCGTCTTCCCCGGCGTCACCGCAACCTCGCCAAGTTCGCCGGTGCGCCCGTCGGTGAAGCCGATGAGGGCCTTCGAGTTCGGCGTGTTGATCGCCACGAACTCCCGGCCCTTTTCGGCGAGGTTCCAGGTAAGCTGCCCGTTGTCAGATACGAAAACCTTGTCGTCTGGCATCCGGAACATCGGACCGCTGACGCTTTCTTTCGCCGCGCCGGGCTTAACGGAGACCCGGTGCACCAAAGACGCCGACGGCTGCACCCCGTGCGTCCAGGCCAGCGAGGCGGTGGTCGGGTCCCACGGAGTCTTCAGCGACGCGGCGGGCGTGGTCGAGGCCACGATCTCCACACTGGCCGGCGACACGTCCCCGCGGCGAATCAGGGCCGCGACGGCGGGCATCACCACGAGTTTTGGCGTGTGCGACTTCAGATCGAAGAAGTTCGGTATCCGATCTATGTTCCACTCGTCTGAGTGGCTCCAGGCGAAGTTGAAGATGCCGTCCCAGTCCTGCAATGCCCCGTAGGCCGCCAGGATGAGGTGCGATTCCGCGCTGTACTGATTCGGCGCGGGCGAGTTGAACTCGCTGATCGTGTACGGATACCCCTTGACCCGACGCCCGGCCAACTCGGGGATGACGGCCCCCTGCGAGCCGACCATCGAGGCGTTCGTCACCCACCAGTCGCGCCCATCCCACTGGCGGTGCGGGAACCACGGGTGATGCCAATATGAGTGATTGTCGATGTACTCCATGCCCTGCTGCGTCTCGATCGGCGTGTACCCCATCTGCGTGCCGGTCACGGCGGCGTGGGCTTTGAGGTCCTTCTTGATGAAGTCGTGCATCCCCTGCCAGTACGTCTTCTCCACCCAGATCAGAAATTCGACGTAGTCGCTCTGGCACTGCTTGCTGCGGCCCTGCAGTTCGGTGCGTCCGGGGCGGGCGACTCGCCCCGCGTCGAGGTCGTCCTCGCTTGAGACCCCCAGAATGCCGCCGGGTTTCAGCGACATCCCCGACACCCACACGTCGCCGACCTGCCCGGCGAGACCGCTGAAGCCGATGCGCCCGCCCTCGTAGGTCTCCGATGCCGCGAAATGCAGGGTGAAGCGCTTCCACTCGGGCGTGAGGGCCACGTCATCCGACAGCCCCAGCCCATGCCAGGGCTCGCGCGTTGTGAAGGTGCTAACGCTGACGCGCCGTGCCGGATCGGCTTTGCCCCAGAAGCTCACCGTATACGTCTTGTCCTGCTCGAAGTCGAGCGGCGCGCAATGCGCCTGAACATGCCACGTCGTCTCGTCAGTGGTCTGCACGCTGATCTTCAGCGCCGGCTTGCCCTCCGGCCCGTCCGCAGCCACGGCCCACACCGCTTTGCCGGTGCCGCTTTGCTCGAGCGTCCAGCCATCAGTGCCATGGGAGAAATCGCCGTTGGCCATCATCTCGGCGCCCAGCTTCTCCTCCCCAAGCGCCCACGCCGCGCGCAGGCCGGCGTTGTTCTTGTACTTCCCGCGCAGGAACTCCACCCAGGCGGCATCGAGGTACTTCAAGGTAGACTGCGGCAGACCGTCGATCCCGGTCCAGCGCCACTCGGCGATGAGCGAGTTCTCGTTGTTGATCTCGATGACGGCGATCGCCGGCTCGTTGATGTAGGCGTTGCCGGTATACTTGTTCACATGGGTCAGAAGCTCGCGCGCGTACTTGCGCTGAAGCTCGATCATCCGAGGGTGAAAGTTATCGACCCCCTTGTTCATCGACGGCAGCTTGTCGGCGTCCTCGATCCCCGCCGCAGCGTCGAGGGTCCGCGAGACATGCAGGTTGATGTCCGTGTAGATGCCATGCTTCTTCAGCGCGTGGATGAAATAGTCGTACCGATCCAACGCCTCCGCCGACAGGTGCGTCTTATCGTTGTACGCGCGGTCCCAAATGCCGTCGGGGAAGAAGCTGCTGTCCTCATGGTGGAAGCGCACGATATTGATCCCGAACTTGGCCATCCGGGCGGCGACGATGTCGGCCATCTCGTGAGTGCTGAAGTCGGCCCGGAAGCACACGTTCGTGCCCAGGAACCGCAGCCGCTTGCCCTTGGCATCATAGAAGTGCCCGCCCTTCACCGTGACGAAGCCGCCCTTGGCCGGAATCGGGTCATTCCAGGCGCTCACATTGGCGACCGAAGGCGAGGCGTCGTCCCAGGGGATCACGAACGGGAACAGCTCAGGCTGTGCGCTGCATGCGCCGATGGCTGTCAGGCCGGCCATGATGAGGCCTCCGAGGAAGACTGTGCGGCGTGGCGACATACAAACCTCCACAAAGCCATGATGGCGGCTATCCGGTCAGGCGACTATTCCGCCACAGGAGCGGGGATACCTGCCGCAAGGCTCTTTCCGAATGTGTGTATAGAGGCGATTGCAAAAGTCTGTAGGAGCACTCTCCAGAGTGCGAACAAGCCGTT
>CAYWBK010000318.1:0-7477 GCA_964455745.1 uncultured Armatimonadia bacterium
GGGCCAGGCGTTCTTCTTGTCAGGATATGACAATAGGTTATATACTTAGCTCGCAGCACCGGGAACTCAATATTCCTGAGTTCGACGTGTGTTCAGTGCGCGCAAGATTGCGGAACTGACGAACGATTCCAACCACGAAGACGCGAAGACACAAAACGACGGCACAGGTCCGGGCAGAAGCGCTTTGACCGCATAGTGTCCTCGTGTCTTTGTGGTCAATCCCTCTCTTGGTCTCGGCTACGCCGGGCTAGAGCATCGGGACTGAAGCCTTCAAAACCGCGTGCGTACCTGCTATTATAGAAGGGCTTCTACTATAGAAAGATCCTTGGCAAAGCCCGCCTAAGGAAGTTCAGCCATGAAGGTTATGACAGACGAGGGCGTCGTCGAGACCGACGCGGCCTTCGCCAAACAGGTTGCGGCGGAGAGCGCGCAGCCCATCGAAAGCTGCTATCAATGCGGCAAGTGCACCGCAGGCTGCCCGACCGCCTACGCTATGGACCTCGCCCCCTCACAGGTCATGCGGGCGGCGCAACTGGGCCTCAAGGACCTCGCGTTAGGGTCGAGTTCGATCTGGCTTTGCGCCGGGTGCGAGACCTGTGCCAGCCGCTGTCCGCGCGACATCGACCTCTCGCGGGTGAACAAGGCGCTGACCGCGATCTGTCTGCGCGAGGGCCGTGTGCCCAAAGAACGTGGCGTCGCCGCCTTCCACAAGTCGTTCCTGGACTCCGTATCGCACTGGGGCCGAGCGCACGAGTTCGAGCTGGTGGGCATCCTCAAGACCCGCACCCGCAAGTTCTTCACGGACCTCGACCTCGGCCTGGCGATGGTGCAGCACGGCAAGCTGGCGATCCTCCCCGAGCGGATCAAAGACGTCCGCAAGATTCGCAAATTGCTTCGCCAGCGCCACCCGCAGATGAAGGGCGGGGGGGCGACGGACATCGTTGACGTGGCCGAGGCGGTTGTCGATAGGGCGCTGGACGCTTACGACAAGGTCGCCAAGGGTGACAGGGGGGCTGCGAAATGAAACTCGGTTACTACCCCGGTTGCTCGCTGCATTCGACGGGCCGGGAATTCGACGAATCGCTTCACGAAGTCTGTAAGGCGCTCGATATCGAGCTGGCTGAACTGCCGGACTGGAACTGCTGCGGGGCTTCGTCCGGCGGCATCTTGTCGCACGAGCAATCCGTCGGCCTGTCGGCCCGCAATCTCGGCATAGCGGCCGAGATGGGCTTGCCCGTCCTGGTGCCGTGCGCGGCTTGCTACAACCGGATGAAGACCGCGCAGGTCGATCTCGCGGAAGATAAGACCCTTCCGGCGAAGCTCGACGTGGCCTCCGATGCGCTCGACATCCCGGTCGTCAACATGATCGAGCTTCTGGATCAGCCCGAGGTGACGGAGAAGCTCAAAGCCGCGATGACCGATCCGCTAACCGGCATGAAACCCGCGGCCTACTACGGCTGCCTGCTTCTGCGCCCGCCGTCGGCGGTGAAGTTCGACGACCCCGAGCAGCCCAGCAGCTTCGAGCGCGTCCTGGCGCTCCTGGGCGCCGAGCCGATCGAGTGGTACGCGAAGACCGAGTGCTGCGGGGCGTCGCTTTCGGCGACGCGGCAGGACATCGTCTCGCATCTCGTGGATGACATCGTGGCACGGGCGCGCAAGGCCGGGGCGACCTCGCTGGTCACCGCCTGTCCACTCTGTCAGATGAATCTCGAAACTCGCCAGACCGGCGACGCGCGCAGCAGAATGCCGGTCTTCTTCATCACGGAACTTGTCGGCATCGCGCTGGGTATCCCGGGGCCGAAGCTGGGGCTTTCCCGGCATCTGGTGGATGTGCGGTCCGCGATGAGTGTATGAGGACGGTCCTACCCCTGCCGCCCTGCGGGCGGCTCTCCCCTCCCGTTCCGGGAGGGAAGAGGCACCCACCTCACCCCCATACCCGCTTGCGGCGGGTCCTCCTCTCCACGGGGTGGAGAGGGGAGAACGACAACGGCGAAACGGCGATGGAACGAACTTACACTGTAGTTGTGCTGCATGAGCGGGATGGGCGCTATTCGGCCGTCGCTCCCGCCTTGGATTGCGCATCCTGGGGATACACTGTGCCCGAGGCTCTACGCATGGTCGAGGAAGCCCTACACACTCACATTTCGTCTCTCGAAACGCATGGCGATCCGATCCCGGCGGACACCGAAAGCTTCACGGTTGACATGGGCGACGCCGTGGATGGGGTGATTTACAAGGTGAAGGTGGCGGACCGAGAGGCGGTCGCGGTTGCCTAAGTTGCCGGTCGCGAGCGGCATCCGCACGTCGCCGGCGACAAGTCGTGAAGTCGTTGCCGTTAGCCGTTGATTCTGCGTTCAGCGTTCAGCGTTTTGCATTCTCCGCTCCCAAGGTGTTCCCTATGGCCCGCACGGGCGTGTTCATCTGTCATTGCGGCACTAACATCTCCAAGACCGTCGACGTGGCGAAGGTGGTCGCGGCCGCGCAGGATATGCCGGGCGTCGTCTTTGCGACCGAGTACCGGTACATGTGCTCCGCGCCGGGGCAGGAGATCATCCGCGAAGCCGTCGCCGAGCACAAGCTCGACTCGGTCGTGGTCGCGTCCTGCAGTCCGCGCTTGCATGAGGAGACCTTCCGTCGCTGCACCGCCGAGGCGGGCCTCAACCCATACCTGATGGAGATGGCCAACATCCGCGAGCAGTGTTCGTGGGTGCACAAGGACATCGCAGTCGCCACACCTAAGGCCATCCACCTCGTGAAGAGCGCCATCGTCAAGGTCCAGCGCAACGTGCCGCTGTCGCGCACTCAGCTTCCGGTCGAGAAGCGCGCGCTGGTCATCGGGGGCGGCATCGCGGGCATCCAGGCGGCGCTCGACATCGCCGACACGGGCATCGAGACGATCCTCGTGGAGCGCAGCCCCTCCATCGGCGGGCGCATGTCGCAGTTCGACAAGACCTTCCCCACCCTCGACTGCTCGGCGTGTATCCTCACGCCCAAGATGGTCGATGTGTACTCGAACCCGAACATCAAGCTGATGACGTGGTCGGAAGTGGAGAAGGTCGAGGGCTTCATCGGCAACTTCGAGGTCACGATTCGCCGGAAGGCGCGCTACGTGGACATGGAGAGCTGCGTCGGATGCGGGGAATGTTGGTCGAAATGCCCGGTGAAGAACATCCCGGCGGAGTTCCAGGCCGAGCTGGGCAATCGCACCGCGATCTACGTGCCCTTCCCGCAAGCGGTGCCGAACGTCCCGGTCATCGACAAAGAGCACTGCCTGAAGCTCACGAAGGACAAGTGCGGCGCGTGCGCCAAGATCTGCCCGAAGCAGTCGATCCATTACGACATGGAAGACGAGATCGTGGTGGAGAAGGTCGGCGCGATTGTCGTCGCCACGGGTTTCGATGTCGAGCCGGGCAAGCTGTATGGCGAGTATGGCGCGGGCAAGTACCCGAACGTCATCACCAGCCTGCAGTTCGAGCGGCTGGTGAATGTCGCCGGGCCGACCGAGGGGCATATCGTCCGCCCGTCCGACGGCAAGGAGCCGCACACGGTCGTGTTCATCCAGTGCGCGGGCTCGCGGGATGAAGCGCGCGGAGTGCCGTACTGCTCCAAAGTGTGTTGCATGTACACTGCCAAGCACGCGCTCTTATTGAAGGAGAAGCACCCGGAGACCGAGGTCTTCGTCTTCTATATCGACATCCGCGCGACGGGGAAGAACTACGAAGAGTTCGTCCAGCGCGTGCAGGAGGAGTTCGGCGTCAAGTACGTGCGCGGGCGCGTCAGCCAGCTTTCGCCCGAAGGCGATGCGATCCGCGTCAAGGGCGCGGACACGCTCCTGGGGATGCCGGTCGAGATCGAGGCCGACCTGGTCGTGCTGGCCTCGCCGGTGCTGGCGCGGGCCGATTCGCGCGACATCGCTCGGATGCTGAACATCGCCACCGACCAGCACGGGTTCTTCACCGAGGCGCACCCGAAGCTGCGGCCGGCGGAAACGCTGACCGGAGGCGTGTTCCTCGCCGGGGCGGCGCAATTCGCGAAAGACATCCCCGACTCGGTCGCCTCGGGCAGCGCCGCGGCCTCGAAAGTCGTCGCGCTCCTGGGCAAGCCGTTCCTGCTGTCGGAGCCGACAGTATCCGAGGTCAACGAGAAGACCTGCGTCGGGTGTCTGAATTGCGTGAAGGTCTGCCCGTTCAACGCGATCGAGGAGAAGCTCCTCGAGGACCCGCGCACGCATGAGACCAAGATCGTCGCCTCGGTGAACGAAGGCCTGTGCGAGGGCTGCGGCACCTGCGCCGCGGCGTGCCCGTCGGGCAGCATCTCGCTGAGGGGCTTCACGGACGACCAGATACTGGCGGAGTTGGATGTGCTTTGCGTATGAGTGATAGCGGGGGTTCGAGCGTCGAGTTGCTGGTCTACTCCTCTCAACTGCGCCGAGGGGACTACGCGGAGGGCTGGGGTGGTACGCCTGAGATTGAAAGAGCTGTGCAGCAGGCTGTGTATGACCGCCTCGATATGGCGAGGGGATTCTGCGAGTTTGCGGAGCGGCTGTTGAGTCTACCAACGCCGCAGGACATGGACTACAGAAATACCGTATCGCGGGCATACTATGCTTGCCATCATGCGATGCGTGCGTGTGCGCTCGGGCATCAAAACGGCGATGAACCCGACCACCGAGGCGCCATTACGGCGTTCGCGGCGATTGTAAACGCCGAGGGGATGTTGCGGAGCAAGCTGGGCGAAGCAGCCGGCGTTGAGAGGCGGCTCAACCAGTTGATGGAGTGGCGGCACCGGGCCGACTACTATCCCTACGGTTCATCGTACCCGCTCGAAGAGCCGGTCGACTTCGCAGTCATCGCAGGTGAAGCGTGTGGCTTGGCTCGCGCGATCGTGGAGGCTGTGGCGTCATTTCTGAAGTGGCGGAAAGGTGGCAGCCCATGAGATCCCTTCAGTCTGGGACGCCGTCGAGTATGGCGGGCTATGCTGCGCTGTGGGAGAGCGAAGTACGGGGTGCCGCGGAACGCTTCTTCGAAGATCGGCTTCCCGGCGGCAGACACGTGGCAGTAGGTACCGCGCTTCGGGGCACGTACATCGAGGTGATGGTCTTCATCGCCGATCTCAAGGATGACCCGGAACTTCAGCAACAGGCGGAGGACTGGGCGCGCGAGCTTGGTCGTGAGTTGGACGCGGATGGGTACGCGACGGTGGTCTACGTTCGCAGTTACACCCCCTCGCGTGTGCAGTATCAGAACCAGTGACGCCGTAACGGATGTGATGATTCCCGCTATGCCTGACCAGGAACCCAACAACAGCGATTTCAACCCCAAGATCCTCGGTATCCTGTGTTATTGGTGCAGCTACGCCGGGGCGGACCTCGCCGGTTCTTCCCGGACGCAGTATCCGGCGAACCTCCGCGTGGTGCGCGTGCCCTGTTCGGGGCGCGTCGATCCGCTGTTCGTCCTGCGCGCGTTTGAGCGCGGGGCCGACGGTGTGCTCGTCGCGGGCTGCCACCCCGGCGACTGCCACTATGCCAAGGGCAACTATTATACCCGGCGGCGGATGTCGCTGGTGAAGCGCCTCCTGCAGTATGTGGGCATCCCCGAGGAGCGCTTCCGAGTGCACTGGGTTTCCGCGTCGGAGGGCAAGGATTTCGCGAAGATCGTCGGCGAGATCGTCGAAGAGGTGCGCCCGCTGGGGCCGTTCCGCCCGGAGCTGGCGCAGCGCTTCGAGGACCTGCCGACTGTGGAAAGCGCCGTGCCGGAAGAGGCTGTGCAGCATTCGTAGAGACGCCCCGCCGGGGCGTCTGCCGTAGACGTGCGCACCACCGCCCCGACGGGGCGTGTACCGAGGCCATGACACCGAGACGTGCCCACGCGTTGGCCAGGGACCATGACACCGAGACGCCCCGGCGGGGCGTCTCTACGCAGGCGACGCAGAATATGAGCAGACAAACGATGCCATCTGAAACAGACACCGCAATCCGTTCCGCCGCCGAACGCGCTCTCACCGAGGAGGGCTGCGCCTACGTCGTCGGCTACTGCGCCGGCACGGAAGCCTACCGCGCCGCCCCGCACTTCGCCGACAAGCCCGAGGAGTGCAACGAGTTCACCTTCAACTGCGCCTGCACGCAAAACCTCGCGAACTACGTGCCGAAGATCAAAGAGAAGATCGGCATTGTCGCCAAGGGCTGCGACTCGCGCGCCATCCAGGTGCTGCTCGTCGAGAACCAGGTGAAGCGCGATCAGCTCTTCATCATCGGCGTCCCCTGTGAGGGCCTCGTGGACCTCGATAAGGTGCTGGCCCGCGACGACGTAAAGCGCGGGGACATCACCGGGATCGAAGTGTCGGGCGAGGAGGTCGTCGTCCGGTTGTCTTCGCGTGGGGCAGGCGTCTCGCCTGCCAGCCTCGCGGGCGAGACGCCCGCGCCACGCGACGAGCGGGAACTCCGGCTGCCTGCGTCCGAGTATCTGCGCACCGAGTGCCGGGGGTGCCAAAGCCCGACACCGCAGGACTGCGACGTGCTGATCGGCGAGGCGATCCCCGCTCGCGACCCGGAGGTCTGGGCCGAGGACATGGCGCGCATCGAGGCGATGTCGCCCGAGGAGCGGCTGGAGTATTTCGAACGCTCGATGGCCCGCTGCATCCGCTGCTATGCGTGCGTTCGCGGCTGTCCGATGTGCTATTGCACCACCTGTTTCGCCGTGCAAGACAAACCCCAGTGGCTGCCGCGCATGACCGGTGTGGACGAGAATCGCATGTTCCATCTCGGGCGCGCGCTGCACCTCGCGGGCCGGTGCGTGGATTGCGGCCAATGCGACCGCGTCTGCCCGGAGAGTATCCCGCTGCGCGAGCTGAACACGAAGCTCGCCGCCGAGGTGAAAGACCTGTTTGGCTTCGTCGCCGGCGTGGATGTCGAGGAGAAGCCGCCGCTGACGACCTTCAAGCCCGAGGACACGGAAGAGGCGCTGGATACGCATTAGGGGGGAGGGATGGCCATGATGACATACACCGTAGTGGTTCGCCTGCATCCCGGCGGAGAGTATTCGGTCACCGTCCCTGCTCTCAACAATTGCGGGACATTCGGCCAGAGCCTGCCGGAAGCGCTGCAGATGGCGGAGGAGGCCATCGAGTCGTATCTTGAGGGCCTCGAGTACGTGGACAGACCGTTCCCGCCGGATGTGCCGAACGTAACGGTTGACCTTGAGGATGCCATCGAGGCGATGGTCTACCGGGTGGCCGTCCGTAAGGAGGAAAGGGCTGTTGCCTAAGCCACCTGTCGCCTCGGGGCCGCAGGTGAGGCGCGCTCTGGAAAAGGCCGGGTACGTGTTTGTGCGTCAGAACGGGAGTCATGCCATCATGGCGCACGTAGCATCAAAAGGTGTCGTCGTCGTGCCGATGCACGGCGGCAAAGACCTGAATCCTGGACGATGAAGTCGATCCTCGACCAGGCCGGCCTGACGGCGGACGAGTTGAGAGACCTTCT
>CAYWBK010000319.1:0-7458 GCA_964455745.1 uncultured Armatimonadia bacterium
GGCCCGTGATGCGCACGCAAGATGTGGGTAAAGCATAGCCACGAGTGGAGAGGGGAGAACGGCTGACGGCCACGGCTTTGGCGGGCGAGACGCCCGCCCCACGCGACGATATGAGAAGTGCAGTTCTATATTTCCGTTGAATTGCGGCACCAAGAGCATTGAGCGAAAGGAGGAACCGCGCAAAATGACAACCGTCAAGACGCTCGCCGATCTCAGTCAGCTACGCGACCAGGCTCGTAAGGCGATGGTGGCGCGGGAGGACGGGGCGAAGGCTCGCGTCATCATGAGCATGGGCACCTGCGGGATCGCCGCGGGTGGCCGGGCCGTGATGGCCGCGATCCTGGATGAGTTGGACGCAAAAGGAGTGCAGGGCGTTTGTGTCACCCAGGTGGGCTGCAAGGGCTTCTGTGATGCAGAACCGATGTTGGACGTGGAGCGCCCGGGCGAGGGCCGGACGACCTACGCGCGCGTGACGCCCGAAGGCGCAAGGCAGATCGTCGCGCAGCACATCATCGGCGGCACGCCGGTGGCCGAGTACATACTGTCATAATAGGCGATTCGCAGCAAGCAACTTGCGGCGAGCAGTGCGCCGAACGGATTCAAAGTTGTCTGGAGGCACAACAATGGTAGCTGAAGCACTGGATATGGATGTGTATTCACAGGTCGATGAGATCCTGCATAAGTATGAGGGCGAGCCGGGCTGCCTCATCCAGGTCCTGCACGAGACGCAGCAGAAGATCGGGTACTTGCCCGAGGAAGTGCAGGAGTATGTCGCCAAGGGGCTGGACATCCCGCTTGCCGAGGTCAACGGCGTCGTCAGCTTCTACTCGTTCTTCTCCACCGTCCCCCGGGGCCGCCATACGATCAAGGTGTGCATGGGCACCGCCTGCTACGTGCGGGGCGGCAGCCGCGTCCTGGAGAAGCTGCAGGAGGAGCTGGGCATCGATGTGGGCCAGACGACGCCCGACAAGCGCTTCAGCCTCGACGTCGTGCGGTGTCTGGGGGCCTGCGGCCTCTCGCCCGTTATGACCGTCGACGACAAGGTCTTCGAGCGCATCAAGCCGGGACTCCTCGGAAACATACTGGAAAGCTATGAATGATAAGCGATGAATACTGAATGCTGAATGATAAGCAAAACGGAGGGGGCCGTCAGTTGCCAAGTTCAGCGCGCATCCTTCAGAGTTCATCGTCTGCCTTCGGAAGGAGGACTGCCTGTGTTTCGTTCTCACGTGTTGGTCTGTGGCGGTGGGGCGTGTGTCTCATCCGGCTGTAAAGAAGTGGCGGATGCCCTCATGCAAGAGATCGAGAGCCAGGGCCTGCAGAATGAGGTCAAGGTGATCCAGACCGGTTGCATGGGCTCTTGCGATTTGGGGCCTGTTGTTACGGTGTATCCCGAGGGCGTCTTCTACCAAAAGCTTAAGCCGCAAGACGCGGTCGATATCGTCTCCGGGCATCTCCTGAAGGGTGAGGTCGTCACGCGGCTGCTCTATGTCGAGCCGGTGACGGAGACGCCGGTGCCCAAGATGGCGGACATCGACTTCTTTAAGCACCAGGAGAAGATCGTCCTGCGCAACTGCGGCCTCATCGACCCGACGAACATCGAGGATTACATCGCTCGCGATGGCTACATGGCCCTCGGGCGCGCGCTCACCGGGATGTCGCGTCAAGAGGTCATCGACGTTGTGAAGAAATCCGGCCTGCGCGGGCGGGGCGGGGCGGGCTTTCTCACCGGGATGAAGTGGCAGTTCACCCACGACGCTCCGGCGACGCCGAAGTATGTCTTGTGCAATGCCGACGAGGGTGACCCGGGCGCGTTCATGGACCGCAGCGTACTCGAGGGCGACCCGCACAGCATCCTCGAAGCGATGGCCGTGGCGGCTTATGCCGTCGGCTCGGAGAAAGGCTACATCTACGTCCGCGCCGAGTATCCGCTGGCTATCGAAAGGTTAGAGACTGCGCTGAAGCAGGCGCATGAGTACGGGCTTTTGGGCAAGGACATCCTCGGCACCGGCTTCGACTTCGACATCCAGCTTCGCATGGGCGCCGGGGCCTTCGTCTGCGGCGAGGAGACCGCGCTGATGCGCTCGATCGAGGGCAAGCGCGGCGAGCCGCGGCCACGGCCTCCGTTCCCCGCCTACCAGGGCCTCTGGGAGAAGCCGACGCTGCTGAACAACGTCGAGACCTACGCCAACATCCCGCCGATCTTGTTGAAAGGCGCCGATTGGTTCGCGGGCTTTGGCACCGAGAAGAGCAAGGGCACGAAGGTCTTCGCCCTCGCCGGGCACATCAACAACACCGGCCTGGTCGAGGTGCCGATGGGCACGCCGCTGGGCAAGATCATCTACGACATCGGCGGCGGCGTCCGGCACGGCAAGAAGTTCAAGGCCGCGCAGACGGGCGGCCCCTCGGGCGGCTGCATCCCGCGCGAGTATCTCAACGTGCCGATGGAATACGAAGCGCTCGTGGCCCTCGGCTCGATCATGGGCTCGGGCGGCCTGATCGTCATGCACGAAGACACCTGCATGGTGGACCTCGCCCGCTTCTTCCTCGACTTCGTGCAGGATGAGTCTTGCGGCAAGTGCCCGCCGTGTCGCATCGGCACCAAACGGATGCTCGAAATCCTCACCCGCATCACCAAGGGCCAGGGACGGCGCGGCGACGTGGAGCTGCTCATCGAACTCGGCGAGCAGATCAAGACCTCGGCGCTGTGCGGCCTCGGCCAGACCGCTCCGAACCCGGTGCTCAGCACGATCCGCTACTTCCGCAACGAGTACGACGAGCACATCCTGAACAAGCACTGCACCGCCGCCGTGTGCCACTCGCTCATGCGCACTCCGTGCCAGAGCGCGTGCCCGGTCGGCGTGGACATCTCCGGCTACGTCAGCCTGGTTGCCGCGGGCGACTTCGACGGCGCCTTCGGCACGATCATGCAAAGCAACCCGCTGCCGGGCATCTGCGGGCGCATCTGCACGCACTCGTGCGAGAGCAAGTGCCGCCGCCAGGACCTCGACAGCCCGGTTGCGATCCGCATGCTCAAGCGCGTGGCCGCCGACAACCGCTCGCTGGACTGGCGGCCGGAGATCGAACCCGACAGGTACGACGCCGCCACGGGCGCGGTCCAGAAGATCGCCGTCATCGGAGCCGGGCCGGCGGGCCTCATGGCCGCCTGGAAGCTGCGACAGAAAGGCTACGGGGTCACGATCTTCGAGAAGCTCGACCGCCCCGGCGGGATGATGCTGTCGTGCATCCCCGAGTATCGCCTGCCGCGCGACATCCTCTCCGAGGAGATCGACACGCTGCTCAGCATCGGCATCGATCTCCAGTGCGGCACGGAGTTCGGCAACACTCGGACCCTCGAGAGCCTGGAGGCCGACGGATACGCCGCGACGTTCTTAGGGATAGGGTGCAGCAAGGGCATGACCCTCGACATCCCCGGCGCGGAGTTGTCCGGGATCGTCGATGGCGTCAGCTTCCTCAACGACCACAACCTCAGCGGGAGCGCGAAGGTCGGCAAGCATGTGGCGGTCATCGGCGGCGGCGATGTCGCGGTCGATGCGGCGCGCGTGGCATTGCGGCTCGGGGCGGAGAAAGTCAGCATCGTCTACCGCCGCACGCGCGAGGAGATGCCGGCGCACCCGCAGGAGATCGAGGACGCCGAAGCCGAGGGCGTGCAGCTTTGGTTCCTCGCCAGCCCCGTGCTTGTGAAAGGCGACGGCAAAGTCGAGGCGCTGCGCTGCCAGAAGATGGAACTCGGCGAGTTCGACAAGAGCGGTCGGCGCAGGCCGATGCCGATAGCCGGGACGGAGTTCGACATCCCGGTGGACACGGTCATCACGGCAATCGGCCAGTCGCCCGACGCGCCGTGGGCCGAAGCTCTCGGCCTCGAGACTACGCGCCAGGGCACGCTGCTCATTGACGCGAACACGATGGCGACGACCCGCCCCGGTGTCTTCGCCGGCGGCGATGCGACCACCGGCCCGGCAACCGTGATCGAGGCGATGGCGGACGGCGCGCGCGCCGCGCAGGGCATCCACAGCCTCCTGTCAGGCGAGCCGATGCCCGAGCCGTCCGTGCCGGCGAAGACCTATGTCACGGACGAGCAGGCCGAGCTGATCGAGGCGACCTTGCTGCAGGACCCGACCCCGCGAACGTGCGTGTCGTGCATCGCGGTCGGAGAGCGCATCACAGGCTTCACCGAGGTCGAGCAGGCGTTCACCATCGAGGTCGCGCAGTTGGAGGCGAGACGGTGCCTGAGGTGTGACCTGGCTCCGGTGGAGAAGTAGCCCTGACGCCCGGCTGTGGGGTGTCCTCACCAGCGAAGTAGGTGAGGACAGGGACCCCACAGATCCGCGCCTAAGTGAACCGTATTAGCCGTAGTCTGCCGTCGGCCGTTAGCCGTTGATTCTGCGTTCAGCGTTTAGCGTTCCGCGTTCCAAGGAGGGCCTTCAATGGCTCCGATCACAGTGACGATCAATGGACAGCAAGCCATAGCGGAGGAGGGGATGACCGTCCTGGAGGCCGCCAAGGCCGCCGGGGTGCACATTCCCACCCTCTGCTATCACCCCGACCTCAGACCGCGCGGCCTGTGCCGCGTGTGTCTGGTCGATATCAAGGGGCAGCGGACGCTCCAGCCCGCCTGCACCTTCCCCGTCGCCGATATGATGGTCGTCGACACCAACTCGCCGGCGGTTCGCAAGGCGCGGCGCACGGTTGTCGAGCTACTCCTGTCCGACCACGACCGCGACTGCACCGTGTGCGAGCGCGGGGGCAACTGCGAGCTGCAGGCCATCTCTGAGGACATGGGCATCCGCGAGATCCGCTTCGAGGGCGAGCGCGTCACCGTCCCCATCGACACCTCGAGCCCCTCGGTGGTCCGCAATCCGCAGAAGTGCATCCTGTGCCGCCGGTGCCTGGAGGTCTGCTCGGGCATCCAGGGTGTCGAGGCCATCGGCCTCGGCGGGCGCGGGTTCGACACCTGCATCGCCCCGCCCCACGGCAAGGAACTCGCCGACACGGCATGCGTAAACTGCGGCCAGTGCATCGACCGCTGCCCCACCGGCGCGCTCATCGGCAAGAACTACATCGACCAGGTCTGGAAAGCCATCGAGGACCCCGATAAGTTCGTCGTGGTGCAAACGGCGCCCGCCGTTCGCGTGGCGCTCGGCGAGACCCAGGGCATGGAGCCGGGCGAGATCGTGACCGGGCAGATGGTCAGCGCCCTGCGCCGCCTCGGCTTCGACCGCGTCTTCGACACCGACTTCACCGCCGACCTCACGATCATCGAGGAGGGCAACGAGCTGATCAAGCGCATCAAAGAGGGCGGCGTCCTGCCCATGATCACCTCGTGCAGCCCAGGCTGGATCAAGTTCTGCGAGCACTTCTACCCCGATCTGCTCAACCACCTGTCGAGTTGCAAGTCTCCGCAGCAGATGTTCGGCGCGCTCGCGAAGACGTACTTCGCCGAGAAAGCGGGCGTCGATCCGGCCAAGATCGTGTCGGTGTCGGTCATGCCCTGCACCGCCAAGAAGTTCGAATGCGACCGCCCCGAGATGTACGACTCGGGCTTCAAGGACGTGGACTACGTCCTCACGACGCGTGAACTGGGCGCGATGCTCAAGCAGGCGGGCATCAAGCTGGACGAACTGCCCGAGGCGATGTACGACGATCCGCTGGGCGAATCGACCGGCGCGGCGGTCATCTTCGGGGCGACCGGCGGCGTGATGGAAGCCGCCCTGCGCACGGCATACGAGGTCATCACCGGCGAGACATTGCCGGCGCTCGATCTGGAGATGTGCCGCGGCATGGAGGGCGTCAAGGAGGCCACGGTGCAAGTCGGGGACCTGCCGGTGAAGGTGGCCGTGGCGCACGGTCTCGCGAATGCGGCGAAGATACTGGACAAGATCCGGGCGGGCGAGGCCCCCTGGCACTTCATTGAGGTCATGGCCTGCCCCGGCGGATGCCTGGGCGGCGGCGGCCAGCCGATCCCGACGGACGCCGAAATCCGCAGCGCCCGCGCGCGGGCCATCTACCAGGCGGACAGGGACCTGCCCCTGCGCAAATCGCACGAGAACCCCTCGGTCACGCGCATCTACGAGGAGTTCCTCATCGAGCCGCTGGGCGAAAAGTCGCACCACCTGCTGCATACGAAGTATACGCCGAGAGGCAGGTTTTAGGGACGGCAGGTTTTAGGGACGGCAGGGAACGGCAGGGAACGGCAGGGAACGGCAGGGAACGGCAGCAGCGCTGGGGCTGGGCTACAGCCCCAGCAGTATCTTCAGGCGGTCTTCGACCGTTGCGAGGGTCTCTCGGGGAACGCTGCCGATATGCTGTAGAAGGCGCTCTCGCGAGACCGGCTACGCAGCACTGACGAAAGGTCAGCCCGCACTCGGGGGCGGGGGAGGCCCCGCCCCTGTCCGATTCGGCACATTGCCCATGCGGTGAAATGAGCCGGGCCGGAAGGCATTCCGGCTTCCGCGTTGAACCTACCCATAGCGTCACACGGGCCTTGATCGCCCGCCCCAACCACCGGAGTGGATGCACCCATGCCCAAGATCGTCTTCCGCGAGACCCTCGCCCCCAAGACCCACCGCTTCCGCGTCGAAGCCCCGCTCATCGCTCGGAAGCGTAAGGCCGGGCAGTTCGTCATTCTGTTTGTCGAAGATTCCGCCGAGCGCCTGCCGCTGACCATCGTCGATTCCGACCCCGAGGCTGGCACCATCGACCTTGTCTTTCAGGAGGTCGGCAAGTCGACCCTGCGTCTCGCCGAGATGCAGGTGGGCGACAACATCCGCGAAATCGCCGGCCCGCTGGGCCAGCCGACGCACATCGAGAAGCTCGGGACCTGCGTGGTCCTCGGCGGCGGGTACGGCGTCGCGCCGGTCATCCCCATCGCGAAGGCCCTCGCCGACGCCGGCAACGATGTCATCGGCATCAACGGCGCGCGCAGCAAGGACCTCGTGATCCTCGAGAAGGAGCTGCGCGACATCTGCGCCGAGGTCATCATCTGCACCGACGACGGCACCTACGGTCGGCCGGGGTTCGTCACCCAGGCCCTGGAGGAAATCTACACCAGCGGGCGCAAGATCGACTTCGTGCTCGCCGTCGGCCCCGCGCCGATGATGCGCGCGGTCGCGAACATGACCCGCGAATGGGGCATCCCGACGATGGTCAGCCTCAATCCGATCATGATCGACGGCACCGGCATGTGCGGCGGCTGCCGCGTCGAGGTCGGCGGGAAGACGAAGTTTGCCTGCGTCGACGGCCCGGAGTTCGACGGGCACCTCGTGGATTTCGATCTTCTAATGGCACGCCAGAAATACTACGCCGGCCAGGAGTCCGAAGCGCGGAAGATGTACGAGGAGCATCTGGCGTGTAAGCTGGAAGAGACAGGTAACAGGTTTTAGGTTTCAGGGACGGCAGGGACGGCAGGGACGGCAGGAACGGCAGGAACGGCAGGAA
>CAYWBK010000320.1:0-7417 GCA_964455745.1 uncultured Armatimonadia bacterium
TCATGCCGGGTTCTGGCAATCTGAGACGATGAGAATGACGGCGATGGCGGGCGAGACGCCCGCCCCACGCGCGACAGGATTGTCGCGCCCACTCCATTTTCGAGGCAGCTTTCATGCTGGGTTCTGGCACTCTGAGACGACGGGAACGGCCCTACCCCGCCCCGCTGCGCGGGGCACCCCTCCCGTGGACCCGCCGCAGGCGGGTATGGGAGGGGAGAGGCAAACGGCGATTTCCGTGGCAGTGGTCATGCCGGGTTCTGGCAATCTGAGACGATGAGAATGACGGCGATGGCGGGCGAGACGCCCGCCCCACGCGCGACAAGATTGTCGCGCCCACTCCATTCTCGAAGCAGTTGACGGTAATGGCGAACAGTCATGAGCGAATCCTTGCGGCTTTTCTTTGCGGTGCCCATCGACGACACAACGCGCAGCGCGGTCGTTGCGGTGCGGGATGAACTGCGGAAGCTCGGCGGGCCGGTTAAGTGGGTGGAGGACGAGAACCTGCACTTCACCCTGAAGTTTCTGGGGGAGATGCCGGAGATCCTCGTCGAACGGATAGAGGCCGTGGCGCGGCAGGTGGCCGCCCGGCACGAGGCGTTCGACCTGGCGCTGACAGGGGCGGGGGCTTTCCCGGATGTGCGCGCGCCGCGGGTGATTTGGATCGGGGCCGAGGAGGGGCAGGAGAACCTCGCCTCCCTGGCCGACGATCTCGACGGCGCTTTGGAGAAGGCGGCGATCTCGCCGAGGGAGAAACGGCCCTTTGCGGCGCATCTGACGCTAGGGCGCATCAAGTTCCCCGCGCGGCGGGACGATCTGACCGAGGCTATCGAGCGCCTCAAGACGGCCGACGGCGGCCGCTTCAGGTGCGATCACTTCGTGCTGATGAGAAGCGAACTGTCACGACGGGGGCCAACGTACACGCAAATCCAACGATTCCTCTTAGGGGGAGCTGAACATGGCTAAAGCGCCGGAAGACAAGAAGAAAGCCCTCGACCTCGCACTCGCTCAGATCTCGAAGCAGTTCGGCGAGGGCTCGGTCATGCGCCTGGGCGGAGGATCGACGCACCTGCAGGTGGAGGTCATCCCGACGGGCGCCCTCAGCCTCGACATCGCCCTGGGAGCCGGCGGGCTGCCGCGAGGCCGGATCGTCGAGATTTTCGGCCCGGAGGGCTCGGGCAAGACGACCCTCGCCCTGCACTGTCTCGCCGAAGCCCAACATGCCGGCGGGACGGTGGCGTTCATCGACGCCGAACACGCGTTCTCGCGGGAATACGCGCAGGACCTCGGCCTGAACCTCGACGAGCTTCTGGTCTCACAGCCGGACACAGGCGAGCAGGCGCTGGAGATCTGCGACACGCTCGTGCGCAGCGGCGCGGTCGATTCCATCGTGATCGATTCGGTGGCGGCGCTGGTCCCGGCAACGGAGCTTGAGGGCGACATCGGCGATTCGCACGTGGGCCTGCAGGCGCGGCTGATGAGCCAGGCGCTGCGGAAGCTGGGCGGCTCTGTCTCGAACACCAAGACGATCGTCATCTTCATCAACCAGCTCCGCGAGAAGATTGGCGTCATGTTCGGCAATCCGGAGACGACACCCGGCGGCCGGGCGCTGAAGTTTTGGGCTTCGGTGCGGCTCGAGGTGCGGCGCAAGGACACGATTAAGCGCGGCACCGACATTATCGGCAACCGTGTGGCCGTTAAGGTGTTGAAGAACAAGGTGGCCCCGCCGTTCAAGGTGGCGGAGTTCGACCTGATCTACGGACGCGGCTTCTCGAAAGAGGGGTGCCTTCTCGACGAAGGGATCAACCTCAACCTGGTTGAGAAGACCGGAAGCTGGTTCAGCTACAAGGGGGAGAGACTGGGCCAGGGCCGCGAGAATGCGGTGGAGTTCATCGCGACACATGCCGAGATCGCGCAGGAACTCGACACCCTGATCCGCGAGAAGTATGCCCTCGGAGGGGCGAGGCCGGCGTCGGCCCCTGCGAGCGACAGTGGTGGAGATGAGGAGTGAGGGGGACGGCTACCTACCCCGTGACCGCTTCGCGGGGCCACCCCTCCCGTTTCGGGAGGGGAGAGGCAAACGGCGATCTTCGAAGCGGCTCTCATGCCGGGTTCCGGCACTCTGAAACGATGAAGATGAGCCACTGGTGGAGACGCCCGGAACGGCCCTACCCCGCCCCGCTACGCGGGGCACCCCTCCCGTTCCGGGAGGGGAGAGGCAAACGGCGGCGGCCTTTGCGGAGGCCCACCTTACGCGCGACAGGATTGTCGCGCCCACTCCATTTCCGAGCCAGGGGGGAGTGACAATGCGGTGACGAGCGATCTGTTTGATCCGTGGCCCGGAGATGGTGCGGACGAGGCGCCTGAACGGGGGCGGCAAGATGAAGCGGCCGGCGCCCGAGAGAGCGACATCACGCTCATCGCCGATGATCCGTCGTTACGTCAGCGGCAACTGGTTCACCTCGACGGCCGGCAGACGATCAGTATGCTGCGCAAGGTCGTCGAGGCGCTGGGGCTGAGGGCAGGGCAGCGGTGGAACCGGCCGGAGCTGGCCCGCAAGTGCCGTGAGCAAGAGTACAAACTAGCCCAGGAGACAGCCGTAGCACTTCTAGCAAAGCGCTCCCGAAGCATCGCGGACCTCGGGCGGCGACTAAGAAGGAAGGGATATTCACCGTCCGCAGCAAGCGCCGTGATCCAGAGGCTGGCCGAACTGCGTCTAGTGAGCGACGAACAGTTCGCGGAAGACCTTCTGGAGAGTCTGCAGCGCCGCGAAAGTCTGGGGCGGCGCGCGATCCTTGACAGAATGCGTCGTGAAGGTCTCCCCCGAGACCTGGCGGAGCGGGTTATTGAGGAGCGGGTCGAAGATGAGGGGGAGGCAACGCGGGCCTTTGTGTTGGCCCGTAAACGGCTGTCACGCATGTCGGGTGTCGAACCCGGCAAGGCTCGACGACGGGTGTACGGTTATCTCATCCGACGCGGCTTTGCGGTTCGTCATGCGGCCGATGCAGTTCGGGAGGCCGTCTCGGAACTGGAGGCGGCAGGGGGGCCTGTCTCGGATGAGACAGCAGACTGGGACGCGAGTGAATGGTAGGCCGGCCGTGAGTACCGGGCTTTCTGGGAGGGAGCCCCGTCGCCGCCCCTGCCGAAACTTCTCCCACTCTCGAGCTGACGTGTCGCCCCAACGTCCCGACGGACAGCCAACCCAAACGGAGGTGATCCTGATTCGTGGGCACCCTTGATATACTGTTAGCTATCGGACTTGTCTTGGTCATAGTAGGTGGCGTATTAGCTGCGGCAGGCGCGTATCGGAAGGGCGTTGCCCGTGCCCGGACGATGGTGGATACACAGGGCAAGGAGGCCGCCGAGAAGCTCGAACAAGAGCGCTGGGCGGTCGACAAACTGAAGCGGGAAGTCGAACTGTCGGCCAAGGAGGACGCTCTGCGTGTGCGGGCGGAACTCGAGGCCGAGATGAAGGCCACCCGAGCCGAACTTGACAAAGCCAAGAAGCGCATCGAAGAGCGTGAGGATAGTCTCGACAACAAGAAGAACCAGCTCGATGATCAGACCAAGAAGCTGAAGGAGCGCGACGAGGCCATTTCCCGCAAGGAATCGGAGGCCAATAACCTCGTCGGCCAGCAGCGGAAGGAACTGGAGCGCGTCGCCGGCCTGACGGCGGAGGCGGCGAAAGCCGAACTTCTCGCCAAGGTCGAAGATGAGACCCGGCACGACGCCGTCAAGCTCATCATGCGCATCGAGCAGCAGGCCGTCGAGGAAGGGCGCCGGAAGGCGGCCAACATCGTCAGCCTCGCCATCCAGAAGTGTGCCGTCGATCAGACGACGGAGACCACCGTATCGGCCGTGCCCCTCCCCAGCGATGAGATGAAGGGGCGCATCATCGGACGCGAGGGCCGCAATATCCGGGCCTTCGAGCAGCTTACCGGCGTCGATCTCATCGTAGACGACACGCCGGAGGCCGTCGTGGTATCGGCTTTCGATCCCATCCGCCGCGAGATCGCCAAAATCGCGCTGCAGACCCTGGTCAGCGATGGCCGCATCCATCCCGGCCGGATCGAGGAGACTGTCGAGAAGGCCCGTCAGCAGACCGAGGAACGGATCAAGGAAGCCGGCGAAGCCGCCGCCTTCGAGACCGGCGTCAGCGGGCTGCACCCGGAGATCGTGAGACTTCTGGGCAAGCTGCAATTCCGCACCAGCTACGGCCAGAACGTGCTGCGGCATTCGATCGAAGTCTCGCACCTCGCCGGCGCGATGGCCGCCGAAGTGGGCTGCCGCGTCAACATGGCGCGCCGCGCAGGGCTGCTGCATGACCTCGGCAAGGCCGTCGACTTCGAGCGCGACGGCCCGCACGCGTCGCTCGGAGCCGAGATCGCCAAGACGCGCGGCGAGTCCGCGGAGATCGTGTCGGCCATCGGCGCACATCACGGGGACATCCAGATCGAGACAATGGAGGCGTGCCTCGTCCAGGCGGCGGACGCCATCTCGGCCTCGCGGCCCGGCGCGCGTAGGGAAACACTGGAAACCTACCTCAAGCGTCTCGAAGGCCTCGAGGAGATCGCCAGCCGGTACGAGGGCGTCGACAAGGTCTTCGCGATCCAGGCAGGGCGCGAGGTCCGCGTGATCGTCAAGCCCGACCGCATCGACGACCTCGCCGCTCACCAAATGGCCAAGAGCATGGTCGAGCGGATCGAGGAGGAACTGGACTACCCCGGCCAGATCCGGGTCACGGTGATCCGCGAGACGAGGGCGATTGAGTACGCGAAGTAGGAACGGCAGGAGTTAGAAGTTTTGAAGTTAGGAGTTGACGGCCAGGAGCCGGATAACAGAGAAGACGATAATGCGCGGTCGGAGGCGGTATTCTCCGGCCGCGCATCTGTGACAGGGCCAGCAAAGTCGATTGTTGTCTGCGCGTTGCGCTCGCACCGGGGCTATAGCATCTTGCGCATGTGCTCGGCCAGCATCACCATCTGGCTATGGAGTTGTCTCAGTTCGGCGAGAGAACCGCAACTCCGCGAGAACTCGCTGCCGTCGGAGTAGGTGATCTCGTAGACGAACGATTCCACCGGGCTGCACATCGGGAATTGCGGCGAGTGGTCAAGGAAGTCAGCCGCGTCCTGCAAAGACCTGAAAACGATTGGCTCTGACGAGTGCACGGCGATGAGCCGAATTTCCTCGGGTGAGGCGCTGAGCGCGGCCTTCACCCGGAGGACGTACGACGCAACCGCGTTGTCGCCTATCAACTGCGTCAGAGTGCTGGCCGCCCTCTTCTTGGCCGCGGTGGTCAAGCGCCGTTCAAACTCGTCTACGAGAACGTTCTTCGTGGACTCCGGCGACTTATCGTCGTAGTCCATCACCAGCTTGTGCTGCATGAAGGCCTCGACCACCTTCTGCTTCGGGACGTAGAACAGGTCTACGTTCCTGCTCCGCACCAACTCCCTCGACGGCCCGGTGAACTCCCCCGCCGCAACGAGACCCAGGAATCGCGCAGTGGGGTAGAAGTCCCTCATCGGAAGTAACTTGCCGGTGTCGTCCCTGGCCTTGTCCTTTGAATGACGCGCCCCCCTGCGCCAGAAACACTCAAGGAAGGCGACGGGGGTCCCCACCTCGCGCTGTGTCCCGCCCAACTCCAGCACGACGTCGTAGTCGACCTGATTGCCCTCGATGTCGGTCCATAGGACCTTGCCTGCGCCTCTCACAGCCCGCTTCACAAACCTGTGGTCGGCGAAGAGAGCCAGTTCCCGCGCTATTCGTTCAGCCAACGGGACCACGAAGAACTGCTCGAACCAGTCGCCCACCAACTGTCCCAGCTTGTGCCCTGCGGATGCCCTCGCGTTCTCGTTCGCTTCGTTACCATCAAGGTTCGGGTCCATGCTTGGCTCCTCGTCGGCGCTACCCGGCTACCCAGAGTAGCCCCTCTTTCAACGGAACACGGTGCTTGCGGTTCTTCCACTTGACGTTGCGGTCCCTGAGTTTCTCGAAACGCCAGGAACGGAACCCACTGGCGAGGGCCAACTCCGCAAGCCACCTTTCCACCGGCACGTAGACGCCATACGGCGCAGAGTCGCCAATTACGAAGCAAGCCTCTCCGCCGGCCCTGACGACCCGTCGGAGCGACCTCCAGACTGCCGCCAGGTCCAGGAAGTAGAGAACCAGCATGGTGTGGTAGTTCTTCTTGCCGCCGTGCTCTTCCCTCTCCAATACGAGTGACTGGCACACCGCCGCCAACTCGTCCCGGATCGGCCGCAGCAACTCATCCTGCAGGTGGGCGAATGTCTGAGATACATCCTTTGATACGTGCTGTGTGCTCGAACGCAGCAAGTGCCTGCGGACGATGTCCTGAAGGTCACCCCAACGCTCGACCTCCCCGAAGAAGGTCATCTCGAGGCGCGTCGCATCGGCGTAATCGTAGTTGTTGGCGTAGGGGGGGGACGTGACCACGAAGTCGGCCCACTCTGAAGGCACACCACGGCAGCTTCTCGCGTCTTCCTGCAGGATGGTGGCGCCGCCGCTGCGGCCTTCGGCCTGGGCCAGCACCATGTCGTGAACCATGGCCCTATACCGCGCCTCAAATGCGCCGATGCCTGTGGCGCCATTCATCTTGGCATGGTTGGGCAATATGTACTGTCCCTGGTTCGAGCTGACCGCGGTGCAGTCGCGGAGGGCGGCGCTGAGTGCCAGCCATGCAAGCTCGGAGGTCGGCGCCCCGTCGGCACGCCTCAGCCAAGCCGTCCTGAGCGCCACCAGATCCCCCAACACGTCCGGAGCATAGCAGCGCTGCAATAAAGTATTCTCCGGCCCAACGTCGACGCGCTCAGTTCTCGCATCCGCCACGAGGCCCTCGCAATACTTGACAAAGCCACCGGCGTCCTCGCGCCATAGCAACTTGGCCCGTGCGACGCGGTTGATGAATGGGTGCGGCTCCAAGCCTATGGCCTCTGCGCCGGCTCGCTCGGCCTCAATCAGTGCCGTGCCGGAGCCGGCGAAGGGGTCGAGCACTCTCAAGCGCCCACTTCCGCTGCGTTCCCGCAAGAGGCCGCCCAGCCACTGGGCGGAGAATCCGGCGTAGTAGTGGAACCAGCGATGGATCGGCATCCTGCGGGAGTCCGCGAAGGTGGGAAATGCCGCGCTGCTGTGCTGAACGGACAATTCTGGCCCATCGATGAGCTGCAACTGTGCTGACACCGCTAGTTCCTCTCGGTCGTCCAAAGGCGCAACAACATTATAGCACGCGAGGACGCGGGCATGTCGCGCTTCCTGACGCGTGTGCGGGTGCGTCTTTCAATTGTAGGTAGTATTACCATGTCGGTTGTGCGGCCCTGCTTGGCAATGAGATGCCCTGCGGGGAGATGGACGGCGATTGACCACAGAGACACAGACTCATTTTCCGCACATTGACAGTTGATGT
>CAYWBK010000321.1:0-7402 GCA_964455745.1 uncultured Armatimonadia bacterium
ACGCCCGGCGCGAAGCGCCCCTCAGCCGGATGCTTCAGCGTCCGGTTCAAGGCCGCCAGTTAGGGCCGTTTCCGTCTGCGAGGACGGATGGCGGCGCAGCCGCCCGAAGCCTTACACTGCGGCGCAGGCGGCAATGGGGCCTGCGGCCATTCGTCCTGCGGACGACTCGGTATGGGGCGGAGACGTCCCGGACGCTGAAGCGTCGGCTGAGGGTCCCCGCCTGCGGCGGGGCCAAGCGTCCTGGCGGCCGCAACGGCCGCGTGCCCAGACGTTGCGAGCGAAAAAGAGCACAGCCTGATATGCCGAATGGTCTATTCAGGCCCCGTCAAACTACCCACACACGTTGAGGAAAAGCCCTTCATCGGTATAGCAGACGGCGGTACCGCTGCTCCAGCGCCGCCTTGAGCGCGGCCTTCCCGCGGGCCAGGGCATACGCGTACAGCTCATCCACGTGCGCCTGCGGATTCTCGCCCATCACCTCGCCGGCAGTGTAAGCCTCCAGTGCCTCGCGCATCGCCGCCGAGCCCAATTCCGGCGACAGTACGCCCGAGGAAGCCTTGATCGAGTTGATCGCCGACCCGGCCAGATACAGGACTCCGTCACCGTAGCCTCGCTGAGCTGCATCGCGTAAGTTGAGGATGATGTTGCCCTGGTCGAGCCCTCCGGCGCGAGCGATCATCACCGGCTTGATATGCCCGAGGGGGTTCGTCAGCGCCTTCTCGCACTCCAACCACTCGCGGCTGTTCGGGCGTAGTAGCGGGGCCTCAGTGGTAAGCGGCGCGGTCTGCCGGAAGTCAGCCCCGTCCAGCCGGACGAAGAGATCGAGCACCTCGCGCCAAATCGCGCGCGTCTTGCACGAGATGCCGCCGTTGTGGGCGTAGATCGCCGGCGGGGCATCGAGGTGCGCCGTCGCCTCGCGGACGATGCGCGTCGTTCCGCCGACGAACTGGTCGCTGAACATGACCGCATTCACCCCGGCCTCGAGAGCGGCGTCGAGGTATTGCATGAGCCGATCCGGCGGCGCGGTGATGTGCGGCGCGAAGAAGAGCCCGACGCCGCCGCGTTCCTCCGCGTGCGCCCGGATCGCCGCCACAGCCTCGCGCGCCCGGTCGGCCAGCGGGCAGAAAGTCGCGCCCGGGTTGAGGTTCTCATCCTCCTTGACGAAGCCGAAGAGAGGATTGCCGGCCGTCTCGCCGACAAGCTTGCCCACCTCGGCGGCTGTGATGCCGGAGGTGGGTTTGAGGATCGTGCCGAACATTGGCATGCCCGGCGGGAAACTCGTCGCCTCACGGATGCCGGCGGCGCCGTAGGCCGGTCCGGGGAAGGTGGCGAGGACTGCATCAGGAATTTCCAGATGCGCGAGCTGGATGTCCGAGTGGTCGGTCAGCCCGAAGACGCCCTCGCCGCCCATGAGGTGCAGGATGTCGGTGGTGTACACCTTCCCGTCGTCTTGCTGCATCATCTTGAAGGGGAACCCCACCCACACAAGGCCGATGCGGCCGGAGGCGTCGAATTCCTCCGCCGCCAGGACCTCGCCCGTACATTCGGCGAGAAGCGTCCCCGGGGCAGGATTGCGGACGCCCGAGGTCATGTGATAGGATACTTCTGCGCCCACGGAGCCAACGTCGTGGGTTCGCGAAGAAACCACATACAAGGCCACGATGTGGTCCGGTGAGGCCACTGGCCCCTTCTCCCTCACGCACTCGTAGACGAAGCCGCGAATCAGGTCCGCGCGGGCATCGAGATCGTACAGCATCGCCTGAACAACACTGTCGGGGGCTGTCATCAGCGGGTGTCCTTTCCACAGGGCAGTCCCAATGCCGGAACCCGGCATGGCGGTTGCCTCGAAACTCGTCGCGTGGGGCAGGCGTCTCGCCTGCCAATGCCGTTGTCGTCAGTCGTTCCCCTCCCGTGCCGGGAAGGGAGAGGCGAACGGCTGCGGGCGAGACGCCCGCGCCACGCGGGAACTACCGAAGCGGGATGATACCATGATTGTCGACCCAGTCAAGTTCGTCGAGAAACCGTGGGGGTCGGAGCTTTGGGTGGCAGTCACCGATGACTACTGTCTGAAGCTCATCGTGCTCAAGAAGGGGCAGCGCAGCAGCCTGCAGTATCACGAGAAGAAGCACGAGCATATCTACATCGATTCCGGTATCGCCAAGATTGAATCCGCCGGTCCTGACGGCGAGATCGTGACCGACATCGTCGGACCGGGGACCGTTTTGGAGCACAAGCCTGGCGACTTACACCGCGTCGAGGCGCTGGAGGACGTGCGCTTGTTCGAGGTGCAGACCCCCTACCTGGACGACGTCGTCCGCGTCGAAGACGACTACAAGCGCTGAGGTCAGGCCCATGGAAAAGCGCGCTATGATCCTGGGGGCGGGGGCCACCGGTCGCGGCCACATCGGAGAGTTGGCCTTCGAGGCCGGCTGGGAATTGGTCTTCGTCGACAAGGACCCACAGCTCATCCGTTGTCTGCGCGAGGCCGGTCGCTACACGGTGAAGCTGTGCCGCGCCGACGGCCATCGCACGGTGATCGTCGACCGTTTCGTCGCCTATCGCGCCGATGACATACCGGCCATCATCCGCGAGGCGCTCACCACTCCGCTTATCCTCACCGCGTTGTTCAGCCAAAACCTCCCGCAGATCGCGCATCTCATCGCCCGGATCATCACGGCCCGCTGTGCGGCCGGGGTGGAGACACCCCTGAACGTCATCTGCTGCGAGAACATGCAGAGTAGCTCCACGATGCTTCGGTCGCTGGTCGTGCCCCTGCTGGGCGGCGCCGAAGCCGCGCACCTGAAGGCTCATGTCGGCTTCCCCGACTGCATGGTCTCGCGTGTAGTTCCGCTGCCCGAAAACGACCCGCTGCAGCTCGTGGCCGAGGATTACAACGAGTGGACGGTGGACGCCGCCGGGTTCCTCGGCTCGCCGGTCGATCTGCCGGCGATGGAGCTTGTCGCTGACCAGGAGACCCGCCTCGCCCGCAAGTTCTTCATGCACAACGGCGCGCACGCGGTTTGTGGCTACTGGGGCTTCCACCGGGGGCACAAGTACATCCACGAGGCCGTCGCCGACCCGTTCGTGCTCGAACGAGTGGTTGGCGCGATTGGGGAGCTGGCCGGCGTCGTCTCCAAGCGGTACGGGCTGGACTTGAACGCTGTCCGGGAGTATGGCCTCGAATTGGGCGCGCGGGGCGCGGTCGCGGAGATCAAGGACCTGATCCTGCGGGTTATTCGCGATCCTCTGCGCAAGCTCTCGCGCCCGGAGCGGTTCACTGCGCCGGCCGAGATGGCCCTCAAGTACGGCCTGCCCTGCGAGGAGATCGTCGTCGCAATGGCTGCGGTTCTACACTACTGCCATCCCGATGACCCGCAAGCCGTTACGATGCGGACGAAGCTCCGATCCCTCGGCCCGGAGAAGGCTATCCCGGAAATACTGGGGCTGCCCGCCAATCGCCCCCTGGCGGCACGGGTCGTCCGGGCCTATCAGGACTGGTCGCCCGTAGCGAGGGCCTGACGTCGCCGTCAGCGGTGAAACCAATCGCCTCCCGGCCTGTCCATAATCTGCGTACACACATCGCGGCACCGGGCGGTGCCAAGGGCAGGAAGGCGCAGTGATCAGAAGCCGTACTCTCTTTGTGGTGGCCTTGAGTATCTGGGGAATCGTCTCGACTGCATTCTACCTCGCGGTGAGCGCCGACCCGGACAGGATTCCGGGCGAAGCGAAAGTGGCGCTGTCCCGTCGTGAGCGTATCTTCTTCGACCCGAACCCGATTTCCACCTACATGTACCCCGAGGGGAAGCTGGATTTCAAAGCGGTGGAGGCGATGCTCGACGAGGCAGTCGGCTCCCTGACCGGTGTGGCCGATCCGGTGGCGGCATGGCGCGCGATGGTCAAGCCGGTCGATACCGTCGGCATCATGGTCGACGTCCGCGATCTGCCGGTACACCTCGTGGTCATCGACGCGGTGGTGCAGAAGCTCATCCGTGCGGGGGTGCAGGAGAGCAACGTCGTGATCTTCGCAGGCGAGGAGAACGACCTGTTTAACGCCGGTTTCGCGATCAACCGCGACGGCCCGGGTATCCGTTGTCTCGGTTCCGAGCGGCAGGGATACCGGGGCGAGACCAGCCGGATCGTGCTCGATGACTGCACAGCGTTGGTCGACGTCTCCCGGTTGCGCGTGGACCGGCAGATCGGCGTGTCGGGATCCATCGCGAACCATCTTTCTTGTATCCCGATGGTGGACAGGGTGCAACTGCTGAACAACCCCACGGACATGGCCGCCGTCGCCAATCGCCCCACGATCCGCCGCAAGATCCTGCTGCACATCCTCGACGCGCTCCAGCCGGCATACGACTTCCAGGTCGGCAGGAAACTCCCGCCGCGCTGGGACTACCGTGGCCTGTTCGTCTCGCACGATCCCGTGGCGCTGGACGCCCTCGGCGCGGTTCTCCTGACCAAGTACCGCGAGCAGGTCAAGGGCGGCCCCTGGCCTCTGGCGCCTTCACCCGACTACATCACCACGGCCACCGTCGTCCACGCCCTCGGCCAAAGCGACCTATCGCAGATCAAGCTCATTAAGACGGGCTACGATGAGGGGGGGTTGCTGTAGGGGGGACGGTCACGTAACCGAGGGCCTCGTAGGCCAGTATCGCCCTCATCGCGTCAGCGTACTGGCGGTTGGCCTGCTGATCGCCGCCGCCGTCCACTATGACGGCGTGGGGCCGCCTCCCAATGTGGCCTTGGCTAAGCGCTCGTAAAGCGACGCGAGACCGCAACTCCCCACCGTCCAGCCACACATTGTTGCGGCGAGGGACAGCAGGCACACCGCGGCGGGGAACAAGGGTAACCGGCTGTGCAGTGCCTCGCGAACGGGGGCCAGAGCGCCGAGGGCCGACAGTATGGCCGTGCCGGTCAGAGCCCCCCTTGTGTAATGCGCCATCAGCTCCAGACGATACCGCGCGCCGGTAGAAGCCATCACCTCCAAGTGGCGCCGCATCCGATCTTCAACACCACATCGGCCACCCAGACCTGCGGAAGGTGCCTCCACCAGATCGTCCCCTGATGCGGTTCGGGCGCGCGCCGCCCGTACCAACTGCCGCTCGTACCCGGATGCGCACAACGAGAGAACGCCGATCACTGCGCACGCGGCCGTACTCCATCCAGCAGCGAACGTTCCCCATGCCATTCCTACGGCCACCACGTAAGGGTGCACCCGTCGGCGTCTCAGCCACCACCAGCAACCCACAGCCATACAGGCGGCAGCGCAGGCTCCGAACGCCGGGCGCGCCCCGTCCCAGGGCGCACCACGTGAGCACATGACAAGAAGCGGGGCGAGACCACATGGCATTGCCGCTGGTGAGTCGACGATCCACTCAGGCGGCGCGGAACCTGTCAGCCCGCTCAAAATGATGGCGCGCCGACGGGCAGCCAGACATGGGCCGAACGCGAGCACACTACAGTACAGCATGGCCGGGAACCATGAGATCATCTGCCTGCCTCCGTTGCATTCGCCCGGTTCGACCCTGCGTCGGCGACCATCTACGGCGCACACCCAATCTTCTCCGCCACCGCTGCGATTCCCCCTAGCTGGATCGGGACATGGATGAAAGTCACCGTGTTCAGGCCTATGGCCTCTTCGATGGCCGGCGCAAGCTGCGCGCCGTTCTCGATGTACACCCCGCGCGCCCCGAAGCCCTCCGCGACCTTATCGAAGCGGATCTCGCCCAACTCGCTCCCACGTCGGCAGTCTTCGCCGAAGCATTCAGCCACAATGCCCCACGCGGCATCGCTCGCCACTACGGCGACGTATGGCGTGCCGTGCCGGAGGGCCGTTTCGATGTCGGCGAGCGTGAAGCCGGCGGAGCCGTCGCCGACCAGAAGAAGCACCGGGTGATCGGGGCGGGCCAGTTTCGCCGAGATCGCGCCGGCGAGGCCCCAGCCGATGACGCCGCTCGCGCCGCAGGTCTGCCAGAAGGCCGGGTGGCGGTCCCACAGCATCATGTGCGCCCAGCGACCGATGTTCCCGCCGTCCAGCAGGAAGGTCACATCGCGATCCAGGAACGGTTTGAGGGCGCGAATGACGCACAGGGCCGGCACCGGCGTCTCCATCTCGCACAGGCGCTCGTCCCATACGCCGACGAAGGCCGCGCGGGCCGCGTGCATCGCCTGCAGCCAGTCCGAACGCTTCGGCATCTCGTCGAGGTGGGGGAGAAGCGCGGCGAGGAACGAGCGCGGGTCGGCGACGATGGGGAGGTCTGCGGGGCCGAGGACCGTCTCGCCCGGCTCAATGTCCACGCGGATGAACCGGGCATCCGGCGCGCAGACCGGCGGGAGGCCGTAGCCGAGCCGGAAGTCCGCGCGCCCGCCGAGGGTGAGGATGACATCGGCCTGTGCGAGCAGCGGGAACGCCCCGTTGCACTCGGCGGTCGTCGGGCCGACGTACTGCGGCCAGCACTCGTCGATGCAGCAGCGGTCCCACATCAGCGAGAAGAGGGGGATGTCCGTGGCGCTCGCCACTTGCTTCATCTCCGCACCGGCCCGGGCGTAGAAGCATCCGCTGCCGGCGACGATGGCGGGTTTGCGGGCGCTTTGCAGCATCTCGGCCGCCTGCGCGACGAGGCCGGGGTCGGGGGCGGCGCAAGGCGCGGCGCGCTGGGGGGTGGGATGAGCGGAAGGCACGGATTCCGGCGACTCGCCGCCCATGACATCCAGGGTGATGGTGAGATGCACCGGACCGGGGCGGCCACTGAGGGCGGCGTGGATGGCCTTGCGCAGTTCGGGCGCAAGCTGCTCGGGGCGCTCGATGAGACGCGCATACTTGGTGACCGGCGCGGCCATCGCGATCTGGTTCAGCTCCTGGAAGTGACCGAGGCCGCGCGTCTCCGCCTCGCTGCAGCCGCTGATGAGCAGCATCGGTCGGCCGTCCCACCAGGCGTTGGTGACGCCGGTGAGCGCGTTCGTATGGCCCGGACCCGCGCTGACGGCGACGACGCCGAGTCGGCCGGTCATCGCGCCCCAGACATCGGCGATGTATGCGGCAGACTGCTCGTTGCGCACGTCGATAAGGCGCAGGGGGGCATCATTGCAGGCTTGCAGGAGGGCGTTGAGCCCATTGCCGCATAGAACGGCGATGTGCTCGACTCCGTGGGCTTTGAGGGTTTGGACGATCAGTTCGGCGCCAGTCATGGGAGAAACTCCATCGTGTTGTGAGGTCATGCAGGCTTACAGCGCCCCGGCTTTTCCGCTTGACAGTGTGTCTCACCTTCGGGCGATCAGGGTCCGTCCGCTGATTGTAGGTAGGACTGCCGCAAGCGTGGCGGCGGGGAACGGCGAGGGGAACAAGATTGATAGGATTTAGAGGATTACGGCATGGCGGATAGTCCCGTAGCAGCATAGC
>CAYWBK010000322.1:0-7393 GCA_964455745.1 uncultured Armatimonadia bacterium
TCCCCGCCTGCGGCGGGGCCGGGCGTCCTGCGGACGCGACGGCACGGATAACGACATGCCTGATGTGGTCTGTTCAACCACTGTCAAGCACCCACACACATTGAGGAAGAGCCCTTGGGCAATGCAGGACATCCTGCCTGGTCGCGCGAATTGAACCTCGCTTCGTCCCGCCCGCCATTAGCTATCCCCGAGGTGCTTCTGCCATGCGCGCCATACTCTCCGCGCTGCTGTTGCTCACATCATGGTGCGTCACCGCCGCTGCCGGTGCCGCCGAGGACAACATCCTCCGCAATGCCGGTTTCACACAATGCGCCAATGCGGGCATTCCCGACTACTGGGGCTCCGGCGCGCCCGAATACGTGAACAATTGGCCCGGTAACTACCACACAACCCCGGACTCCCCCATTAAGGGCACGCAAAGCCTCATGCTGCGCAATATCGAGGGCCAGTCGAACTGGACGGTGCAGTCGTATTTGTACCGCGGAATGCAGCCGGATGCGGACTACACGCTGTCGGTGTATCTGCGCGGCGACAACAACGGCATGCCGGTGGTCCTCGGCATGGGAGCCACCTCGAAGACGGTCAATGTCTCGACTGATTGGGAACGCTATACGTGGACCGCGAAGCCCGGCGCGGCCTCGTGGGGCTACACGATCCGTTTCAGTGTACCGAAGGGGACGCTGTGGATTGCCGCTCCGATGTGGACGCGCGGCGGCGAGGCCGCACCGTTCGCGCTGAACCCGTCCGACACGCCGAAGGAGACGAAGCCGGGCGCACCGACGCCGCCCGCAAAGCCGGTGCCCTCGGTCACGGTGCCTCTCCTCCCGAATGGAGAACCGCATGACGGCGCGGGCCTTTCCGATGCTCTTTGGAGCAAGGCAGTGACCTTGCCCGCCTTCGTGGATTACCAGAATGACATGCCCGCCAAAACACAGACGCGAGTGCGCCTGGCCGCGACGGACGACGCCCTCCACATCTTCTTCGACTGCTCCCAGCCCGACATGGAGCACGTGCAGATCGTCGGGGACAAGTACGATTCCAATGTGTTCAGCGGGGAGTGCGTGGAGTTTTTCATCGCCCCGGAGCGCACTTTGGGATCGTACTACCACTTCGCGCTCAACCCGAACGGCGTAAAGGCCGATGAGGAGAATTTCGACCCCTCCTGGAGCACCGTGTGGACGGCACAGACGAAGAAGTACGCCGACCACTGGACTGCCGACATCACGGTCCCCTGGTGGGCCCTGCCCACCGGCGCTAAAGCCGGGACTGTGTGGGGGATGAACTTCTGCCGTCATGCCAAGGCGACCACCGAGGAACTCAGTGAATGGTCCTTCACCGACGGGAGCTTCCACAACCCGCCCCGCTTCGGCCTCGTCACTCTCCCCGCCGGAATTGTCAACCCGCGCGCGATGGACGTCGCCTGGACCGGGACGTGGACCGAGGGCGACAAGTGGGGCCTGACGCTGAGCATTACCCCCGGGCAGCATCAGACCGGGGCCCATAGCGTCGGGGCCGAGGTTCAGTCGCCGGGCACGACGGCGCTTCCGCCGCCGGTCTCGCTGGCTGCGAAATCGGTGGCCTTCGTGCCCGGTAAGCCTGTTCCGGTCAAGTTAGGCTCGATCCAGGGGAATCCGGTGCCGGGTGAATACACCGCGGTCGTGTCAGTGTGTGAGGGCAACGCGCGCCGCTGCCAGGTGCGCACTCTCACCCGCGCCGTCCTCCAGCCCACCGCCGTCGCTGACACCGGAGCGCCGCTCACCGCCCTCTTCGACCGCTCCTACTACACCACCGAAAGCCAAGCCCGCCTGCGTGTCTGGTGCTCCGATCCCCGTGCCGTCGAGGCCCGCGTCTCGGTGAGCGGCAACGCCTACACCGGCAAACTCGCGCCGGGCGCGCGCTCTCGCTGGACGGAGATCGCGGTCCCTCTCGCCGGCCTGCCCCTTGGCAAGACGTCGGTCATGGTGAGTGTCGCCGACAAGACCGAGGCCGCGCTGGACCTCAAATGGCAGGACGATCTCGTCAAGCTGGAAGACAAGCCCTACGGGGCGAAGATCGACCGCTTCGCCGCTTGCTTCATCGTGGACGGGAAGCCGTTTATCCCTTATTGCATGGGCATCCACAACATCAGCCAGATCGACCGCCTCCAGGACATCAAGGATCACGGCTTCAACAGTATCTGCGCGATCTTCGGCGGCTCCGTCACCGAGCAGGACCTGCAGGCGAACCTGCCGGCCTTCAACCGCTTCTTCGACACCTGCCGCAAGCTGGGTCTCAAGGTCATCTGGTGGAACGGCGGCGGTCAGGACTACGAAAAGATCCGCGACGGCCTCGTCCGCAACATCAAGGCATTCCAGGACAACGACCTCATCATCGCCTGGTATATCCTCGACGAGCCTGAGGGCTGGTGGGAAAGCCCCACGCGCAAGGAAAGCGACCTGCCGAAGTTCCACGAAGCCGTCACCGAGGCCGACCCGTACCGCCCCAGCTTCTTCAACTACTACTCATGGAAGAAAGGCTACGGCGGTTACGGCGGGCTGGTGTCGTCCGACCTTGGCTCGCTGGATCGCTACCCCATAGGTCGCGGCGACGCGATGAAGGCAATGGACGACATCACGCGGGAGATGGCCGCCGACTGCCTGCCGGTGGGCAAGCCGGTGAGCATCTGGCTGCAGCTTTACGGCTATGATGACGCCATCCGCGAGGCGACGCCCGCCGAGCAGCGCTGTCAGACCTACCTGTGTCTGATCGAGGGCGCGCGCTCGGTCCTGTACTTCATCTACAAGCCGATGTCGGTGGCAATGTGGGAGTCGATGCGCCCGCTGGGCCAGGAGATCGAGACGCTTACCCCGGTCTTCGCGGCCCCGCCGACCGAAAAGCAGGTCACGGTAGACACCGACCTGATCCGCTTCATGGTGCGCCTCGTGAACGGCAAGTGGTACATCATCTGCGCAAACCGCAGCACATCCACCGTGAAAGCGACCTTCGACGTGGCCGCCCTGGGCGGCCCTGCCGGCCTCGGCGTGAAAGGCGCGGCGCAGGACCTGTTCGGCAAGCGCACAATCGCGATCAACGGTGGCAAACTCGTAGATGAGTTCGCGCCGTTGGCGACGCGGACGTATGTCATCGGGCCGCGGGGATAACCTGCGCCTGCAGAAGCGCCTGGAACTCACTTTCCGGGAGCCAGTAAGGGGCGGGGCCGCGCAGACCACCCCAGAAGGCGCACATGTTGCGTCCTCGTGTCCTACTGTCGCGATGCCAGGGCAGTTTGTCCCAAACGAGCGGCTGCCCGATAACATCGTCCGCCCGTTTGCCGGCCAGCCTAAGGTTCCACTCATAGCTGGAGTGGGCAACGGCCTCGTAACTGCGGCGCCGGTAGTCTGGGTCAGCGGGGCACCTGGCGAGGGAAATGTCTTCCATCAGGTTCGACAGTGGCCCAAGGCGGTCGGGCCTGGCGCGGTACGCACCGTGCGCGCCGGGCCATGCGGGCCTCGCCCCCCATTGGCTCGCAACCCAGTCGCCGCCCACTGGCGGACGTGGCGGCATCAAGTGGTCTGAGTCCTCAAGGTAGAGCGACATGGCGAGTGTGAGCAGCCGCAGTCTTCTCTGACACTCCAACGTCTGCGCGTGCCAGGCATTGGCCCGGAGGCCGAAGTACGCGAGGAGAACGACGCCCAGAATCGCGCCAGAGAATAGGAGGCGTCGCGCCCATCCTGTAGAGGCCATATAGGGTATCCTTCGCGCGCTCGAGTGTCGGGTCCAGTGGGTGATTCGGTCCCGTCGCCCAGATAGACACTGCGCCGGCAGTGGGGTTCCGATGAGAATACATGTCATCGGGTCGCGGGGATAACCTGCGCCTGCAGCAGGGCCTGAAATCCGCTCTCGGTGATCCAGTAAGGCGCGCCGACGCCGGGGGTACGGGAGACGTTGCGGCCCGAGCCATTCAGGAGGCTGATCCGGTGCCAGGGTCCCTTGTCCCAGATCATAGGCTGCCCGGACACCTCTCGGAGTGACTTCCCGGATAGCTCCATATTCCAGTCATAGCTGGAATGTGCCCCCGCATCATAGGTGTAACGCTGGTTGTCAGGGTCGACGGGGCACCGGGCGAGTGAGGCGTTCTTGCAGTAGATCCAGAGTGGCCCGGGCTGGTCCATCGCTATATGGTATGCTTGACGGTGCCCCAGCCGCACCGGCTTGGCGGACCACTTGGCTGCCATGAAGTCCCCGCCGGCCGGCGGTCGGGGCGGCATGACCTGGTTCCAGTCCTCCACGTACATCGACATCGCGCGGGATAACTGCTGCAGGTTGCTCTGGCAAGAGAGCGTTTGCACGTGCTGCCATGCCCCGGCTCGAACGGCGTAGTACGCGCTCAGCACCGCCAGCGGAATCGCGGCGCGGATCAGCATTCGGACCCACAGGGGTTGCATCGCCATGTTTCGCCTCTGATGTGCATCGAATCTTTGAAGCCGGTCATGCCGTGTTGCTGTCGCCGACCGGACGGGCTGCCGGAAGCGTGGTTCGCCGTAGAGGGCCGGAATTCCCCCCTCGGCGGCGAAGCCCAGGATGCTTTCATGCCCGGAAAGATGGATGGTTTGCCGGCATCCATGTCACCGAGACCGATGGATAGTGCGAAGAGCGGGCGTGGCGGCGGCTTCCGCGCTTTCCTGGCCGCGGTGTCACTGCTCGTCGCGGCTGCGGTGGTGGCCGTTTACAATGTGCGGCCGCCCGCTCTCGATCCTGTCACCGTGCTCCCCGTCTGGGGCTGGGTGCTTCCGGGGGTGCTGCTGGCGCTCATCGGCTGGTCGCGGCGGGCGCGCATTCTGGCCCCTCTCGCACTGATTGCATGGGCCGTCGTCGCGCTGCACACCGCCGAGGAGCCGCGCTTCGCCCTGCGAACGCCGGAAGCGGGAAATCGGATGCCGGCGCGGGCCAGCCTCCTGCGGATCGTGACCCTCAACTGCCAGCGAGGTCAGATCGCCGCAGCCAAGGAGGCCCTGGCGGAGGACGCAGACATCATTTTACTTCAGGAGAGGCCCTCGCGCGAGGCGCTGGAGCAGCTTGTTTCCACGATGCCCGACTGGTCGATGGCCGCCGGCGGGGACACGGCGATTCTCGTGCGCGGGACGGCTGAGCCGGTCGCCGTGCCGTCCGATGATAGTCGCCTTCTCTGTGCGGCGCAGGTGGAGATCCCGCTGGGCCAGGGCACGGTGAGCCTCTGGGTGGCGTCGGTCCATCTGTCGGTCCCGCAGTTGAAGCCGGAGAAGTGGCTGAAGTCCGGGTGGGCGGGAGCGCTGCAGCAGCGGGCACGCCGCGAAGGCGAGATCGCCGGCATCGAGGCCCTCCTGAAGCAAGCTCAACCCGACTGTCCGGTGATCGTCGGCGGAGACTTCAACGCGCCGGGGGGTGACACGCTCTTTGCGCCGCTGGGCAAGCATCTGACAGACGCATTTTTCCAGGCAGGCTGGGGCTGGCCGGATACGTTCCCGAACCGCCTGCCTTTGTCGCGGATCGACCGCATCTGGGTGAGCCGCGACTTGGGGATTGACACCGCCCGGGTCATCCGTTCCCGGCACTCGAACCACCGCATGGTCGTCGCCGACCTGGCCCCGTCGGCTCAGGCGGGTGCAGGCGGTCGCGAAGCGAGCGAATAGCGCTCGGTCAGGCCATAGGTATATGGGAAGAAGCAAATCAGCGGCCCGCGCGTTCCGGGGGATTGCAGGAAGAGTCAATCGCAGCTCCCTGCATGGTGAAAGCCTTTGACGTTCAATGTCGCGGGGGTTTGGGGGACGCAGGCCCCCAAGGTGTCAAGGCCGTTCAGAGATCGCTCCAAGAGGGAGTCATAGACAGTGAATTCAGACATCCGCATACTAAACATCGAGCACCGGCTGGAGAACTGCATCGCGCGCACACCGCTGAAGTTCGGCGCGGTTGTGGTCGATCGGGTGTGCTTCTGCCGCGTGAAAGCCACTGTCGAGAATCGTCGCGGCAAGCGCGCAACCGGCTGGGGCGGCATCTTCCTGATGGACTTCTGGGGCTGGCCGACGAAGGACCTCAGTCACGAGGACAAAGAGGCGGCGATGCAGGAGGTCACGCGCCGGTACATCAAGACGGCAATAGGCTACGGCCATCCGGGGCACCCGATCGACATCTTCATGGACCTTGAGGATGACCTTGCGCGCATTAACCTGCAAGTCTGCGCCGAGCGCAACCTGACGCCCGAGCAGCCGTTCCTCGGCGCGCTGGTCTGCGCCTCGCCGGTGGATGCCGCGCTCCACGACGCTTTCGGGAATGTCAACGGGATCGACAGTTACTCGGGCTATGGGAAGGAGCACATGCCCGACCTGAGCCGCTACCTGGGAGCGGAGTTTCGCGGGCGGTATGTGCAAGATTACATCCGGCCCAAGTACCTGCCCTCCGTGCCGGTCTTCCACCTTGTCGGCGGTCTGGACAAGCTGTACGAAAGCGAGGTCGACGACACCGATCCGCAGGACGGGCTTCCGAACTCGCTTGAGGCATGGATCAGGCGCGATGGCATGTACTGCCTGAAGGTGAAGCTGCGGGGCACGGACCTGAACTGGGATGTCGCGCGGACGATTGCGGTGCACGACATCGGGCGCGCGGAACTGGACAAGTTGGGCCGCAAGGAGATGCACCTCACCGCCGACACCAACGAGCAGTGCGAAAGCCCCCAGTACATCATCGAAATGCTGCGCAAGATCCGCGAGCAGCGCCCGGAGTGCTATGACAGCATCCTGTATATCGAGCAGCCGACCGAGCGCGACCTGACCGCGCACCGCCACGACATGCGGGAGTTGTCGATGCTCAAGCCGGTCATCGTGGACGAGAGCCTGACTGACGTGCCTGCCTTCGATCTGGCGATGGAGCTGGGTTGGAGCGGCGTGGCGCTGAAGACCTGCAAGGGGCACTCGGCCGACCTACTGTTCGCCTCGAAAGCGCGCCAGTTGGGCATTCCGTACGCGATCCAGGACCTCACGAACCCGAGCCTGGCGCTGTTCCAGTCGGTCGGGATGGCCGCGCGGCTGTACACGATCATGGGCGTGGAGGCTAACAGCCGCCAGTTCTTCCCCGCGGCAACGCCGGAGAAGGAACAGCGGGCGCACCCGGGCATCTACCGGATACAGAAGGGCGAGGCGAATACGAGCACACTGAGGGGGACGGGGTTGGGGTATGGGAGGGCGACGCCGGGTGATAGGCGGTGAACGGCGTCTCACCCTGACCCGCCTGCGGCCGGCAGGCCCCTTACCACGGTGTGGGAGGGGACGGCGACCTCACCCCCGGCCCCTCTCCACATAGTGGCTATGCTTTACCCACATCTTCGCACCTGGGAGCCGCGAATTGGTCTCAAGCCGTTGCCGTCAAGCCCCCGAAGGGGGCG
>CAYWBK010000323.1:0-7349 GCA_964455745.1 uncultured Armatimonadia bacterium
TCCCCCCTGCCCCCCTTCCCTCTGCCGACCTGCGGTCGGCGCAGGGAAGGGGGGACGGCAACGGCGGACGGCAACGGCGAAGGGCGTAGTGCGCCTACCGCAGGATCTTGCCCTTCGTCACGTCACCCTTGATATCGAGAAGCTGGATGCCGGCGATGGCGCGGAAGGTTTGGTAGTCGTCGATCTTCCAGACAACTTGCTTGTCGCGGGTGATCTCGAATACCAGCGGCTGCTCGCCGATGTGGCCGTGGCCGCCCCAGTTGCAGACCACAATATGACCGTTCGGGAGAACCTGTATGTCCGCCACGAAACGCAGCGGGATGCCCGGCAGTTCATTCTCGTCAAGCTGCCAGACGATGTTCTTGTGCTTGTCAACCTCGATCACCTTGTGGCCGTCGCCGCAGCCGATCAGCGTGTTGCCGTTGGGGAGGCGCAGGGCGATGTAGGGGTCGCCGGGGGTTGCGTATTCCCAGACGATCTTCCCATCGCCGTCGAGTTCACGGACCACGTGCTCACCCACGAAAGCGATCATGTAGTGCCCATTGGCGAGCTTGCGGGCGATGCGGCAGTGCAAGTGGACGACGGTGGTCGGGGTCTCCCACTTGATCTCTTTGACGATGTTGCCGGCGCGGTCGATCTCGATGATGCGCTTGGTCCCGCACTCGCTGATCATCACGTTCCCGTTCGGCAGCGGCTGGCAGTTGTGCACTTCGGTGCCGTCGGGCGACTTGTACTCCCACACGACGGTATTGTCCGGCTTGACTTCGAGCGCGCCGCGCACGTGGCTGAACAGGTAATCGCCGTTCGGCAACGCCCAGCAGTCCTGACATTGGGCGGCGGGGTATTCCCATTGGACCTTGCCGTCCGCGGACACGACGAACACCTTGCCCTGCCCGTTATCGGTGCAGATGAACGGGTGGCTGATGGGGGCGGGCGAATCGGCCGCATGGGCGAGCAAAGGCAACAGCAGCGCAAGGATGACGATGCCGACTGTCAGCGGGCGGGTCATGTTGATGGTCCTTTCGGGCTTGGTGAGGATGGCGAGGAGAGCTCTTCCTTGATGTGTGTGGGCAAATGTCGCTAACTGGCCTTGGTTATCGTCTCTTGGCGACGGCCAGCCTTTAACGAGGCAAGCCATTGCCTTCAGCCCCCGATAGGGGGCGCTCGCCAATTGCCACCAGCGGAAGCTGGTGGATTCCGGCGGACAAGAAGTCGTGTGAGCCCCGCAAGAGGCGAGAGGCCGTGCAACGCCTTGCTATCGCCCCTTGCGGGGCTCTTGGGCGCTGAAAGGCCAGCGTTCCACCGGCTTCCGCCGGTGGCAATTGGCGTCCCGCCCCTTACGGGGCTTGACGGCATTCGCTCAACCGGCGAGATCAGCCTGCACATCTCGGGCAAGTTACCCGCGCGCATCGAACAAGAGCCTGCAGGCAGAGGAATTCGGCGTGAGGGGGGAGCATACCTGTAACGGCGGCGACGAAAGACAACAACGCGATAGCGGAGAGGTCCGGTTCACATGCTCCAATGTGCTTCTACGATGATCGTACTGCTCGCGATGACGGCTTTGGCCATGACGGCGAGTCTTGCCGACAGCGGCCAGAATGGGGCTTCACGGCTTCCCGGCCCGGACCTGAACCTGAAGCTTGCGGCCCCCATCAACACCTGGGATGAGGCGATCCCGCTCGGGAACGGGCTTCTCGGCGGGCTTCTGTGGGGCAAGGACAACACGATCCGGCTGTCGCTCGACCGAGGAGACCTGTGGGATGAACGCCCGGCCAACGGTGTGCGCTGGAAGGACTTCAACTACGCCACCATCCGACGGCTGGTCGGCGAGGGCAAGGCCGATGAAGTCAACGACATCTGCGACAAACCATACTTCGACGCCCATCCCAGCAAGCTGCCCGCCGGGCGGCTGGAGATCGCGCTCGATCCGTCGCAGCAGGTGAAGTCATTCGAGCTGGACCTCGCCACCGCGCAGGGGTATGCGCACTTCGCCGACGGCCGGTCGCTGAGCGGGTTCTTCAGCGCCGCCGAGCCGGTGGCGCTCCTGCGCATCCCCGGGCCGGAACCCAAGGGGCTGAAGCTCCTCGCGTCGGGGGCTGTGCAGGCGCTTGGATACACCGCTGCGAAGCCCGGCAGCGAGGGCCGGGCGCAGTGGTTCGTGCAGGAGGCCGCGGAGGGCCTCCGATACTGCGTGTGCCTGGAATCCCGCCGGGTTGGCGATGCGACGCTGATCGCCGTGACCGTCACTTCGACGCGCGAAGGCCCCGATCCGCTGGCCCTGGCCCGGAAGCGGGTCGCCAAGGGACTGGAGGAGGGCTACGAGCAGGCGATCAAGCCGCATCTCGCCTGGTGGAAGCGATTCTGGGAGCAGTCGAGCGTTTCGGTGCCCGAGCCGGATGTCCTGCGGCACTACTACCTGGTCCAATACTTCTACGGCGCGGCCTCGCGGCTGGGCGCGCCGCCGATGCCGCTGCAGGGGGTCTGGACCGCCGACGAAAACGGGCTTCCGCCGTGGAAAGGCGACTACCACAACGACCTCAACACCCAGATGACGTACATCGCCTACCAGACTTCCGGGCGGTTCGATGAGGGCCGCTGCTATCTCGAATTCCTGTGGAATCTACTGCCGACGTTCCGCAAGTTCGCGAAGGATTTCTACGACGCGCCGGGGGCCGCGGTGCCGGGCGTTATGAGCCTGGCGGGGCAGCCTTTGGGCGGCTGGGGGCAATACAGCCTGTCGCCGACGATGGGGGCCTGGAGCGGCCACCTGTTCTACCTGCACTGGCGGTACACGCACGATGACCAGTTCCTCCGCACGCGGGCGTACCCGTGGTGCAGCGAGGTGGGGGAGTGCCTGCGGGCGCTTCTCAAGCCGGATGCGAACGGAGTGTTGAAGCTGCCGCTGTCTACCTCGCCCGAGATCTTCGACAGCAGCGCTACCTCCTGGCTGAAGCCGGACAGCAACTACGACATCGCCTGCCTGCGGATGCTCTTCCTCGCGCTGTCCGAGATGGCCGATGCCTGCGGCAAGCCGGAGGAGGCGCGCCGTTGGACCGCCGACGCGGCGGCGCTGGGGCCGCTGCACGTCACCCCTGAGGGCGTGCTGAAGGTCGACGCCGACCACGAACTGCCCTACACGCACCGGCACCTGTCGAACATCATCGCCATCGACCCGTTCAACCTGGTCACCGTGGACAACGGCGCGGCGGACCGGCGGACGATCGCGGCCTCGCTGAAGCAGTGGGACAAGCTGGGGACCGGCGGCTGGTGCGGATACACTTTCTCGTGGATGTCGTGTCTGCGGGCGCGGGTGGGCGATGCCGAGGCGGCGATGCGGGACTTGGACATCTATGTGAAAGCCTTCATCCTGCGCAACGGCTTCCACGCCAACGGCGATCAGACCGCGAGCGGGTTCTCGGGGATGACCTACCGGCCGTTCACGCTGGAGGGCAACTTCCTCGCCGCGCAGGCGGTGCAGGAGATGCTCCTGCAAAGCTGGAGCCCGACGCCGGGCCAGCGCGATACCGAGGTCATCCGGGTCTTCCCGGCGACCCCCTGGCGCTGGCATGAGGCGTCGTTCGAGGACTTGCGGGCGGAGGGCGGACACCGGGTGTCGGCGCGGCGCGAGAATAACGCGACAATCTGGCTGCGCGTCGTCGCCGGACATGATGGGATTATCCGCATCCGTGACAACTTCGGCGGGCGAATGCCGCGATGGAATCGGGCCGGGGTGAAGCGGTCGCGGGGCGACTTCGAGGTCGCGCTGAAGAGCGGCGAGGCCATCGAGGCCACACTCGCGAAGCCGGCGCAGATTTCGCCGAAGCCTGCCGATGTCGCAGAGCCGCTGGTCATCAAGCCGATTCCGTTCATCCGGTCGAACAATCTGCCCCTGCGCTTCGGAGCCGACAGCAACGGCGGGGACCTGTTCAATGGCGACATCGCGGGGATTACGGTTGTGAATCGCCCGCTCAGCGCGGACGAGATGCGGCAGCTTGCCGAGCGCAAGGGCGTGGACGGAGAGCTGCTGCGTGGGCAGGTAGTGGCCCTTGACCTCGCCGGCAGGAACGCAGACGCGGTGCCGAACCGGGCAATCGCGGCGCTGGCGGCGAAGATCATCGGGCAGGTGGCCATCGTCGACGCAGGCGACGGCATCACCGGGAAGGCGCTGCGGCTCGACGGGAACGGCTTTCTGGAGATCGCGAACGATTCGAGGCTTGACTGCCTCGACGGCCTGACGGTCGCGGCCTGGGTTCGCCCGCATGAGCTGCCCCCGACAGGCTCGCGAATCATTGACAAGTCGCCGGTCGGGGCGGCGACGGCATACCTGCTGGACACGTGCCCCGGCGATTCGCTGCGGCTCATCATCCGCGACCCGCACCTCATCTACCCGGCGAAGCTGCCGCTCGATCGCTGGACGCACGTCGCGGCAACGGTGAGCATCGAGCCGCGGGAGGCGATCCTGTATGTGAACGGGAGAGAAGTGGCGAGGGCGAGGTGAGGGAGGGAACGGCGGAAGCCAGGAGCCAGAGACCAGAGACCAGAGACCAGAGACCACAGAGGGCACAGAGGGCACAGAGAACGGCTGGGAAACGGACGGCGTTAAGGGACGCTGCCGTTCTCTGTGTTCTCTGTGTCTCGGTGGTCAATCGCCGTCCATTTCTCCGCAGGGCATCTCATTGCCGAGCAGGGCTGCGCAACCGGCGTAGTCAGACTACCTACAATTGAAAGACGCACCCCGCTTCAGCAGGAGCATCGTTTTTGGTCGCGATGCGTTCAACGGATCAAGGCGCGGGCCGTTCAAGGAGGGGCCGGACTACGAGCGCAGCGAAGTATCCGGCCCCCGCTGCCGCTTAGGCGGCCTGGGGCCGGATACAGTTGGCGGCCTACGGCCGCCCAGACCGCCGATACGACCGGCGGTCTCGTAGGTCCGGCCCCTCCTGAACGGCAATTGACCCTACCTTCGCGCCTATATCCCCCTCCTGCGCAAAAACGATGCTCCTGCCCGCTTCAGCCTTTTCTTTGCCCCCTACTATTGACTGTGGTATACTCACTCCGTCCTTCTTCGTCGGTGTGTGCCGCTCTTCCGGATTACGTCTTCCGACCTTCGGCTTTCGCCGTTACCGAGGAGTTTCGTGTCATGACCGATCGCGGTCTTCGTCTGCTGCAGAGCATGATGTTTGGAATCGAGCCCCAGGACCTCGCCGATGAACTAGCCGCCTTCCGCGCGGAACAGAAAGCCATCTATGCCGGCTCCCCTGATGAAACGGTAAAGGCCGAAGCCATTGAGCTTCTGGCGGAGAATGCGGTCGATCTGCAGTCGGTTCTCCCGGAGTGGCATCTGAAATGCAAGGATCGGCACGGCGACCGCGCCGTCTGCGACGGGATGCTTGCCACAGAGTCGGACAAGTCTCTGGCGCTATTGGAAGAACTCGGCTACAAGGACGCCGCCGAGCTTGCTCGCGCCCACATTGCCTCGATCAAGGCCAGCCAACTCGCGCGCCTGACCCGCCTGTCCATGGCCGGCGTCACGAACACCTGGTGGGGCAACGACTATGCCGCCGGACTTCGCGAGACCATGCGGCGCGGCGCCGCGATGGTCACCACCAACCCCGTGCTCGTCAATGTCGCCCGCAATGAGGACCCCGGCTATTGGACCCCGGTGCGCGACGCCATCCGGGAGGCCCACCCGACCTACGACCCCGTGCAACTCGCTTATGCGATGACCATCCAGGTTGTCTTGTACAACGCCCGACTCCTGCGCCCGATCTGGGAGTTGACCGACGGCAAGATGGGCTACGTCAGCTTGCAGCTTTCGCCGAAGGCCGCCGACAACGCCGAGGTGATGATTAGGGAAGCGCACTGGGTCTGGGAGCAGTTAGAGAAAGGCCTCGACGGCACCCCCAACTGCGTGTTCAAGGCCCCCGGCACGAAGGCCGGCATCGACCTGGTCTGCGATGCGGTCAGCCACGGCATGGGGGTGAACGTGACGGTGAACTTCGCGCTGCCGCAGCAGATCGCGTTCGCGGGGGCCATCGAGCGCAACTCCATCTGCAAGATGAGCTACCGCACCCAGATGGACGGACGCGTCGACGACCCGGTGGGGGACGAACTGAAGGATGCCGGCGTGAGTGACTGGGACGAGGTCAAGAAGTGGTGCACCACGGCCATTCGCCAGCGGGAATATCGGCTGCTGTCGCTGCCGCCGCAGCAAGGCGGCATGGGCTGCACGAAGTCGATCCCCCTGCCCGCCTCCGGCCGTGGCCCGTGGAACATCGAACGCTCGATCACGGACGGCCCGGTGCCGATCTTCCTGACGGTTTTCCCGAACCGGCAGTCGGAGTTCGACGAGACGGAGCGCATTCTCAACCCGAAGGGGATGTGGGAGGAGCTTCCGGCGGGCTACCTGGACAAGCTCTACAAGTCCAGGCTGTTCCGTCAGGCCTACGAGCCGGACGGCATGACCGTGGACGAGTTCGACACCTACAAGCCGGTCGTCGACACGCTCACGCAATTCAACAAGAGCTACGACGAGTTCGTGGCGTGGGTGGCCGGCTGCGCCTGCAGTTAAGCGCCCAGTGATATGCTTGCGTGGCCCGGCCCTGCGTGCGGCAATGCCGGGTGTCCCACGCCGATACAGCAATCCCAACGATGCCGCCACCCGACGCGGCCCAGCCCTCATACATCGGACGTGACAGCCTGTGCAATCAGCATTCATCCTGATCGTTGAAGACGAACGCCCCATCGCCTTGCTGCTCAAGACTCTGGTCGACAAAATGGGCCACGAGGCCGTCATCGCCGCGGACGGCGCTGCCGCAATCGTCGAGGCCACAAAGCGCAAACCGGACCTGATACTGCTCGATCTCATCCTGCCGATCATGTCCGGATGGGAGTTTCTGAAGGCCATGCCCGGCGATCCGAACCTCCGGGACGTGCCGGTGGTCCTCGTGACAACGGTCGAGCGCATGGACCAGGAATTGCAGGAGAAGTACCCGGTGGTGCCCAAGCCTTTCAGCCCCGAGACCGTTCGCCAAGCGGTCGAGACGGCGCTCGGGGCTTAGGGCGCTGTCAGCGCTGAAGCCTTTGGCAGACGGCATTCGATGAATGGCAAGGCGGCGAGATCGCCGAACGGCCCTAATATTACTATGCCGGTTGTCGGCCTTGCTCGGCAATAAGATGCCCTGCGGGGAAATGGACGGCGATTGACCACAGAGACACAGAGGACACAGAGAACGGCAACGTCCCTTAACGCCTATTGTGGGGCAGCCCGTTTCCCAGTCGTTCTCTGTGCTCTCTGTGTCTCTGTCTCATTTTCCGCACATTGACAGTTGATGTTTCGTTTGAGTTGGTCC
>CAYWBK010000324.1:0-7311 GCA_964455745.1 uncultured Armatimonadia bacterium
AACGGCAATCGCGGTCTGGAGACCGCTCCTACAGACGACGCAGCGACTTTTGCAGTTACCTCGCTGAACACATACAACTGCCCAGCTCTAATCCGGATTGCCCGGAGGTTCACCTGATGTTACGTTTCCGAGATCGGCGTCGTCGCGGCATCGCCGCGCTCCTGGTGAGCGTCGCGCTGATGCTGACGGACTTCGCCCCCGCGATCTCCCAGGGCGGGCTTCGCTCCCGCCTGGATCAGACGCGCAGTCGCATGTCCGGCGTCAAGAGCCAGCTCAGGCATGTCAAGGCCGAGCAGGCGACCGCACGCAACAAGCTGACCGCCTCGCAACGGGAGCTGGCATCCGCGGCAGCCAGGTTGCACACAGCCGAGGGGCGACTCGGGCAGACGCGCGGGACGCTTCGGCAAGTGAAGGCCGAACACACAGCCACGAAGGCGCGCCTCGCCAAGCACAGCACGATGATGGAGCAGCGGGTGCTGGCTTTGTATCGCAACGAGCAGCCCTCTTACCTCGAGGTCATGCTCAACGCGACCGATTTCGAGGACTTCACGAACCGCGCGGAATTCTCCGCCCGAATCGCAGGCCAAGACCAGACGGTGCTCACCGATCTCGCCGACGCCAAGCGGGAACTGGAGAGCCAGACGTTGGTGTTGCGGGATAAAGAGGTCGAGCAGGCGAATCTCGTGCGCGAAGTTGAAACTCAGAAGCGCGAGGTCGCCGTCCGGACCGAGGAAGCGCACCAGATCCTGGCGAAAACCACCTCCGACCGAGCCGAGTACGAGAAGCAGCTCACGGCTCTCGAGCAGGATTCCAAGGACATCGAGTCCATGATCTCCCGCGTGCAGCGGGGCGAGGAAGGCGCTCGATATACGGGCACATGGAGCGGTCACTTCCTGCGCCCGGTTCCGGGACCGGTTACGAGCCCCTTCGGCTGGCGCATCCACCCGATCCTCGGCACCCGTCGCTTCCACAACGGGGTAGACCTGGGAGCGGCGTATGGCACTCCGATCCACGCGGCTGATAAGGGCACCGTCGTCCACGCAGGGTGGTGGGGCGCATACGGTCAGGCCGTGATCCTCGACCACGGCAGCGGGATGTCGACGCTCTACGGACACATGTCCAGCGTAGCGTGCAGCGAGGGCCAGACGGTTCGGCGGGGGCAAGTCATCGGGTATGTGGGGGCCACAGGGTGGGCCACAGGGCCGCACCTGCATTTCAGCGTGTTCAAGGACGGGCAGGCTGTGAACCCGCTCGGGTTCTAGAGGGCAGGGACCAAGCGTTTCCGGGCTGCGCGGCACCAGGCGTGCCGTGAGCCATCATGGAGGATTTCGCTGTGAAGAGTGGATACAGGTTCCGTTCCGTTTTCCTCGTCGTCTTGCTGATGACGGCTTCGTTCACCGCAGGCGGAGCCGTGATGTACACCGTCCACAAGGACGCGATTCTCGGCTTCGTGGCGCAGGTCGCCCAACTGGTGCCGATGGCGTTGCGGGTGGAGAAGGGCAACAGCATCACCGCGGCCACCGATCTCAAGCCTCTCGCAACCTTCTGGGAAGTGCGGGACAAGGTCAAGCGCAGCTTCGTCTACCCCATCGACGATGACACCAAGCTGACATACGGCGCGATTCGCGGGATGCTCAGTTCGCTTGATGACCCCTACACGCGCTTCATGGACCCCAAGCAGTACGCCGACTTCGAAAATGAGAGCGAGGGGCACTTCGACGGGATCGGCGCGGTACTCGAGGAACGTCAGGGCGTTAAGCCGCAAGACGCCCAGACGGTCATCGTATCCGTCATCCCGGGCGGGCCAGCCGCGAAAGCGGGCTTGAGGCCCAACGACGTCATCGCCAAGGTCGATGACAAGTCGGTTCGTGGGGTGACCCTCAACGCCGTCGTGGACAAGATCCGCGGCAAGCGCGGCACCACCGTCAAGCTTACCGTCGAGCGCGAGAAGGTCGCCAACCCGCTGGACATCATCATCACCCGCGACGTGGTTGACATCCCTGAGGTTGAGTACGAGATGAAGCCCGGCAATCTCGGGTGGGTGTGGCTGCACAACTTCAATCAGCCCGCTGAGCCGAAGATGCGCGAGGCTCTCAAGGCTCTCCTGGACAAGGGCGCCAAGGGCATCGTCTTCGATCTCGAAGGCAACCCGGGCGGGCTTCTCGACCAAGCGGTGGCGGTCTCCAGTCTCTTCGTGGAAGATACCCCGATCGTCTGGGTCAAGGAGCGCGACTCGGACCCGTTGCCATACGAGGCGCACAAGGGCGCGGTCGTGCCCAAGGACATCCCCGTCGTAGTTATGATCGACGGCGGAAGCGCGAGTTCCTCCGAGATCGTCACCGGGTGCCTGCAGGACCTCAAGCGGGCCACGATCGTCGGGCACTACAGCTACGGCAAGTCCAAGGTGCAGACGGTCACGCGGTTGAACGACGGCTCGGCGCTGGTGCTGTCCACGGCCGTATACCTGACGCCGAACAAGCGCGACATCGGGCTGACCGGCAAGGATGGCAAGCGCGGGATCAAGCCGGACATCGAGTTCCCCGAGCCGCAGCCGAACGTCGACACGGATGCGGTTGCATGGCACAATAAAGAAGTGCAAGAGGCATTGACCGTACTGGCGGAGAAAGTTAAGAAGTAAGGCCGGAGACCCCGTGGTATACGAAAACGTCTCCGGGGGTCGTGTCCGAGTGCCGAGAGGCAACGTGAGCGCGCAGGAGCCAGCGGGACGGTGTCATCGCCGCGATGTGCAGCACACTGAGGCGAGTGCCGTCCCGCTTTTGCGTCTGGATGATGGGGCAAAATAGCATCAATTATGGACCAGGATAGGCTTTATAAGGGCATTGTTGTGGCGGGCATCGCTTTGGCCTTCCTTGCGGGCGAACTGGAAGTCCACGACAGACTGTGGCCTCAGATCGCGGCGGTGCGGCACGACTTCGCCGCCGCATGCCGGAGACAGAAGGACAAGCCCTGGGTCGGCGCGCCGCTGGAGGGCGGCAGGCGGCCTGCGAGCAAGACCGGGCTTGCGGCAACCAAGCCGTCAGCGTCCACGCCGTCGTCCCAGCAGGCCGGGCACAACAAGGGGGGCACCGGACGGGAGCGCTCCTCGTGGCAGACCCTCCGCGACCAGACTCACTAGCTCCTCCGCAGCAGCACCCCCACGCCCGGGCCGTCCGCAACTATCGGCTGGCGCTGGGGGCGGCTGCGTTGGTGATCGCCCTGCTGGTCATCCTGCGCGTGGCCGATCACAGCCGGTCGCGGCAGGCGCGCACAATCACGATAGACGGTCAGCCCGTGTGTTTCGTCAAGAACCAGGCCGCGGCCCGGAGCGTCCGTGAGGCCCTGCTCCGAGCGGGGAAGGGCTCGCTGCCCGGTAAGGCCACATTCGCGCAGCGGTGGGAGGAGGCGGCAGTGTCCTCCTGCGACCAACAGCCCCTCGCGGTGCAGGATGCGGCGCAGCTCATCCAGCCCCGGGTTACGGTGCTCGTCGAAGCGGCCGTGGTCATGGTCAACGGCAAACCCACGGTGAAGCTGGCCTCCCCGGACCTCGCCCGCCAGGTGCTGGAGGCGGTCAAGGCGCTGTATGTGCGCGAAGGCGAGCGCATTCGCAGCCAGGACTTCCGGGAGAGCGTCGCCGTCCCCATCGTCGCGACGCCGGCGGCCGAGATCACCTCCGACGTGTCCGGCGCCGTCGCCCGTCTCGTTCGCGCGAAGCGCGAAGCCGAGACCTACGCGGTGAAGGCCGGCGATGTGCCGGACAAGATCGCGGCCCAGCACGGGATGAAGCTCGCAGAGCTATACGCTCTCAATCCGGGCCTCAAAGGGCGCGACATCAGCGCCGGGGAGCTTCTGAAGGTCTCGACGCCCCGGCCGCTCCTGACCGTCGTCACCGTCAAGGATGTGGCGCGCATCGAGACTTTCGACGCCCCGCCCGAGCGAGTGTCCAACCCCTGCCTCCCCAAAGGCCAGGAGACCGTCGAGCGCCAGGGCGTTCCGGGGGAGCGCACAATCCACGAGCAACAGACTTGCGAGAATCGGCGCATCACCAAGCACACGATTCTACAGCAGAACACCACAAAACAAGCGGTGCCGAAGAAGATCTCCGTGGGAATGGGTTCGGCGCCGACAAAGGGTCACTGACATCATGCGTCTGCAACTGATCGCCTGCGAGATCATGTTCCGCGAAGTCTCGCACTACGCCGCCACCTCGCCCCATGTCATCGACGCCGTCTTCCTGTCTAAGGGCTATCACGACAACGCCGACACAGGCCGCGAGAAGCTCCAGGAGCTGATCGACGCCACGGACGAGAAGATCCACGACGCCGTGGTCCTCGGCTATTGTCTTTGCAGCAACATGGTCGTCGGCCTCCAAGCGCGCGGCATCCCCGTCATCATCCCCCGGGCCCACGACTGCATCAGCCTGTTCATGGGCTCCAAGGACACGTATGCCCAATACTTCCGCGACAAGCCCGGCACGTACTTCGTGACCGCCGGCTGGATCGAGCGCAACGACGCCCATGTCGAGCGCACACCGGCCGCGGGCGAGGGCATGGGCAAGACCCTCCAGGAGTTCATCGACAAGTACGGCGAGGAGAACGGGCGCTTCCTGTACGAGTTCGAGAACCAGTGGCAGAAGAACTATACAACCGGCTGCTATATCGAGATGCCGCTGTCACACCGCGAGGACGTGCGCGAGGAGGCCAAGCAGTCCGCCGCGAAATATGGCTGGGAATACTGCGAGATGGCCGGCAGCGAGAGACTGTTCGCAGCCCTGGTAAACGGGCAGTGGCCCGAGCAGGATTTCCTCACAATAAAGCCCGGCCAAAGCGTCGTGGCTCAGTACAACGACGAGATCATCGTCGCGGTGTAAGGTATCGGTCGATGACATCGGTTTGCCAGCCCGGCCATCCACAATCACAAGACGCGCCCCCCGACATCTGGGGGGACCTCGAAGCCGTCGCCCCCGTCGTCGATGAGGCGATGAGGCGGTATCTGCCGCCGGCCGACACCCGGGCCTCCGAGTTGCGGCGGGCGATGGAGTACGCGCTGGTCGGCGGCAAGCGCCTGCGTCCTTATGTGGTCATGCAGGCCGCCGCCACGTTCGGCGCAGACGAACGCTCCGTCATCCCCGCCGGCTGCGCGTTCGAGATGTTCCACGTCGCCAGCCTCATCCACGACGACCTGCCGCTCATCGACAACAGCGACCTGCGCCGCGGCCGCCCCTCATGCCACGTCGCCTTCGGCGAGGTGACCGCTCTGCTTGCAGGCGACGCGCTCATCATCGCGGCGTTCTCGGCCCTCGCGGACCAGGCGAACGTGCCCGATATCGACCCCGCGACGGTCGCCCGTGCCGTCAGCGAGTTCGCCGCCGTCACCGGCGCAACCGGCGTCATCGCGGGCGAGGCGGTGGACATCGAGGCCGAGAAGCTTCCAGTCGACGCCGACTTGCTGGCATTCATCCACCTGAACAAGACCGCCCGGCTTTTCGTCGGCGCCGCGCGCGTCGGGGCGATCCTCGCCGGAGCGCCGCAAGACGGCGTGGACCTCATCGGCGAGTATGCGCGCGTCGTAGGCTTGCTCTTCCAGGTCACCGATGACATCCTCGACGTCACCGGCGATGAAGCGGCCCTCGGCAAGCCGGTCGGAGCCGACGCCGCGGTCGGCAAGCAGACCTACCCCGCACTGCTCGGCCTCGACGGCGCGAAGCAATACGCCGCGGAACTCGCCGCGCAGGCGTCCACACTCGCCAATCGCCTCCCATCTCGACAGGGAGTGTGGCTGGCGCTGGCCGAGATGTTCACCTCCCGCCGAAGCTGACTGCGACGCGGGGGGGGGGGCGGCCTTGGTCCGGCGAAGCGGCACCTGGCAAGATGGGGACCCCGCGATGCAGGAACATCGTTTCTAGTGAGGGGCCTTCAAAGGGTCGAGGCACGGGCCGTTTGGGGAGGGGCCGGACTACGAGCGCAGCGAAGTATCCGGCCCTGCCGTTCACCTTGCCGGACGACTGGGGGCCGGATACTTCGACCGCCGGTGAGGCCGGCGGTCTCGTAGGTCCGGCCCCTCCTGGAGACATCCAGCGATGCACTCACTTTCCCCCGGAGCGACCACCTTGGACATCTTCCTTGCTTCTGAAGCCGGTTTCTGCTTCGGTGTGCGGCGCGCCCTCGAGACCGCCGGCGAGGCCAGCGAGCGGCACGGTCACATTTACTCCCTTGGGCCGCTGATCCATAACCGTCAGGTGGTTGAGGACCTCGCCGCCCGTGGGGTCGAGGTGGTGGACGACATCACCTGCGTCCCCGCCGGCAGCGTGGCGATGATCCGCACCCACGGCGCGGGTCCGGCAGCCTACGAGGCCGCGGAGGAGCGGCAAATCCAGATCATCGACGCCACCTGTCCGTTCGTCGCCCGCGTCCAGAAAGCGGCGGACCTCTACCAAAGTGAGGGCTACCAGGTCCTCGTCCTCGGCGAGGCCGACCACCCCGAGGCGCGGGCCATCGTCGAGCACACCGGCGGCCAGGCCACGATTGTCCAAGGCGCAGACGACATCGCCGACCTCAAGATATCCCGCCGCGTGGCCGTCGTCTGCCAGACCACCCAGCGCCTGGAAAACCTGCAGGAACTCACCAACGCGCTGCTCCCACAGGTCCACGAATTGCGCATCGCAAACACGATCTGCGACGCCACCACCAAGCGCCAGTCCGCGGCCCTTGAGGTCGCCCGCAATGTTGACCTCATGATCGTGGTCGGCGGAACGCATTCCGCGAACACGACCCGTCTCGCCCAAATCTGCGCTGCCACCGGCACGCCGACCCACCATATCGAGACGGCGGCGGAGGTCCGCGACGAGTGGCTCGCCGACATCCAGCGCGTCGGCGTCACCGCAGGCGCCTCCACCCCCGACGAGGCCATCGAGGCGGTCGTGCAGAGGCTCCAGCAAACCGGCTGACATCATTGCCGTGGCCTTTGCAGTTGCCATTCCCCCTCCCAGCACGGGAGGGGGCAGGGGGTGGGCCGTTCGCCGTCTCCCCTCCCTACGAGGGAGGGGAAAGTCGGGCGCAGCCCGGCAGGGGTAGGAAGCCGTCCGCCGTTGTCACTGCCGTTTCCCCTCCCTACAAGGGAGGGGTGCCCGCGAAGCGAGGCGGGGTAGGAGTCGTTGCCGTTGCCGTTTTCCCCTCCCTACGAGGGAGGGGAAAGCCGGGCGCAGCCCGGCAGGGGTAGGAAGCCGTTCGCCGTTGCCGTGGCCTTTGCAGTTGCCGTTCCCCCTCCCTACAAGGGAGGGGTGCCCCGCGCAGCGGGGCGGGGTAGGAGTCGTTG
>CAYWBK010000325.1:0-7293 GCA_964455745.1 uncultured Armatimonadia bacterium
CAGAATACTGCCACTATTATACACTATTCGTTCCAGAATTGAAAGTTATTTAACGGCTAATACAGGGGGTGACAACAGATAAGCGGGTTACTGGAGGTTGACGGCCCAGGCGGCGTCATACGCACTGCGGTCGACGTTCTTGACGTGGCCATCGGCGAAGAGCATCTCCCAGCGCTTCGCACTCATGACACTCGTGCCGGAATGCCATTCGCCGTAACCATCGAAGAGCACGTTCGTGCCGGCGGGGTCCGGCATCGCGCCGGCGATCGTGTGGGCAAAGGCGAGTTCGGTCCGCCACACGTAGCTGCTCCCGAAGGCTGCGTAGGAGGTCGGGGTGGCGTTGATCGGGATGCCGGCGTCTTCGAGGACGGTGTAGCCGGTGTCCGAGGGGCAATGCCAAAGCTCCGCCGACCTGATGTAGGGGGCGAGCGTATCGTGGAGTTCCGGCATGGAGGGTATCAGGCTCTGCCAGAGCGGGAATTGGTACCAGATCTGGGGGCAGTTGACGTCGGTGGGATCGACCGCCCAGGGGTAAAGCTCGTCGTAGTCGGTGGTATACATCTGCACGGCGATGCCGAGTTGACGGAGGTTTGAGGCGCACCGAGTCTGGCGAGCCTTCTCCCGCGCGTTCGCGAAAACCGGAAAGAGTATGGCCGCGAGGACGGCGATGATCGAGATGACCACCAGCAGCTCAATCAACGTGAAGCCGTCAGCGGTCCCCACGCGTTGCGGGGATGAGCGATATGGGCAGGCCTTGCTGGAACCGAGGCGGATGCTCATCGGGATGATGCCCCCAGCATATCTCACACGCAATCGTCCTCGCCGCCGAAGAAGTCGAGGGTCTGCTGGACGTCGTCGCGACAGGGCGCAAAGGACTTGCGATGAATCGGCGACGGGCCAAGCCGCGCGATTGCTTCCATGTGTGTGGCCGCGCCGTAGCCTTTGTGAGCCGCCAATCCGTAGCCCGGATATAGCTCGTCCAAAATCTCCATCGCGCGGTCGCGGTAGGTCTTGGCCAGGATCGAGGCCGCGGCGATGGTGTACGAGCGGCGATCTCCGCCCACGATAGCGGTATTCGGCACCGGCAGGTCGGGCACCGGGCGGCCGTCGATCAGCGCGTGATCGGGCCTTGGGCACAGGGCCATCAAAGCCCGCCGCATGCCGATGTGATTGGCCTGCAGGATGTTGATGGCGTCGATGATGTCGCTCGACACCGCGACGACGGACCAGGCGACGGCTATCTGCCTGATGCGCTCGGCCAGCGCGTCGCGCCTCTCAGGCGTCAGGAGCTTCGAGTCGGCAATGCCTTCGATGAGGGGGGTTGCGGGGAGAATGACGGCGGCGACAACGACCGGCCCCGCAAGCGCGCCTCTGCCGGCTTCGTCCACCCCAGCTATCAGACGCCAACCTGCCCGCTCAAGTTCCATTTCGTGGGTGCGTGGCGCGGTTTGGGGAGGGGTCATGGCGGTTGCGGCAGGACTGCTGCTGGGATGCCTGGCGTTATGAGGCACGTCGAGTATGGCGGCGGTCAGTGCAGGATGCGGACACGAGATGGTGGCCAGAAGATGCACATGGCTTTGCCCAGGACGTTCTCGCGCGGGAGGAACGGGGCGCCGTAGACCATCTCATCGCTCCCGAGCGCCTCCCACCGGTGGCTGTCGTTCGAGTCGTTGCGGTTGTCGCCCATCACAAGGAGGTATCCGTTCGGCACAGTGATGCCGTCGGCCAGGTTCGCGATGCGCTGGGGTTGCCCCTTCGGCCGGAGTATGTATGCTGAATCGATGGGCCAGTCGTAGTTCGGCGGCTCGGCAATGTACGGCTCATCGAGGGGTTGGCCGTTGCGGAACATCTTGTCGAAGTGATGCACCATGATGCGGTCGCCGGGGGCGGCGACGACACGCTTGATGAAGTCCTTCTTGTCCTTCGTAGCCTGGGGGGGGGCGTCGAAGACGACGATGTCGCCGGGTCTCGGATCGCGGAAGTAGAAGATGAACTTGTTGACGAGAATGCGGTCATTCTCAATGAGCGTCGGGTGCATCGAACCCGAGGGGATGTAGTACGCCTGGATCACGAAAGGGCGCAAAACGCAGAAGACCAGAAGCAAGGCGATCAACGCGGAGTCGATGATCTCCAGCGTTGTCGCCCTGCTTCGCTTGTCGGTCCATGTTTTCCGCGCGAGGATCAGACGGGCCAGGCACACCAGTGCAATGAGGCCGACGATCTGCCACGGGTTTTCAAACGCGAACGCACCCTCGAGACGCATGTTGAAGCTCCGTGCCTAGCTGTGTGCCGGCGGCGCGACTCGGACGCGCTCCTTCTCCTTGACGCGAGCTGCCTTACCCTTGCGGTCGCGCAGGTAGTACAGCTTCGCGCGGCGGACATCGCCCCGACGGGTGACTTCGATGTCGGCGACGGACGGCGAATGCACGGGGAAAGTGCGCTCGACGCCGATCCCATGGGTGATGCGGCGGACGGTTACGCACTCCGCGAGGCCGCCCTTGTCCTTGCCGATGACGACACCCTCGAAGACCTGGATGCGCTCGCGCGGCTGCTCGGGCGTGCCCTCTCGGACGCGGACGTGGACGCGGACCGTGTCGCCGGGGGCGAACACGGGCACGCTCTCCTTAAGGTGCTTCTTCTCGACCTCAGCAATCAAGGCGTTCTTCATCGGTTATCCTCACCGTGTGATCCGGCGGCATGGACCAGCGCCCGGCACGTCCTCAGGGCAAGTCCAGTTCAGCCAGCAGTTTCCGGTCCTTCTCAGTCAATTCGACGCGAGCCAAAAGATCGGGCCGACGTCGAAGTGTTCGTCTCAGGCTCTCGCGCCGCCGCCACGTCCGCACCTGTTCGTGATGGCCGTGCGCCAACTCGTCCGGAACAGCCATCCCCATGAACATCGCGGGGCGCGTGTAGTGCGGATGCTCCAACAGGCCCGTGGTGAAAGAATCCTCGGCTGCGGAACCCTCATTGCCGAGCACGCCGGGGATCAACCGCGCGACGGCGTCGATAATGAGCAGCGCGGGCAACTCTCCGCCGGTCAGCACATAGTCCCCAACCGAAACCTCGTCGGTGACGTAGCGCTCCCGAATGCGCTCATCGACGCCCTCATAGTGGTCGGCGACGATGATGAGATCGCCGGATTCGGCGAAGGCCTCGACCTTGCGCTGTGTGAGACACTCGCCCTGGGGCGTGGTCAGTATCACCCGGCGTGTCGCCCCCGTCGGGGCCGCAAGCAGGCGCTCCTCGAAAGCCCGATGCAGCGGTTCGGGCATGAGGACCATCCCCGGTCCGCCACCGTAAGGTGCGTCGTCGACAGTGCGATGGGCGTCGGAGGTGAAGTCCCTTAGGTCATGGACGCCGACACTGATGATCCCAGCCTCAATCGCGCGCCCGACGATGCTGGTTTTCAAGGGTACGCCGAAAAACTCCGGGAAAAGCGTCAGAACATCGATCCGCAGCCGCTGCACCGTGTTCACCCTCAAAGCCCAACGCTACGCCGGTCCTTCCATTGCTTCGAAAACGAGGTGGGCGCGACAATCCTATCGCGCGTGATGCAGGTGTCTCGCCGGCCGCCGTTGTCGTTGGCCTTTCCCCTCCCGGTACGGGAGGGGTGCCCGCGCAGCGGGCGGGGTAGGCGCCTTCAGGGCCGCCCGTCCGCCCCCTCGCCCTCATCCGGCAGCAACCCCGGGATAGGCTCGATCACCATGCGCCCGGCTTCGAGATCGATCTGCATGACGACGCTGGGGATCGCCGGAATGAGACACACCGGCGTCGCGTACACGTCATTCGCCCCGGTGCGGTAGATCTCGGTGATCGGCCCGATGTCGCGCCCGTCCGTGGTCACAACTTGCAGGCCCACGATCTGCCACTCGTAGTATTGCCCCTCAGGGAGGGGGGGAGAATCATCGGGCGTCACGCATAGGACCGCATTGCGCAGCTTCTCGGCTGCCGTGCGGTCGCCGACCCCTTCGAGCTTTACGAGCAAAAGCCCTTTGGCCGTATGCTCGCGCACGCCGGTGATCCGCACCATGCGCCCCTCGCCGCGCTCCGGGCGAAGGTAGACGGTCTCAAGCTGATAGAATCGGTTCGGGATGTCGCTGTAGCTCTCGACCCGCACTTCGCCGCCGAGGCTGTGCGCCCCGACGATCCTGCCGATCTCGACGATGTACTTGTCGGCCTCCGGGCTACCTGTTGGCCTCATCAAGCCTTGTCACCACAGTTAGCGTCTCGTCGTCAGCCTCGCCCGGCTTGATCGTGCGGATGTCGACCACGACATCGTCCTTGGTCACGATTTCCACACCACTGAGAAGCTCGGCGAGGTTGTCGCCGACGTTGACCTCGACCTGGCTCTCGAGCTGGCCGCGCACGATTTCCTTGTCCAGTTCGAGTTCCTGGACCATCTTGTCGCGCCGCACGAGTTCTTCCTTGAGGTCGGTCTGCTTCGCCTTCTCAGCCTCGACCTGCTTCTTGACGGCCATCGCCTGCTGGATGTTGCTGCGCTGCAGGTCGGTGATGTAGGCGCGGGTGCCGATCTCGAGTTGTGCGACGCGAGCGTCGATCTCCCTGATCGCCTCCTGCAACTCGTCGTGCAGCTCTTTCTTGAGCGTCTCGGTCACTATCGAGCGCAGGATGACGCTGCGCTTTATGTTCACGGACATGACTGCCGCCTCCAGTGTGTTTCGACGGGATACAGGGTCGAACGCGAGCATGTGCTCCGGCGCGGTTCGGCCGGCTCGTCACGGACAGATCGCCGAGCAATGGCGCAGAAGCCTTACGACACGATCTCGAGGCTCACGCGCCGGCCCGACTTGAGCGCGGACGCCTTGACAACAGTGCGCAAAGCGTTGGCGATGCGCCCCTGCCTGCCAATGACGCGTCCCAGGTCGCCGTCGGCGACGCTGACCTCGTAAGTCGAGACACCGGCAATGTCGACCTCGGAGACACTTACGGCCTCGGGGTCGTCAACGAGCATCTTGACGAGGTACTCCACGAGTTGCTGCATCTTCAGTGCTCCCTTCGAGTCGGGGATGCTGCGGTCGGGTTCTTTGCCCGGCGCCGACCCCATCTCATGCGGCCGCGCGCCCTCGGACCGGCACATCCCGCCACGTCGCGCCGTTCGCGAAAGAGAGCTTACTCGGCCGCGGGCGAAGCGCTCTGGGCCGCCGCGAGCGCGTCCGTCACACCCGCGCGCTTGAACAGCGACGCGACGGTGTCGGACGGCTGGGCGCCGGTCATCAGCCAGTGCAGGCAGCGGTCCTGTTTGACGTTGACGGTCGGCGGATCGGTATGCGGGTTGTAGGCCCCGATCTCCTCGATCGTCTTCCCGTCGCGGGTCTTGCGCTGGTCAACGACCACCACGCGGTAATACGGCTGCTTCTTCGCTCCGCAGCGCTTGAGCCTGATTCTGGTTGACAAATCGACTTGCTCCCTTCGCAGGACGGCAGATGACAGGTTTCAGGTTTCAGGGACGGCAGGAACGGCAGGAACGGCAGGAACGGCAGGGACGGCAAAGGCGGCGCTAGCCGCGGCCTATTCTTAAGCCGCCGAAGTTGATCGCCTTGCCCTTGGACAGCGAGCGCATCATCTTCGACAGCTCTCGGTACTCCTTCAGCACCCGGTTGACTTCCTGCACCGAAGTGCCGCTTCCGGCGGCGACCCGGCGCTTGCGGCTGCCGTTGAAAAGCTCCGGGTCGAGACGCTCCTGGACCGTCATCGAGCTGATGATCGCGTCCACCGTATCGAGTTCCTTCTCGTCGAACTCGTCCGGCATCATACCCGGCATCTGCGACGCGCCGGGGAGCATCTTCATGATCTGGTCCAGCGGCCCCATCTTGCGAACGTTGCGCAAGTGGTTGCGGAAGTCCTCGAGACTGAACGTATCGTTCAGCAGCTTCTTCTGAAGCTTCGCGGCCTCCTCGATCCCGACGGCCTGCTGCGCTTTCTCGACCAGGGTCAGGACATCGCCCATGCCGAGGATGCGCTGCGCCATGCGATCGGGATAGAAGACGTCGAGCGCCTCCATCTTCTCACCGAGACCGACGAACTTGATCGGCTTGCCGGTGATCGACCGGGCGGACAGTGCCGCGCCGCCGCGGGCGTCGCCATCGAGCTTGGTGAGGATCAGGCCGTCAAGCTGCAATCGGTCGCCGAAGGTGCGGGCGACGTTGACGGCATCCTGGCCGGTCATGGCGTCGATGACGAGGAGGACCTCGAGCTGATCGAAGGCCTTCTCCAGCCGGGCGACCTCCGCCATCATGTCTTCGTCGATGTGGAGACGTCCGGCCGTATCAATGATAACCGTATCAAGGTTCGCTGCCTTCGCATTGGCGACGGCGGCTTTGGCGATGTCGACCGGGTCGTTGGTCCCCATCGAGAAAACCGGGACTTCGACCGCAGCGCCCACCTGGTGAAGCTGCTCGATCGCGGCGGCTCGGTACACATCGGCGGCGCACAAAAGCGGACGACGGCCCTGGCGCTTCAGCGTAAGGGCGAGCTTCCCGGCGGTCGTCGTCTTGCCCGAGCCCTGCAGCCCGCAGAGCATGATGACCGACGGCGGCTGCTGCGAAAACTTGATCGGCACTGCTTGTTCGCCGAGCAGGCGTAGAAGATGCTGGTACACGATCCCGACGATTTGCTGCGCCGGGTTCAGGCCGCTGAGGATCTTCTCCCCGACGGCCTCATTGGTGACTTCCTGAACGAAATCCTTGACGACTTGGTAGTGAACGTCCGCCTCGAGCAGCGCGACGCGTACCAGCTTCAAGCCCTCGCGCACGTCCTTGGGGCCCAGTTTGCCGCGGCCACTGAGGTTCTTGAAAGCCGCTTGAAGCTTATCGGTCAGCGCCTCAAACACCGCGCGCGGTTCTCCTCGACAGTTGGGGCGAGCACCTGGAAAGCCGGACAAACAGCAAAAACTGCCGGCTTCGCACTTGCCGGCAGAACCGACCCTGACTGGTCGGGAGCGTTCCGGCCCCACCTCGGCGTGCACCGGCTCCCCACGGGCTGGCGCAAAGCCGCTCCATGCTCGCCTTCCGCTGAATTCTCGGCTGAGTCAGTATAGGTGACGGCACCTGCTTTGTCAATATTCGCGAGGCGTTCCGCAGGAGCATCGTTTTTACGCAGGGGGACATCGATGCGAAGGTAAGGCTGATTGCCGTTCAAGGAGGGGCCGGACTACGAGAGCGCCAGTTGTATCGGCGGTCGAAGTATCCGGCCCCAGCCGTCCCGCAGGGTGAACGGCAGGGCCTCTATGAAACGGTTTGTCAAGCGTGAACTTCACCGCTCGCCGTACCGCCG
>CAYWBK010000326.1:0-7277 GCA_964455745.1 uncultured Armatimonadia bacterium
GCACATTTTCATCGTTTCAGAGTGCCGGAACCCGGCATGACGACTGCCTCGAAAACCCGCGGGGCGGACGGCAACCTCACCCCCGGCCCCTCTCCGCAAGCGGAGAGGGGAGAACAGCAGCAGTTCCCTGCTGCGCGGGAATCGCCGTTTGCCTCTCCCCTCCCGGAACGGGAGGGGTGGCCCGCCGCAGGCGGGACGGGGTAGGGCCGTCGCCTTCTCATCGTTCCAGAGTGCCGGAACCCGACATGACAACGGCACGGAGGCCGCTGCAGCATGTTGACCCCAACTGAGTTTCGGCGGAAGTGGGCCGGGCACCAGCTCAGCGAGCGCTCTTCCGCACAGCAGCATTTCCTCGACCTATGCGAGATGCTCCATCACAGCAAGCCCGCCGAGGCCGACCAGGAGGGCGTTGAGTTCTGCTTCGAGAAGAGCGTCACCAAGACCGATGGCGGCAAGGGCTTCGCTGATGTCTGGAAGCGCGGGTGCTTCGGCTGGGAGTACAAGGGCCCGCACGGGAACCTCCAGGCCGCGTACAAACAGCTACTGGATTACCGGGAGAGCCTCGGGAATCCCCCGTTGCTGGTCGTGTGCGACACCGATGTTATCGAGATCCACACCAACTTCACCAACACCGCCAAGAAGACGTACACGGTTCGGCTGCAGAGCATCGACGACCCGGAAAGCATCGCAATCCTCCAAAAACTGTTCAACCGCCCAATCGACCTGCGCCCTGACAATACCCCGCTTATCGTCACCGAAGACGCCGCCCGGCGCATCGGCGAAATCGCCGAGAACATGCGCATCCGGGGCGTCCCGCCGCACGACGCCGCCCACTTCCTCATGCGGCTGATCTTCTGCCTGTTCGCCGAAGATGTCGGGCTTCTGCCCGAAAGCATCATGTCGCGGATGTTGGCGAATAACCGCAGGAACCCTCAGGGCTTCGACGGGATGCTGCGAAATCTGCTCTCCGTCATGCGCACCGGCGGGCCGTTCGGGGCGGAGTTGATCGAATACTTCGACGGCGGGCTGTTCGACGATGACACGACGTTGCTTTTGGAGGCTTCCGAGCTTGCGGCGCTGTCCGAGGTGGCGAAGCTGGACTGGAGTTGCATCGAGCCGGCGATCTTCGGCACGCTGTTCGAGCGCAGCCTCGACCCGGCCAAACGCGCGCAATTGGGGGCGCATTACACTTCGCGGGATGACATCCTGGCGATCGTCGAGCCGGTCCTGATGGAGCCGTTGCGGGCCGAGTGGGCGGGCGTGCGGGACGAATGCGACGCTCTATCCGCCGGGCGGGAGAACGGCCAGAACCGGACGAAGCGCAACGGAGTCACCGACGCCATCGACAAGCGGATCGCCGCGTTCATGGAGCGCCTCGCAACGGTGCGGGTGCTGGACCCGGCGTGCGGCAGCGGCAACTTCCTGTATGTGGCACTGGCAGCCATCAAGGACCTCGAACAGGAGGTCATCCGCACCTCCGGGCGCTGGACGCCCAATGTCCCATACCCCGGCAGCGGCCCCCAGCAGCTTCTCGGCCTGGAGATCGACCCCTATGCCGCCGAACTGGCGCAGTTGACGGTCTGGATCGGCCACCTGCAGTGGATGCGCTCGCATGGATACACGCGCAGTGAGACGCCGATCCTCAAGCCCCTGCACAACATCGAGCAGCGGGACGCGATTGTGGCCGAGGACGACGCCGGGAACGTAGTGGAGCCGGAGTGGCCCGAAGCGGACGTGATCGTGGGGAATCCGCCGTTCCTGGGGGGCAAACGCCTGCGCAAGGAGTTGGGTAACGAGTACGTTGAGCGGATGTTCGCCCTTTACGAGGGACGCGTGCCTCACGAGGCCGATCTGTGCTGCTACTGGTACGAGCGGGCAACGACGGAGGTCGCCCGAGCTCGCGCCAAACGAGTCGGCCTGCTGGCCACGAACTCGATCCGGCAGGGGCCGCAGATGCGGCCGGTGCTGCAGCGAATCATCGACAGCGGCGGCATCTTCATGGCCTGGTCGGATCGGCCGTGGGTGCTGGACGGAGCTGCGGTGCGCATCTCGATGGTCGGGTTCGACGACGGCTCGCAGACGCAGCGGGTGCTGGACGGGCGACCTGTGGCCCGAATCAATGCGGACCTGACGAGCGGGCACGATCTCACCGTTGCTGCCCGACTTCGCGCCAACGCCGGGCTGTCGTTTATGGGTGACACCAAAGGCGGAGCCTTCGACATCACGGCGGAGCTTGCGCGCGAGATGCTGTTGGCCCCGAATCCGATGGAGCGCTCCAATGCCGATGTCGTAAAGCCGTGGGTGAACGGCCTGGACATCACCCGGCGGCCCCGCGACATGTGGATCATCGACTTCGGCGTCGATATGCCGGAGCGCGAGGCGGCGCTGTACGAGATGCCGTTTGAATACCTTCGCGAGCACGTGCTACCGGTCAGGAAAGGGAATCGCCGTGACGCCTACCGGGAGCGGTGGTGGCTGCACGTGGAGCCGCGTCCGGCGATGAGAGCCGCGCTCCGAGGGCTGTCTCGGTACCTGGGCACGGTGGTGCTGGCAAAGCATCGGCTGCTCGTCTGGTTAGCACCTGACACACTTCCCGACCACCAACTCATCGCCTTCGCCCGCGATGACGACTACTTTCTTGGCGTTCTGCATTCGCGTCCCCACGAGACCTGGGCGCTGCGCATAGCGTCTTCGCTCGAAGACAGGCCGCGCTATACGCCAACTACCTGCTTCGAGACCTTCCCTTTCCCGCAGCCGACCGACGATCAGCGCGAGGCCGTCTCGAAGGCCGCAAAGGCTCTCCACGAGGTGCGTAAGTCGGCCCTCGACAACAGCCCCACGCTGACGCTGACAGCGCTGTACAACAAGCGGCCGACATGGCTGGATAACCTGCACCAGGACCTCGATGCGGCAGTGTTCGCCGCGTATGGTTGGGACCCGGAGATGGGTGATGGCGAGCTTCTGGAGAAGCTACTGGCGCTGAACCTGGAGAGGGCGGAGGAGGAGAAGGCGGGCGTGCTGAGGAGGCCGTGAGGCCCGCAAGGGGCGACCGCAGAACGTCGCCGGCCGCTCGCCCCTTGCGGGGCTCACATGACTTCTCGCCCGACGGCATCCACCAGCTTCCGCTGGTGGCAATTCGCGAACGCCCCCTATCGGGGGCTAACGACAACGACCCGCATCGCGCAGCAGATGGTGGCTTCGCCTTATCGCGGCCGGACTCCTCAGGCGCGTCTTTCCCAGTTCCCAGTTCCCAGTTCCCAGTTTCCAGTTTCCAGTTTCCAGTTCCTGGCTCCCCTGCACTCCCCCTTTTGTGTCTTCGCGTCTTTGTGGTTATAATGGCGCTTCACTATAGGACGCTACTTCATAATAGGACTCACGTTCACTCCGACATGACCACTCAACAGCTTCGCGATGCCTTCTGCGGTTTCTTCAACGACCGAGGCCACATCACCCGCCCCAGCGCCCCGCTCGTGTTGCGCGACGATCCCTCGTCGTTCTTCACCAGCGCCGGGATGCAGCCCTATCTCAAGGCCTTCCGGGGTGACGAGGCCGCGCCTGCGCCGCGTGTGGTCTCGGTGCAGAAGTGCTGCCGGACGGGCGACATCGAGAATGTCGGCTTCTACAACCGCTATCACACCTTCTTTGAGATGCTGGGGAACTTCTCCTTCGGCGACTACTTCAAGGAAGGCGCGATTGACTTCGCCTGGGAGTTCGTGACCGATGTGCTCAAGCTCGACCGCGAGGTCATCTGGGTCACGGTGTTCGAGTCGGACGACGAGGCGGAGGAACTGTGGCACAAGCGCATCGGGGTGCCGATGAGCCGCATTGTGCGCATGGGGCGCAAGGACAACTGGTGGCCGCAGGTGCGCTGGGAGGGGCCCTGCGGGCCGTGCACGGAGCTTCACATCGACCTGGGGCCGGAGTATGGGTGCGAGGGCGGCTGTGACTTCGGGTGCGACTGCGACCGGTACATGGAACTTTGGAACCTCGTGTTCCAGCAGTACACCGAGGCCACCGACGGCGCGCTGACGCCGCTGCCCGCCCCCGGCATCGACACCGGCATGGGCCTGGAGCGGCTGGCGCTGCTCATGCAGGGCGTGCGGTACAACATGGAGACCGATGAGCTGCGCCAGATCATGGACGCGGCCATCGGGGCCATCGGCGCAACGACTGCGGCAGTCACGCCCTACGGGCAGGAGAAACAGATCGACATCGCTTACCGGGTGATCGCCGACCACCTGCGGGCGACGGCGTTCCTGCTGGCGGACAATGTGGTGCCCTCGAATGAGGGGGCCGGGTATGTCATGCGGCGGTTCATCCGCCGAGCGTACCGTTTCGGACGCACGGCCGGGGCGCGCGAACCGTTCCTGTACAAGGCGCTGCCGGCGGTCGCGCAGGCGATGGGCGCGGCTTACCCCGAACTGGTCGGCAAGGAGGACTTCTCGGCCCGGATCGTCGAGCGCGAGGAGCGGCGGTTCGCGGACACTTTGGAGCAGGGCATGGACCTGTTCGAGGAGATCGCGGAGGACCTCGCGAAGGCCGGGGCCACCGTCATCCCCGGCGAGCGGGCGTTCAAGCTGGCGGACACCTACGGCTTCCCGTATGAATTGACGGCGGAACTGGCGCGGGAGCGCGGGCTGACCATCGACGAGCCAAGCTACGCGGCGGCGCTGGCCGAGCAGAGGCAGCGGTCGCGAGGGGAGGCGGTCGGGCTGCAGCTTCATGCGAACGGCTCGCTGGCGCAGGCGCTCCCGGCGTCGGAGTTCACCGGGTATGAGACGCTGGCCGAGGAAGCGACCGTCGTCGGCATCGTGGTAGACAACGAACTCGTCGATGACGCGGGCGAGGGGCAGCAGGTCGGGATCGTGCTCAGTGCAACGGCCTTCTACGCCGAGCGCGGCGGGCAGGTCGGCGATTCAGGACGCATCGAATTGACGAACGGCGAGGTGATCGTCGAGCGCGCGATGCCTTTGGGCGAGAGCATCCTGCACACCGGCACGGTCTCGCGCGGCACCGTGAGCCTCGGCGACGCGGCGGTGGCGCAGGTGGATGTGCCGCGGCGGCAGGCGATTCGCCGCAACCATACGGCCACGCATCTCTTGCAGGCAGCTTTGCGCGAGCTCCTGGGCGAGCATGTTGCGCAGTCGGGGTCCCTGGTCGCGCCGGATCGGCTGCGGTTCGACTTCACACACCACGAGGCGCCGGGGGCTGAGGCGCTCCGACAAGTCGAGGACAGGGTCAATGAGTGGATCCTCGCCGACCAGGAAGTCGTCTCTCGCGAGATGCCGATTGCCGAGGCGAAGGCTGCCGGAGCGATCGCGCTGTTCGGCGAGAAGTACGGCGACACGGTGCGGACGGTGCAGGTGCCGAAAGTGAGCTTCGAGCTTTGCGGCGGCACGCATTGCGACCGGACGGGCGAGATCGGCGCTTTCCGCATCATCGCCGAAAGCAGCATCGCCGCCGGGACGCGGCGCATCGAGGCGGTGACGGGGATGGGGGCGGTCGAGCGGGCGCGGCGACAGGACGAGCTGCTCGCGCAGGTCGGCGGCGCTCTCAACTGCACGCCGGAGGAGCTTCCGGGCCGGGTTGAGGCGCTGCAGAAGCGCATCAATGAGCTTCAGGCCGAGGTGAAGGCCGCGAAGCAGATGTCGGCGGCGCTGAATCTGGATGACATCGTGGGTCAGGCGGTGGAGGTGAGCGGGGTGAAGCTGGTCGCGGCGAGCATCCCCGGAGCCGACCGGGACATGATCGCTACCATCGCCGATGAGGTGGCAGGCAGGCTGGGCAGTGGAGTCGCGGTCATCGGAACCGCCCTCGATGACGGCAAGGTGGCATTGGTGTGCAAGGTCTCGGACGACATCGTCAAACGCGGCGGGCACGCGGGCAACATCATCAAACAGGTGGCGGCAGCGTGCGGCGGCGGCGGCGGCGGCAGGCCGAACTTCGCCCAGGCCGGCGGGACGCAGCCGGAGAAGCTGGAGGAAGCCCTCGCGGCGGCGGCGGATGTGCTGGCGGGGCAATTGAAAGCGTAGTAGAGCGTCGGCTAACAGCACCTCACCCCCGGCCCCTCTCCACAAGGTGGAGAGAACGGCAACGACTAACGGCAGCGGGCGAGACGCCCGCTCCACGCGGCATTGCCGAGGCAGCTCTCATGCCGGGTTCCGGCACTCTGAAACGATGAAAAGGCGACGGCCCTACCCCGTCCCCGCTTCGCGGGGCCACCCCTCCCGTGCCGGGAGGGGGACGGCTAACGGCACCTCACCCCCGTCCCCTCTCCAATGCCGCGCAAAGCGCGGCCCGTGGAGAGGGGAAAACGGCAACGACTAACGGCAGCGGGCGGGACGCCCGCTCCACGCGCGACAAGATTATCGCGCCCACTCCATTCTCGAGGCAGCGCACCGGCACGGATTACCACACGCAAAGGGGCGTCTACCATGAAGTGGCTTGAACTGACATCCGAGCAACTTGCGGACGCGCGCGAAAAGGCTGGCGGCGTCGCGATGATCCCCGTGGGCAGTATCGAGCGACATGGGCCGCACCTGCCGATGGGGTGCGACACGCTGTGTGTCGAGAAGGTCGCCGAGCGTATTGAGGCGGTCGAACCTGTCGTCGTGCTGCCGGTGATGGCGTACACCTATGTCCCGCAGCCGATGTTCCAGCCGGGAGCCATCAACATCAAGTCCTCGCTGCTACTCGACTTCCTCACCACCGTGCTCGACGAGATCCATCGCAACGGTTTCGGGAAGATCGTGCTCTTGCACGCCCACGGCGGGAACACTCCGATGGGCCAGACGATCCTACAGCACGTGCTGGAGGAGATGAAGCCATACGCTTTGTACAGCATCCCGCCCTGGGCCGGAGTCGACCTCAGCGAGATCCGCGAGACCGCGGAGATCGGGCACGCTTGCGAGATGGAGACCAGTCTTTGCATGGCGCTGATCCCGGAACTGGTGCGGATGGACCTCCTCGGCCACGGGACCTGCCCGGCGGTGGAGGGCCTCGATGTGGGCGCGGCGCAAACGCCGGTGGACTGGATCGCGCGCTACCCTACCTGTTGCGTCGGCGAGCCGCAGGCGGCCACCGCTATGAAAGGCGAGCGCCTCGCGCAGATGTGGGTGGACAGCGTGGTGGATGCGCTGAGGAAGATCAAGCAGGACACCATTGTGCCGCAATGGATGGCGCGGAGCAGGAAACATTGAGGCGGGAGGGGTGCGTCTTTCAGTTGTAGGTAGTATTACTACGCCGGTTGCGCGGCCCTGCTCGGCAATGAGATGCGA
>CAYWBK010000327.1:0-7245 GCA_964455745.1 uncultured Armatimonadia bacterium
CGTTCCCTGCCGCTACGCTTGCGGCAGTCCTACCTACAATCAGCGGACGGACCCGATCGCCGAACGGCCTTGACACTATTGGGATTGCATCCCCCAAACCCCCAGGACGTATAGGCCGTTGATGTGCGTGGCCTTACAGGCCTCTGCCTAAAGATTCACGACTGACGGAGCAATAGAGAGCGCGTGACGCTATTCCTTACGGGCGGCCTCGCGGGCCCGATCCAGGGCCATCTGGTAAATGCGGGCGAGGTCGGCGGCGGTTTTCGTAGGCTCGAAGGCCTTTGCGGAATCGTGCGCGCCCCGCGATAGACGCTGCAGATGCTCGCGGTCGCTTGCGAATTCGCCCAGCGCGGCCGCCATCGCCTCCACGCCGGCCTCAGGGTCGATCAGCCGGCCGTTGTAGCCGTCCATGATGATGTCGGTCGCTCCGGGAGCGCGCAAGGCGACGATCGGCGTTCCCGCCGAAAGCGCCTCCGTGTAGGCCAGCGGCTGGCCTTCGCTGAGGCTGGCGACCACGAACACGTCGATCGCCGCCTGGTACTCGGCGATTCGCGCGTGCTCGATCTCCCCGGTAAAGATGACGCGGTCCCCCCCCCCCAGCTTCGCGGCCAGCTCCTGCAGCGGCTCAAGCTGGACCCCTCCGCCGACGATCACGCAGCGGCCACGCGGGATCTGCCGCAGAACCGCAGCCACGGCCCGCAGCACGAACTCCACATTCTTCTCCGGCGCGAGCCTCCCCACGAAGCCGTACACGATCTCCTCCGGCGCGATGCCCAGCGCCGCGCGAACCGGCCCGCCATCTGCCGCCGCGAACTGCGCGACGTTCACCGGGTTGCGCACAATCTCGATCGGCGCGGTAACTCCCTGCTGCAGCAACCGTTCGCGCGCCGATTCCGCCGGCGTCATAACCACATGACACTTATTGCAGTACCGGGTGACCTGCGAGCGCAGGTACATGTCCACCAGCGGCTCAGGCAGCGGGAACAAGTGTGAGAAAAGCTCGTATTGCGTGTGAACGGTGGTAACGAGAGGGATTTCGGCCCAGCGGGCGTACCAGGCCCCCCACGAGCCAACCCAGATCGGGTGCTGGGTGTGCACGATGTCGAACTTCGCGTTCCTAAGTGTCTTGACGACTTTGGGCGCAAACGGCACAGCGAGGGAGTAGTCATAGTCGCCCGGGGCGGGAATGGCGGGGAAACGGACGATGTTCTCATCATCGTCCTCGGCCTGCTTGTCCAACGGCCAGGGGGTGAAGACCACGACCTCGTGCCCGGCGTCCGTGAGGCACTCACGAAATGCCTTGACGCAGTTCGCGACCCCGTTGACGTACGGTGCGTACGTGTTCGTGAAGATGGCGACATTCATAGGCGTGAAGGTCCAAAGGCCGGTGGCTCGACAGCGCGACTGACAGGTCGGCCCCCTAAAGCGGTGCTACTTGAGGACTTCAGCCTTGTCTTGCAGGACCGGGACCATGCGCGGGTGCATAAAGAACTGGACGATGAGCTGGCTGTCCTTCCCCTTCGCCGGACGGAACAGGGGCGCGATGCGCTTGACGTAGTCGCCTTTCTTCTTGGCCCAGGTCTTGCTGTCCATGTTGTGGGCCTCGGTGAAGAGCGTGGTCAGCGTCTTCTGATCCAGGCCGATCGTCGCATCCGCGAACTCCTGCACGATCGGTCGCATCTCGTCTTTGAAACTCTCCGGCGACATTTCGCGCAGCGAATCCAGCCACTCCTCCGCCTGGCGGCGTGCCTCATAGTCCCCCGTGACGATCTGTAGTTGCGGTGCGCTGAGTATGGGCCGGAACTTCTCCGCGAAAGGCACCAGTGCCTCGACGACCTTGCGGTCCAGGGCCTCAAGCTGCGCCTGCACACCAGCGATGTCCTTTTCCAGCTCGTCGGGCACCGCCTGATCCTTCATCATCAGAGCGCGCTTCCTCTCGAGCAGCGGCCGAAGTTGCTCCTGGAAGCCCTGGCGCTCTTTCTCGAACCTCGCCGACGCGGCGTGAAGCTGCTCGGTCACCTCCAACAAGGACGCCGCCTGTTGCTTGGTGAGGTCGAGCTGGTTGATGCTGCCCAGCACCGCGATGTCGGCCTCGAGAGCCTCGAGACCCAGCGATGGCGCGGATACGGTTTCGGTCGGCACTCCCGTCGTCTCGTCAGCCGTGGCCGAGCACGCAAGCCACGCGGCGACCGCGATCGGCGCGAGCAGGACAGTGGCTGCGATAAGCGAAGTTCTAGTGAAGTGCCTCATCGATACCCTCCAGCGGCCCTCTGGGTCGCTCGTGTGCGGCCGGACAGGCAGTGGTCTATTCGCGATCCCGTCGTCTGAAACCTACCTGCCGTTGCCCCTGTGCCCGAATGCTTCGACGGCCATCGCCAGGAACTCCTCGTTGTTCTTCGACCGTCGCAGGCCGGAAATGAGCGTCTCCGTGCCATCCTGCGTGTCCATCGCGTGCAGCGCGCGGCGAATCTGCCAGATGCTCTGCATTTCGGCATCATTGAACAACAACTCCTGATGCCGCGTGCTGGAACGCGCGATGTCGATCGCCGGGTAGACGCCACGGTCGGCAAGCTCCCGTGCGAGGACCAGGTCGAGGTTGCCGGTCGCTTTGAACTCCTCAAAGATCATGTCGTCCATGCGGCTGCCTGTCTCGACCAGGATCGTGGCCATGATGGTGAGACTGCCGCCGTTCTCGATCTTCCGGGCCGCGCCCAGGAACCGCTTCGGGCGATACAGGGCCGTCGGGTCCAGACCGCCGGAAAGCGTGCGACCGCTCGGCTCGACGGTGAGGTTGCTGGCGCGAGCAAGACGGGTGATGCTGTCCATCAGGACCACGACATCCTCGCCCAGCTCCACGAGCCGTTTGGCGCGGGCCAGCACGAGGTCGGCCACTTTCATGTGGTTCTCCGGCATCTCGTCGAAGGTCGAGGCGATGACCTCGCCGTCAACCGACCGCGCGATGTCGGTCACCTCTTCCGGTCGCTCGTCGATCAGGAGGACCATCAGGCGGATGTCGTCGTAGTTGTGGGTCAGGCAGTTCGCGATCTGCTTGATGATCGTCGTCTTACCGGCCTTCGGCGGGGCAACGATGAGACCGCGCTGCCCGCGACCGATCGGGGTAACGATGTCCATGAACCGGCCGGTGACATTGTGCGGGTTCTCGGTCTCCAGCCGCAGCCGCTGGTGCGGGTAGATCGGCGTGAGTTCCTCGAAAGTCGGACGCGACCGCGTCTCCTCGAGCGACAGGCCGTTGATCGTCTGCACGCGCAGGAGCGACCAGTACCGCTCGGTGTCTTTCGGCGGCCGAACCGGGCCACTGATCATGTCTCCGGTACGCAGGCCGAAGCGCTTGATCTGCGTCTCGGCGACGTAGACGTCGTTCTCCTGGTTCGGAGTGTAGTTGTCGACGCGCAGATACCCGCGGCCATCCCCCACGATCTCGAGCAAGCCGTAGCGGTAGCTGTAACCGCTCTGCTCGCTCTGCTTCATGAGGATTTGCATGCACAGGTCGTGCTTCCTGAGGGTGGAGTACCCCGTGACCTGCAGCTCCGCCGCGATGGTCTTGAGCTCATCAACCGTCTTGCCCTTCAGATCCGCCAACTCGAACATCTTACACCTCTGCCTGCGGCCGCTTCTGGAGCGTACACGAAGGTCCGCTCGGAGCAGTGACGCTTTCGCCGTCCACTGCACTCACCAGGCCTGGGAACATAAATGCGAACTACGAGAGTAGGAGACAATTGCAGAAGTCGCTGCGTCGTCTGTAGGAGCGGTCTCCAGACCGCGATTGCCGTTAATACGCCGCGATAGTGACACGTTTTCGTCTTTATAGACGCTATTTTAGCACACTATGAGGGCCGGTCGCACTCTGGAGAGTGCTCCTACAGACTTTTGCAATTGCCTCACTTGAATGCAATATGGGGTCCGGTCGCATTGCCGGGCACAGCCCGGCGCGGAGAGTGCTCCTACAGACTCTTGCAGTTGACTCTACGATCTATGATTGGTAGGCGTCGGGTTTGAGGGCCGCCACATACGGAAGATGCCGGTACTTGCCTGCGAAGTCCAGCCCATACCCGACGACGAAGCGATCCGGGATTTCGAAGCCCACGTAACGCGGCTCGACATGCGCGACGCGCCGAGAGGGCTTGTCCAGGAGACTGCACACCTCAACTGACGCGCACCTGCGCTCGCGCAGGGCCTCCACGATCCGGGCAACGGTGCGCCCGGTGTCGATGATGTCCTCGACCAGCACCACATCGCGCCCGGCTACATCCTCGCAAATGTCCATACATGCCGCGACCTGTCCGCTCGACTCGGTGCTGCTTCCGTAGCTCGACGCCGCACAGAAACTGACCTGAAGCGGCATGTCGATCCGTCTCACCAGATCGGCCAGGAAGACGAACGAGCCGGTGAGCACTCCGATCACCAGCGGACAGCGGCCGTCATAGTCCCGCCGAATCTCCGCCGCGAGTTCGCCGACCCGCTCGGCGATTTGGTCCTCGGCAACAATGACTTGCTCGATCTCCCCATCAGCGAAGGTCATGCCGATCCCCTCAACGCGAGTCTGGCCCGCTGCATCCGCCGTTCCCCCCTCTCCACGAGTGGAGAGGGGCCGGGGGTGAGGTTGCCGTTCCCCCCTCTCTGCTTGCGGAGAGGGGCCGGGGGTGAGGTTGTCGTTCCCCCCTCTCCACGAGTGGCGAGGGGCCGGGGGTGAGGTTGCCGTTCCCCCCCTCTCCACGAGTGGCGAGGGGCCGGGGGTGAGGTTGCCGTTCCCCCCCTCTCCACGAGTGGAGAGGGGCCGGGGGTGAGGTTGCCGTTCCCCCCGAGAGAGGGGCAGGGGGGGGTAGGAAGCCGTTCTACTCGAACTCCACCGTCCCCGGCGGCTTGCTCGTGATGTCATACAGAACCCGGTTGACGCCCTTGACCTCGTTGACGATCCGCGAGCTGATCCGGGCCAGCACATCGTAGGGTATCCGCACCCAATCCGCGGTCATAAAGTCCTCGGTCTCGACCGCGCGCAGGATGATCGGGTGAGCGTAGGTCCGGCCGTCCCCCATCACCCCAACCGTCTTCATACTGGAGAATACGGCGAGGCTTTGCGAAATCGAGCGCTCCAGCCCCGCCTCGCGAAGCTCTTCCCGCAGGATCGCGTCCGCCTCGCGCACGATATGAAGCCGCTCGCGAGTGACTTCGCCGATGATGCGAACCGCGAGTCCGGGGCCTGGGAACGGCTGACGCTGCACGATGTCGTCGGGCAATCCGAGCGCCGTGCCGATCCTGCGCACTTCATCTTTGAACAGGCGGCGCAGCGGCTCGACATTCCGGTACTTCATATCGGCAGGCAGACCGCCCACATTATGGTGCGTCTTGATCGTATCGGTCTTCCCCCCGCCGGACTCGATGACATCGGGGTACAGTGTGCCGTGGACGATGAACCTGAAATCGCCTAGCTTGGCGGACTCGTCCTCGAACGTGCGGATGAAAGTCTCGCCGATGATCTTGCGCTTGCGCTCGGGGTCCTCGACCCCGGCAAGCCGCGTGAGAAACCTGTCCGAAGCCTCGACGGGGACGAAGCGGTCGCCCAGAATCTTGCTGAAGACCTCGATGACCTGTTTCCCCTCATCCTTGCGCATCAGCCCGTGGTCGATGAACATCGCGGTGAGTTGATCCCCCACCGCGCGGTCCACGAGCGCCGCCGCGACCGATGAGTCGACGCCGCCTGACAGCGCGCAGAGGACCTTCGCGTCTCCCACCGTCGCCCGGATGTCGGCGACGGCCTCGTCGATGAAGCTGCCCGGCTCCCAGGACCCGCTGCACTTGCAGGCATCATATAGGAAGTTGCGCAGAATCTGCTGTCCGTAGGTGGTGTGGTGGACCTCGGGGTGGAACTGCACGCCGTACAGGTGCCTCGCGGTGTCTCCCATCGCCGCAATCGGCGCATTTGCGCTCTCCGCCAGCGGCTTGAAACCCTCCGGCACAGCCGTCACGCGGTCTCCGTGGCTCATCCACACCTGCGTCTCAACAGGCGCCCCGGCGAGGAGCAGGTCAGGGTCGGTCACCGTGACATTCGCGGGACCGTACTCGCGTTCGGAGCCCGGCTCGACAACCCCGCCCATGAGGTACGCCATGAGCTGTTGGCCGTAGCAAATCCCCAGGATCGGAATGCCGGCCTCGAACAGCGCTGGATCGACTCGCGGCGCGCCGTCCTCATATACGCTCGACGGCCCGCCGGAAAGGATGATCCCCGCCGGCTTCTCCGCGAGCAGCGCTTCGACCGGAGTGTCATGCGGCCGGATCTCGCTGTACACATTCAGCTCACGAATCTTGCGCACGATAAGCTGCACGTACTGTGCACCGAAGTCGAGAACCAGAACGGCCTCCGACGGCGCGGCACTAGACATGACCTGAACTCCAAAGCGACATTGGGTTGCGCGTCATTGAGAGAAGGAAACAGAACAGGGGAATGGTTTGCCAATCGGCTGCTTTGGTGCGCCGGCCTCGATATGCGGCTTCACGGCTCCAGCGCAGATGCAGGGAATTCCCGGCCACGGCCGGGCAAGAGAAGTGGTCCACCTGTCGACGTTCGGTAACTATGCAAAGACGAACTGGGGGTGATTAACACACCCAAGATCGCGGGGAAAATCGGGAAAGGCTTGGAAGCTGCAGTGAGATCCGAGGCCTTAGCGCTTGTGGCTGCCAGTCCCACATGACATCGGGGTAAGCAGATTTCAGTCGGAGTATAACAATGCCCCGTTTCTTTGTCAATGGCAGGCGCAATGTTGGCAGGAGCCTCGTTTTTGGATGTGGCACTTTCAACGGTCAAGGCGCGGGCCGTTCAAGGAGGGGCCGGACTACGAGCGCAGCGAAGTATCCGGCCCCCGCTGCCGCTTAGGCGGCCTGGGGCCGGATACAGTTGGCGGCCTACGGCCGCCCAGACCGCCGATACGACCGGCGGTCTCGTAGGTCCGGCCCCTCCTGAACGGCAATTGACCCTACCTTCGCGCCTATATCCCCCTCCTGCGTAAGAACGATGCTCCTGGCAATGTTGGGGTGCGTCTTTCAGTTGTAGGTAGTATTACTACGCCGGTTGCGCGGCCCTGCTCGGCAATGAGATGCCCTGCAGGGAAATGGACGGCGATTGACCACAGAGACAGAGGACACAGAGAACGGCAACGTCCTCAACTGCCTATCGCGGGCAGGCGGGCCGTTTCCCAGCCGTTCTCTGTGTCCTCTGTGTCTCTGTGGTTC
>CAYWBK010000328.1:0-7194 GCA_964455745.1 uncultured Armatimonadia bacterium
TAAAGCATCCGGCTGAGGGGCGCTTCGCGCCGGGCGTCCTGCGGACGCGACGGCAACGACCTTACCCACAGCGGTCGACTACCACCCCCATCAGGGCCAGTTCATGGCATCTACCCGCGCACATTGAGGAGGAGCCCACAACAGGCAGGTGAGCGCCCTCCCCCGTCGAATTGGCCGATGACGCGCACCCCTGTGAGCAGAAGGCACTTCCGTCCGCCAATGACTACCCCTCAATCCGACATCGCCATCGCCACCCATGACCTCACGAAGCGCTTCGTGCGCGTGCAAGACCGCGCCACGCGGTTGAAAGATGCCGTGGTGCGCCGCCTCACCTTCCGCCCGGTGATTATCAACGACTTCGCGGCGGTGAACAACATCAGCCTGGAGATTCGCCGGGGCGAGGCGGTCGGGTTCATCGGACCGAACGGCTCGGGCAAGAGCACGCTTCTGGCTTTGCTGGCGCGGATACTCCGGCCGACATCCGGGTCGGTCACGGTCAACGGGCGCGTGTCGGTGCTGCTCGAGGTCGGCGCGGGCTTCCACGGCGATCTGACCGGCGTCGAGAACATCTATCTCAATGGGGCAATCATCGGCCTCAAGCGCCGCGAGCTGTCCCAGGCCGTCGACGAGATACTGGACTTCGCCGAGCTGCAGGAAGTGCGCAACATGCCGGTGCGCACCTATTCGGTCGGGATGAAGCTGCGGCTGGGCTTCGCTGTTTCGACGCACCTCAACCCTGACATCATGCTTGTAGACGAAGCCCTCTCGGTCGGCGACGAGCGCTATCAAGTGAAGTGCTACGAGTGGATGCGGGCCTTCCGGGACGGGCACCACGCTCTCGGCCTGGTGACGCACGAATTGCACCAGATCCGGCGCATCTGCGAACGCGTCGTCTGGATGGACCGAGGTATTGTGAGAATGGACGGCCCGACGGAGGCGGTCTTGCAGGCATACGAGCAGTGGGCGCAAGAGGGAAACGCTGAGCGCTGAATGATGAATGATGAGCGGACGGCTAACGGCTGACGGCCAACGGCGAGCTAACGGCAATGAACGGCAACGGCTGACGACCAACGACCAACGACCAACGGCTGACGGCAACGAACGGCTAACGGCTGACGGCCAACGGCGAGCTGACGGCAATGAACGGCAACGGCTGACGACCAACGACCAACGGCGGACGGCGGACGGCAATCCGCGACAGGATTGTCGCGGCCACCAACGGCAACGGACGATTAGCGCGATCAACTGTAACCACTGGCGGCAGGCGGCTCGTGTGAGCGTTCACCGCTACTGGGAGGGGGCTTGCGATGAATGATGCTGTGGACCAACTGCGGGTTCGGACGAAGCGGTTTGCGCTTGACATCATTGGCCTTTGCGGCGAATTGCCGGCGAGCACACCGGGGCAGGTGATCGGCAAGCAGATCGTCCGCAGCGGCACTTCAGTCGGCGCGCACCACCGCGAGGGCGTTCGGGCGCGCTCCGATGCCGAGTTCATCAGCAAGCTCGAAGGCGCGCTGCAAGAACTCGAGGAGACAAGCTACTGGCTCGAACTGCTACAGGATGCCAACATAGCCCCAGCCGCCCTCACGGAACCGCTTCTGCAGGAAGCAAACGAACTGGCCGCGATGCTCGTAGCCTCAGTGCGCACAGTCAAAACGCGCCAGGCACGCCGCTCTCCGTCGAAGTCGTAGCCTTCCGCCGTCTGCCCTTGATCGCCGTAGGTCGTTCGCCGTCCATTGCCGTCAACTCGCCGTCAGTCGTCTGCCGCCCATTGCCGTTCGCTCGCCGTTGGCCGTCCGCCGTTTGCTCATCATTCATCATTCCGCATTCATCGTTTCCGCCCATTGTCGTCCGCCGTTTGCTCATCATTCATCATTCAGCACTCATCGCTTCCGCCCATTGCCGTCAGCTCGCCGTTGGCCGTCCGCCGTTTGCTCATCATTCATCATTCAGCACTCATCGCTTCCCTTTCCGCCATGTTTCATCCTTTTGACGATACTATTGCCGCGATCTCCACCCCCCTGGGCCTCGGGGGGATCGGTATCGTGCGTCTTAGCGGACCCGACGCGCTTGCCATTGCTGCTCGGGTGTTCCAGCCGGCATCGGCAAGCCGTGCGGTGCTTGCGCAAGAGAGTTTCACCACCTGCTATGGACGGGTGATGGACGGCGATGAAGTGGTCGATGAGGCGATCCTCACGGTCATGCGCGCGCCCCGGACTTACACCACCCAGGACGTGGTCGAGATCAACTGCCACGGGGGGATCGTGCCGCTGCGGCGGACGCTGGAGCTGGTGCTGCACCAGGGCGCTCGGTTGGCCGATCCGGGCGAGTTCACCAAGCGCGCGTTCTTCTTCGGGCGGATCGACCTCGCCCAGGCCGAGGCGGTGTGCGACATCATCAACGCCCGCACCGAAGAGGCGCGGCGGGCCGCAGTGTCGCAGCTTCAAGGGCGGCTGTCGGCGGAGATCAACGATCTGCGCGAGGGGATCATCAACCTGCTGATGCACCTGGAGGCGGCCATCGACTTCGGCGAGGACGACGTGGAGTTCCTATCCGCCGCCGAGCAGGCCGCGCGGCTGGGTGCGCTCCTCGATCGCATCGCGAGGCTCCTCGCGGACGCCGACAGCGGACGGGCCCTGCGCGAGGGCCTCCGGGCCGCCATCGTGGGCCGCCCGAACGTCGGCAAGTCGAGCCTGATGAACGCTTTGCTGGGCGAATCACGGGTCATCGTGACCGAAGTCCCCGGCACGACGCGCGATGTCGTCGAGGACGCGGTCAATATCGGCGGCATCCCGGTGATCCTCGCCGACACGGCGGGCCTGCGCGACACGGACGACCTCGTCGAGAGCGTCGGAGTGGAGCGCGCCCGCGCGGCGATGGATGCGGCGGACCTGGTGCTCCTGGTGATGGACGGCTCGCAGCCGTTGCAGGAGGAAGACGAGCGCCTGCTGGAGCAAGTGCCTCCGGGGAGGACGGTAGTGGTGGTGAACAAAAGCGATCTGGAGCAGCGGCTGCGCCTGGACCTGGCCGTTCCAGACCTGGGGCTTCAGCCCCAGGTACTTGACCTACCTCGCCAGCGCCGACTTCAGTCGGCGACCTCCGCGTCGTCGCCACCACCCGCCATCCCCATTTCCGCCCTTCACCACACCGGCCTGGACGAGTTGCGCGAGGCGATCACACGGATGGTCTGGCACGGGCAGGCGGGTCCCTCCGGCGAAACGCTGGTGACAAACGTCCGCCACAAGGACGCCCTCGAACGCACTCAGACGGCGCTGGTAGCGGCCCGGAGCACGCTGGCCCAGAGCCTGACGGAGGAGTACGTTGCCGAGGACCTGCGCGCGGCGCTGGATGCCCTGGGGGAGATCGTGGGGGCGACGCCGAATGAGGAGATCATCAACCGCATCTTCGACAGCTTCTGTATCGGGAAGTAGACCGGTCACGCAAGTGGGCCGAGGTGATGGGTATGGACGAGCAGATCAAACGGACTCCACCAAGGAAGTCTCGCGATCTCGGCGCGTTCTGGCTCGCGCTGTTGGTAGCGGGGTTCTGCGGGCTTGTATTGGCCCAACTGACCGTGCTCGGCGACTCCGTCGGAGCGGATATCGCCGAGATGGGCGTTCTCCTGCTTGCATACTTTCACGTACGCAGGCTCATGGCGGCAGACCGCAGGCTGGGTCTGCTTGACGCATCCCGCCTACACGCCGAGGTTTTCGCGGCCCGCGTGTTCTTCTGGTGTGCCGCTGCAATACTCTGGGAGCTGGCTGTCAGAGCCGTTCGGGAGACCCTTGGATTGGCTGCCTTCGGGTACTCCTGGCAATTCTGGGCTACCATGAGGTCCATCGGGTCCATTCCAGCCCTGGTAGTGGGCGCTCAGTCCATCGTTGGAATGACGCAATGGCTTCGCGAACGGAGAGCGCGTCGGGCCAGCGCACCGGACTGAGGCGACACGTCACGGGCGGCCACCGCCCGCCCCTCACTTGGCCCGATGCCTCGGCGGCCGCACCAGCAAGTCCTCTATCACCTTCGTGATCTCGGGGAGCGACATCTTCGGCACGAGATACGTCTGCCGGGCGTCCACGCGTTCGTGCCACTCGTTCCCGCCGTTCGGCAGCACATGGCACTGCCCCGGCGTTCCGAGCGTCCAGTAAGGCTCCGGCCCCCGGACCGCGCACAGGGCGGCGGTGAGGTCCCAGCTATTGCGGTTCGTTCCGCCGGTATACAGATCGTAGGCCCGGCGGACGGGGTTCTCGGGCGGTGTTTCGGTGTACAGACGGTGGCCGGTTTCGATGGCGAGGCCGATCTCGAAACCGCTGAAGATGATCGGCGTCGGCCAGTGCTCGGCGACGGCCTGCGCCGCCGGCACGTCCTGCTCGAAGTTCCACTCCTTCCCGCCGGGGAAGCCCCCGCCCATATCCACCAGCAGGCGCACCTTGCGCGCGATGAGGTATTCGCCGGTCAGCGGGCTGTGAGCGTCCGCGCCGGAGCGCAGCAGGTCCGCGAGGTTGTTCAGCGGCCCGATGGCGCACATCACGACACTGCCGTCCGGCTGGGCGGCGAGGGTGCGGCGCAGAACCTCGACCGCCTCCGGCGCGGCGGCGCCGGTCTTCAGGGCGTTCGGGAACTCCTTCGCCACGGCCTCATTGTACTTCGCATCGGTGAGGAACCCCGTGCGCTTGCAGGTGCCGATAGGGATGTCGGGGCGGCCATAGTAGGTGTTGATGGCCTGGATGCACGGCGCACCCCACTCGCTGGAGGTGCAGCAGGTCATCGCCAGCAGCTTCGTCTCGCCCATGTCTGCGAGGGCATTGAGCACCGCAATAGCCCCGGCATCGTCGCAGTCCGGGCCGATGTCGGTATCGAGGATGATGGAGACAGGCTTGTGTGGGGGATCGAACGTCATGCGGGAACACCTCCGGCGGATAGGTAGTGATAAGTTCCCCGTATTCGGCGATGGACCTGTGTTGTCCCCCGCCCCGCAAAGGGCTCTTCCTCAATGTGTGTGGGTAGATGCCACGAACTGGTCTTGGCGAGGGGGGGGTAGCCGACTGCTGTGGGTAAGCGTTGCCGTTGCGTCCGCAGGACGCCCGGCGCGAAGCGCCCCTCAGCCGGGCGCTTCAGTGCCCGGCTAGCGAGGTCCCGGCCCTCTCTGCGTCCGCAGACGCATGGCGGCGTAAGCCGCCCGGAGCCGTTGGGTACGCGGGCTGATCGAGCCTTCGGCCATTCGTCCTGCGGACGACTCGATATGGGGCGGCGCGGTGTCCCGGATGCTGAAGCATCCGGCTGAGGGTCCCCGCCTGCGGCGGGGCCGAGCGTCCTGCGGACGCGACGGCACGGATAGTAACCACGTGCCCGAGGCGGTCTACTCAGCCAGTGTCAACCTACCCACACAGATCGAGGAAGAGCCCCCTGAGGGGAAGGTGCCGATGGGTCGGACGGCATATTGTCCGCATTTGGTGGGCGATTGTTCAGTTCGCAACTGCGCACTTCCGAGAGGTGCACCCAAGGGAGGACGATATGACGCGAAAGACAAAACGCTCTATAGGGAGCAGAGGCGGGCAATGCCGAAGCGGCCCGTAGACTTATTGCAGAGGGCGCGGACAAGGACGCTCGGCCATACGGGAACTGGACGGCTCTGCACAGAGCCGCGATGGGAGGGCGCGCTGCGGTGGTCGAGGTTCTTATCCAGGCGGGCGCGGACACGGAGATAAGGGATCAACTTGGCCACACGCCTCTGTTGGCTGCTGCGGTCGAGGGCCACGCAGCGGTAGTCGAGCTTCTCGTACTAGCAGGTGCCAATATGGAGGCAGCGAGGGGCAGTTGGCGCGGCAGCGCGAGAAGGCGGCACAGGCTCCTCTCGCGCCCGAGCGTAGTGAGACTCGGGCAGATGTCAATGCCGCAAACGACGACGGTTCGACCGCGCTGATGCGTGCCTCACGATTCGGAGGCGACGACGTGGTGGAGGCGTTGCTAGCCAAGGGGGCAGATGTCAATGCCTCGGTGGACGGCTTGACTGCGCTGCAGTTGGCCCGGCAGGGGGGGCGCCACACGGTCGCGTTCCTCCTGGTGGCCGCAGGAGGGCACTAGTAGCTGTTTCAAAACCATGTTAGCAGAGCTCTGAGCACGATCATGGCGCAGGCTAAGTGGAAGAAGGCACGGTATACGTGCAGCTTGTTCTCGTAGCGGACAACCAGCCGTCGGTAATTGGTTGACACGAGACGAGACGAGCCGCTACACTGGCGATGGAGGACGATGGGCATGGCGCGATGCGCCGCGTGCGAACGAAGGAAGCCTCAGCGGTCGTGTCCGGGGCTGGGGACGGGCATCTGCTCTGCTTGCTGTGGCGCCAAGCGACAGCGGACGATCACATGCCCGCAATCGTGCCAGTACCTGCAGGCAGGTCTGACCTACCAGGGCGCGCGGGAGATGCACGAGACGATCACCCGCCTGATCGCTGCAATCTTCCCTAACTCGGCCAACGACGCGTTCCGAACACGGGAGGTAGTGAACTACATCGCCCCGATTGAAATGTGCTTCGTGCGCGAGTTCTACGACGATAATGGTGTCTGCGATACGGATATCTACGAGGCGCTTGCCAAGGTCTACTGGCACCGTTCTGGTCGAACGGACTCGTTGTTGCCCGGCAATCGGTGCGAGGAGGTCGTCTTCGGCGTGGTCGCGGCGGCTGATGCCGATCACCCGCTGCTGTCAGCGGAGGTCAGAGCGAAGGCTATTCTCCGCGTCATGCGCACCATCAAGAGCACGACAGGCGGTCCGCTGGGGCCTCGCAACTACCTGGAGCTGATCTACAGCATGTTCTACCCGGACGGGCGCTGGTCGGAGGAGTTCGCGTCGCACGCGGGCTGAGCCGGTGAACCGTCGCTTGGCCTGCCAGCGTTCGGGCGACCACGACTTGTGTTGACCTCCACATCGTGGTAGTCTTTCCCCCGTCATCCTCGGAACGCTCTGACCCGCCCTTGCGTCCTCGCTCGCCTCAGTTCCCACCCACCGCACCCAGCCTAGCGCATCTTTGACAGTTTGCGCCCTTGTTGCGCGGGGCACCCCTCGTAGTATCAGGGCTTTCTGCCCCGTCAAACCCGATTTCGGCGAAAAGTGTAGTGTAAAAAACTATCCCGATTCCTATTGAGCCAGTTGCAAAAGTCGCGATGTAGGTGCATTTCGCCCCAGGGCTGAATC
>CAYWBK010000329.1:0-7177 GCA_964455745.1 uncultured Armatimonadia bacterium
CGGGGACCCCGCCCCTTGGAAGCGATGAGCTATGAATGATGAACGATGAGCGAACAGCGGGTACGACTAACGGCGAGCACGGCGAATGACGGCAGACGACAACACCATTCACTTAAGGGGCGGGGTGTCGGACTCTCCGCGATCCCGCCGTTTGGGATCGCGGAGAGGGCCGACGGGGACCCCGCCCCTTGGAAGCGATGAGCTATGAATGATGAACGATGAGCGAACGGCGGGTACGACTAACGGCGAGCACGGCGAATGACGGTAGACGGCAACACCATTCACTTAAGGGGCGGGCCTACGTGAACCGCGCTGCGCTTTACCCGGCAAGCAGCGTGAACCCCTGCTCCGCGAAGTGCCGGTCGAAGGTGAATACCCGGTCGATGCGTTGCTCCCGCATGACCAGGAAACTGACACAATCGACGAGGCTCAGATCGCGCCGGTTCGCGGTAAGCAGCGTGTCGACGGCCATCTGGTGGGTCCTTGGGCCGACGAACTCGATGTCTACCACCGGAAGCAACTCGTACACTAGTGCCCGGGTGCCCTTCATACCAAACCGACTCTGCAGGAGCGCACAGGATTCCAGCGCCACGTAGCTGGTCGTCATCAGGCGCACGTGCTCGTGCGAAAGGCGGCTCCACATCGCAAGAGCAGCAAGATGGCTCTGGTCATCGTCTGCGATCTGCGCGTAGAACGCGGAGGTGTCCACGAAGATCGTCATTGCTCGAATGCCTCCGCAAGGTACTTGTCGTGGTTGATCGAGACATCGTCCGGGCCGCCTTTGCAGATGCCGGCGACCGCGAGCGCCCGCCGCCAACGCTCCTCTAGCTCCGCCTCGTCGTCGGGCGTCTCGAGCCGGTCGATGCACTGCCGGATGACCTCAGCCATCGAGATGCTGCGGGCCGCTGCCACGCGTTTGACGATCTCCACCTGTTCCGAGGTCAATTGTATCTGTGTGCGGACCATTGCCATCACCGCCATGATTACATATTACGCTAACATGATAACACTTCCCGCCCGCCGCCTCAATATCTCCGCCACCCTCTTGTGTGCGAGTAGCGCACATGCGTTACGGTCCGCGCCCGCTGAATGAGGCCGTTGATATCGCCGATCTCAGTGGCCGTGGTCCGGCCACTTGGCTTGCACCGGGGGATGCCAGCAGCATGGCCAGCCGAGCCATTCCGCGTCAGGGCTCATGTTCCATCTCAAAGGCCGGACGCTGGTGGTTCTTGGTCATCGACAACCAACTTGCGGCCTGGGAGACGACGACTGACTACGGAACAGGTGTGGCGGCGAAGGCAGGGTGTGTAAACGCGCCTTCGGCAAGTACCGCGGACCAATGCGACCGCCCGCGAGTGCCGGGTGGAGCACACCTGACAGACAGGGGGCCAGCGGTCCGGCTCGACTTCCAGAAGCTGCTGACTGCAAACACCGGGCGTCAGGACGCGATTCCGCCTATCGGTCTGCAGCGGAGGAGAGCTCAACGAAGTGTACGGGGCACCAGCGAGCGCACCACGTTGCGGGCGAGGTACGCCCACAGGACGACGGTAGGCCTTCGCGTCATGAGTTGCCACAGCGATAGCGACGCTTGCCATATTGAGCGCGCGGTTCTAACCCCGCTATGGCCCGCCAGTTCACTCACGGCGGCCATGAAGCGATTGCGCCACGTCTCGAAGTGCATGTCCGCGCACTCATACTGCGTAGCAGCGTTCTCGTACAGATGTGCTGCCCAGCGATAGTGGCCGTGAGCGAACGCGTTTTCAGCCGTGAGCATGTATGCGTTACCCATCAGACTTTCTATTTCGTCCCAGCCCTGTACTGCGACGGGCAATACCCTCTCGAAGTCCAGTGCTCGGTTCGGCCCGATACCTCTCAGGTCCCCCAGCGCTCGGGCTGCGCCGTTGGTATCGCCCTCCTCCAGAAGGCGCTCGATGGCGGTGGATAGGCAGGTGATGGCGGCGCATTTCGCCTCACGATGCGCGGGCCACGGGATCATCGCCAGTCGACGCCAGGCTAGGCCCTTGCAGTGCGCAACCCAGGACGGCCCCGCTTTCGGTCCGTCACTGGTGATGCCCGCCGCCGCATAGCAGTTCTCACTTGCCTCAAGAGCAGACAGGCCGGCCGGCCGGGCGCGCCCTCGTGTGGCCACCCAAACAGGCATGCGCTCCAACGTCGACCTGCTTTCCCCGATCATGACCTGTGCGCGTGCCTTCTGGCGTTCGCTGGAAGCGCGGGACCGGATCACAGTCCTCAGTAGTCCCTCTGACCTGCGATGCCAGCCCAGCGAGCGCAACGAGTAGGCCAGAGGGAGGGCCACTCGAACCCTCTCCGCCTCCTCGGCGGGGCGATGGGATCGAAGGCACCGCGCTGTGCCTCTCTGTGCGCCCGAGAGGCAACCGAGCCACGCGAGCGTAACTAGGGCGTCCGACGCAGCCACGCGGCAGCACCATCGAGTGGCGTCGATCTGGTCCGACGAAGGCTGGGCTTCGCGCACATCGCAGCCGAAGCATTGGTTCAGTAGCCCCGCGACGGATAGCCATCGCGTGGGATCGCGCACGGACTCCGCGTCGCCAACCTCGCGCAGTATCGCGCGCAGGCGCCCTCCCGCGGAGGGTAGCGAACTGCCAGGCGGCCGATAGTGGTACCACCGGGGGACCGTCTGGCACCCCCGTCGTAGGTGCGTCACAAGCGCGGCTACGTCATAGTCGCAACCCGAGTAGCAGGTCACTGGCATGTCTGCACCGCCTGCTAGCCGGCAACCTTCCGTCACTACCCAATCCGGCACCCCTCGCCCGATTCTCTTGAGTGTGATCGCGAGGCTATCGCGCTGTTGCTCTGCTGCGACCCCATTGAGTCCAGTCACACCGTGCAAGTGGAGCACAGCCGGAAATTGAGGGCAGTGGTCTTGCGCGGACCTCTCGCTGAAGACAGCGAAGTCCGCTTCGGCCATGCAGTATACTTGGGCGAGGGCTCGTTCCAGCAGGGGGTCCTGGTTGGTCGTTATGACATGCCTCACCCTACCGGACCTGCACAGGCTGGCGATGGCAACGTGGTAATCGTTAGGCGTGCCGCCTTCCCGTGCGACGTAGTCCTCGTAGACGCTGTAGACGGCGTTCTTGGACTCTTCGGGCAGAGTGTCCTGAACCGCCTGCAAGACGCTCTCAAGCGTCAGGCCCTTGAGTATCCTGTCCTCTATGAGGTCCCGTGCGACTTCCGTCACTGCTGGCTTGGCCACGCGACTGAGTAGGCCGTCGATAACCGCTTTCTTAAGATCGTCCGCGGACGGCAGACAGGCTGGAGCTGCTGTAGAGATGCCAGCACCCACTAGAAGAACGACCGGCGCGCTAGTATCGGCTGTGGTCGCTGCCATGCCTACGCCTCCCTGGGCAAATCTACCGCTTCCAGCCGGAGCCATGTAGTGCGACCCAGTGCTGCGTTGACGCGCTCCTTACTTTCGCACGGCGGCATCGCTGTCGGTCGAGCAGGTCCCGTCGTCTGTCTCCGTGTGATCCTGAAGTTCGCATCCCCGCTTCCGCTGGAGCGCCAGCCCCACGCGGCCGCCGCCCTATTGCGGCTTCCATCCTTTTGCCCCAACGCCGTTCAGGTCGATCGGCTCGATCCCCAGCTTCAATGCCGGGGAACCCGGCTTCAGGCGGAAGTCCTCTTTCGCCGCGTTGACGAAGAGCGGGTCGGCCACCAGCGAGTGCGCGTCCAGGCCCGCCTTCTGCAGGTCGGGCAGCTCGGGCGCCTGGCCGCCGATGTGCCAGTATAGATTGTTGTCCGCGTCGATATGTTTCGGGTCCTTCACCCAGTCCCGGCTCCACAACAGGCCGGCCTTCGGGTCGCTCCACATCACGATGTTGTGTTTGAAGACGTTGCCGATGCCGTGCTGGGCGTAGTCGCTGTAGGCGATCTGCCCCTGCAGGCCGTTCATCAGGATGTTGTTCTCGATCACATTGTCGTGGCCGCCGTTGATGAACACGCCGCCGAGCACATTGCCGATCACCACGTTCTCCCGCACGATCCAGTTGCTCGACTCCCCGTCGATGTAGATACCCCAGGTGTAAACCGGCGTGATGATCTTGCCCGTCTGATCGGTGCTCATCCCCCGGCAATCCACGATCAGGTTGCCGCGGATGGTGTTCGGCGTCGGGAGCTTGTTGGTGTCGTAGGTATAGATGCCGCCGCAGTCGCCGGTCTCCAGGCAGTTGTGGCGCAACTCGTTGAACTCGATGAAGTTCCCGCCGCAGGCCTCGGTGAGGACGATCCCCTGGCGCGGGTGGTCGCGGATCGTGTTGAAGGAGATGGTGTTGTTCTCCGCCGAGTTCAAGCAGATCGGGTTGCCGTGCTTGAAGATCTGCCCGGTGTCGTGGATCGTGTTGCCCGCGACCGTGTTGTGCTCGGCCGGCTTGCCCTTGTCCGGCACGGCGAGGTGAGTGTTGCCGGGATTGCCGTTGATCGTAACCGCCCCTGCGCCCAGATACGCAAACTCGCTGGCGAGGACCTCGTTGTCGGTGCAGTTGCCGACCATCACGACGCCCGAGCCGCCGAGATTCGTGAAGCGGCACTTCATCGCCCAGCAGTGCTGGGCGGCCCGGAACCAGATCGCCGCGTCGTCGCTGTGGTACCAGTCCTGCTTCTGGCGCGTGTAATCGGTGGACTCGAACGCCAGCCCCTCGAAGCCGACGAACTGGACCGGCGGCTCGTCGGGCTTGCTGCGAAGCTCAATCAGCCGGTCGAGGGAGGACAGCGCCGTGGGCTTCAGCGCGAAGCCGGGGTCTTTCGGCCAGTAGGTGAGCGTTCCCGTCCCGCGGTCGAGGAACCACTCTCCCGGAGAATCGAGCGCCTCGCGCACATTATCGACGAAGAAGCGCGCGCCAAGCTCGGCCCGATAGCCGCCGGGGCGATAGGCCATCGTCAGCAGGCCCTGGTCCTCGTCGATGCTCGCGATCGGCACGATGGAATTCGAGCACAGCCCGCCCTCGTAGACCCACAGATGCAGTTCCTTGTCCGGCGATAGCGGCCAGGCGTGCAGGGCCCCTTTGTCGAAGTACAGCTTCACGCCGGTCTTGTCGACGTATCCGTCAACGGTCATCTGCTTGCCGTTCGCCTTCGAGAAGGCCCCGCAATGCTTGATGACGAGGTGCGCACCTGCGCGTGGCGCGGGCGTCCCGCCCGCTGCGAAGTCGGTGCCGACCGGCTTCCAGTTCGGGTCGTCGCAGAGCAGGAATGTGTCGAGATTCAGCCCGCCGCCCTTCACATTCGTCCAGCGCAGCGTGTGCTTCCCCGCCGTCAGTTGCAGTTTCGCGCAGTTGCCCCAGGCGAACGCGTCCCACGCGCCGGTGTCCGGCAGGTTCACCAGCGGCACCGGGTCGCCGCCGTCGACGGTGATCTGCGTGCGGTTGTCCATCGTATCATTACCGAATGCCTTGTTGGAGGCCCCGTAGTAGAGCCAGTACAGGTACTCGCCGTCGGCTGGAATGTCGATCTCATACTCGAGGAAATCGCCCGGATTGTGGATCGAACCGACGCGCGAGCCGAAATCGCCCTCCCAATGCTCGGGTTGGCGCACGAACAGGAAGCCGCCGGTGAGGGGGTTCTTCGGGTCAAACTTGGGGTAGCGGGCGCGGATCTGGCGCTGCCCGCCGACGAAGAACTGGGTGAAGCGATCCTTGCCGCCAATAGCTGCCGGGACTTGGGCGGTCCAAAGCTGCCCCTCCGCCTTCTTCCAGCCGGTGACGGGCACGCCGCCGCTGATGACGGGCTTCTCGCCGGGATAGGCCAGCCACTGGATCGGGCGCAGAGGAGTTCCGCTGTCCTCCGGTGTGAGTACAAGCGGCTCAGGTAGATAATAGACGCCTCCGCGCAGGTAGACGCGAATCGGCCCCTCCCCCGGCTTCGCCTTAGCCGCGCGCACGGCATCGCGGGCCTTGGCGAGGGTGCCAAAGGGCGCAGCCTTGGTGCCCGGCGAGGCATCCTTGCCGGAGGGCGAAACGTAGAAGGCAGTCTCGGCGTGGGCACTGACGACACACACTGCCCCAAGCAGAAGGACGACGGATAGGCGGGTCCAGGCCATGTGATGTCTCCCTCGCGGCGACATCGCCGCATTTTATGGTACGGCGCGATGGGTTATCGCCAGACGAACTCGTGGATAAGTGCGTGAGAAATGGTGTTGATTACCTGTTGATAGCGGCTGAGAGTATGAGAGCGGCGGGTGCGCCGTTCGGAGGGGCCGGACCTACGAGACCGCCAGCCGTATCGGCGGTCGAAGTATCCGGCCCCAGCCGTTCGCACGCGGCAGACTACAGGGACGAGTGCTTCCGTCACCACCCAAGCGTCAAATACGCTTGCCGCATGCCGGTCTGAATCAGCGTGGATGACACTCAAGTGCCGAAGCGGGCGGTTCGTGCGCGGCCAACGGCAGGGCCGGATACTTCGTTCGCGCTCTTCGAGCGCGCCCTCGTAGGTCCGGCCCCTCCCCGTAGAATACCGCGCCCCTATGCCATGTTCGGGTCGCGCCCTTTCGTCGGCGGGTGCCATTCCGACCATGAGTGCGGCCATTCGTGCCACGAATCGCATAGCTTCTTCCGCACTGGGTTCGCCAGCAGGTACTCCACTGCGGCCTCCAAGTCCTCGTCCTCCCGTGCGTGGGTATCCCAGTAGCTACGCTGCCACATGCCGGCCGCGCCCAGCATCTTCGAGGTTTCACGCTTCACATACCATATCCACTTCGCGACGTCGCCATCGGCCTGCTTGACCGACACGACCACATGAAGATGATCGGGCATGAGACAATAGGCGTGTACGCGAACACAGCGGCGATGCCCTATCCGCCCGAGAACATCGACGAGCTGGCAAGGAACGGCTCCCTTGCATAGGCTCGCGCGCCATTTCGCGCGGAAAGTGACGAAAACAGGCCAGTCGACGAGCCGGTACATCGCCGGGTCGAGGCGATGGGGATGCTTGCGGCTGGGTAATGACGGAGGTGAATCGCGCAGGTCCTGAGGCATCATCGCTTGGCGGTCACCTATGTCGGGCGGCTGGGTGGCGTCCTTCTGCGGGAAAGCCATCGCGCATCCTCCATCCGGCTGGACGGCTGGGCTGGATACTTCGACCGCCGATACGGCTGGCGCTCTCGTAGTCCGGCCTCTATGAAACGGTTTGTCAAGCGTGAACT
>CAYWBK010000330.1:0-7147 GCA_964455745.1 uncultured Armatimonadia bacterium
AACGCGCACTCGCACTGGTCACAACGCCATAGGCGACAATGAAAAGACCCTGCCCCTCCAGTGCCTGGCAATTGACCGCATCTCGAACCTTTGGTATCATTCCAACCCCTCTGATGCTACATGCAGCCTGAACTGAACGGGTAAGATGCGCCTGAACCGGTCCCTCATCGGCATTCCCTTCGCCCTTGCCATCCTCTTGGCGGCCCGCCCGGCCGTCTGGGCGATGGATCTGGGCGAGGCCCCGTCTTCGGCTGTCGGCGATCTCGTTGACTCGGCCTTAAGAGACCTCCAGGTGGGCAGCACCAGGGATGCGATCGAGAAGGCGCTGCGTGCCGCTCAGATGCAGCGCGACTGGTTCGCCCCACATGCGGTCCTTGCAGTGGCGTACCAAACAGCGGATCGCGAGACCGATGCGATGGCTGAGTATCGGCTAACGCAGGAGGCATCCTTCCCCTGCTCATCTCCCGACTGCGGCGAGCCGGGCAAGTCGGACCGCAAGTGCCTTGTGGAGGCGGAATCCCGGCTGTGCTGGCTCGTGAACCGGGAGCGGGGCGCGGCGAAGCTGAACTTGCTGTGCCCGATACCCAAGCTCAGCATTGTGGCTCGCGATCACAGTGACGAGATGAGGGACCTCAGCTACTTCAGCCACGAGTCCCCCGTCGCCGGTCACACGACGGTGGTCGATAGGTTCTTTGAGGTTTTCCATCAGAAGCCACGGCTCATCGCCGAGAACCTCGCCCGCCGCTGGGGCGGCGACTGGTGTTTTACGCTGGCGGCGATGGACGGCAGCCACGCCGGCTTGATGGCCAGTCCCGGCCACCACAGGAACATCATGTATCCCATCACGACGACGATGGGGATCGGCGTGGCGGTGGACCAGTCGGGCGCTTACTGGATCACAGAGGTTTTCGCCGTCTCCACCACAGCCGACAGGAGGAAGACTTGAGAGACAAGGTCATCGCCACCCTCAAGGAGAGCGCAGACACCAAACTGCGCTCCGCTGAAGTGCTTGCCGACGACGTCGCGAAGGTCGCTGAGGTCATCATTGCATCCCTGCGTAAGGGCGGGACCGTGGCCTTCTGCGGCAACGGCGGAAGCGCCGCAGATGCCCAACATCTGGCCGGCGAACTCATCGGGCGGTTCCTGCGCGAGAGGCCGGCTTTCTCCGCTATCGCCCTGACGACGGATTCCTCGATCCTTACCGCCATCGGCAACGATTACGGCTTCGACCAGGTGTTTTCCCGCCAGGTGGAAGGCTTGCTTCGCAGCGGAGATGTACTGATCGCGATCAGCACCAGCGGCACGGCTCAGGATGTCATCAAGGCCGTCGAGATGGCGAAGGCAAAGGGTGTCTTCACCGTCGCGTTTACGAACTCCGACGGCGGGCCGCTCGCCGCTCAGGCGGACTTGCCCCTGCGGGTCCCGAGCAAAGTTACCGCACGCGTCCAGGAAGTGCACATCACTATCGGCCACGCCATCTGCGATCTGGTGGAGGAGGCCCTGGCGGCGGACTCGCCGTAATCCTGGTCCACAGCCATACCCATGATTTCAGCAGCCATCGGCATTGACATCGGCGGCACCAACATCTCGGTCGGGCTGGTCTCCGCCGGCGGCCAGCTTCTGGCATTGCGGCGCGAATCGACGCCTCGCGACATCGGCGAACCGGCTACGATGGCGCGGCTTCTGGCGCTGACCGAGGAGACCCTCGCGCAAGCGCGCTGTGAAGGGCACACCGTGGCGGGGATCGGCATTGGTTTCGGCGGGCCGGTGGACGTGGCCGCCCAGCGCATCCGCTGGTCCCATCACGCTCCGGGCTGGAGCAACATCGAGCCGGTGCGGGCGTTTGAGAACCGCTTCGGCCTCGCGACCAGGCTCGAGAATGACGCGAACGCGGGAGGCCTCGGGGAGGCGCTCTTTGGGGCGGGGCAGGGGGCGGCCTGCGTGCTGTACCTGAATGTGGGCACCGGTGTCGGCGGGGCGGTGGTCATCGGCGGTCGATTGCACGATGGCGCACATGGCAACGCCGGCGAAATCGGCCATGTGATCCTCCAACCGGACGGGCCAGCATGTCCCTGCGGCAAGCGCGGGTGTGTCGAAGCCCTCTGCTCCGGCAGCGCCATCGGTCGGCGGGCGGCGGAAGCGGTCGCGGAGGGGGCGTCGGATTCGTCGCTGCTGGAATTGCCCGAGCCGGTGACCGGGGCCCAGGTGGGGGCCGCCGCGCAAGCTGGGGACGAGCTGGCGCGGCAAGTCGTCGCCGCGGCGGGCCGCGACCTCGGCCTTGCCATCGCCAATGCCTGCAATGTTCTCGATCCCGACACAGTGGTTGTGGGAGGGGGCGTGTCGGAGCTGGGGGACCTGTACTTGCGGCCCGCGAGAGAGGCCTTTGCGCAGTTTGCGATGTCTACCATCGCCCAAGTCCCGATCGTGCCCGCGCAGCTAGGCTACAACGCGGGCGTCATCGGCGCGGCGGCGGTGGCGTTGTTCCCGGAATAGCCGTCCAGCGTCCAATGTACAGAAGAGTGAGGGTCAACCATGTTTCATCCTTTGGAGAAGACCGGCCTACCCATCGATTTCAACCCCTGCACTTATGAGATCAGCTTCAGCGATCTGAAGGACCCGCTCTATGGCGTTCGGCGGCTGTCGGCGATGGCTCCCGTGCTCGAGGACCCGACCTGCGCCGGCCCCGATGTGATGTACTGGATGTACCGCAACACCGGCAAGAAGACCTGCGATCATCTTCTCAGTCAGCATCATCTGCGCTATGATCTCAGCGTGTATAAGCACGAGATGCTGGGCCGGGAGTTCTATAAGACCTCCGGTCACTATCACCCGAATGTGCCGCACACGTCCGTGCCCTACCCGGAGGTGTATGAGGTCAGCAAGGGCGTGGCGACGTATGTGCTGCAGAAGGTGGACGACTACCGCGCCTGCCCGCATGAGGTGAAGGTACTCGACTTCATCGTCCTGCGGTGCGAGGCCGGGGAGAAGGCCATCATGCCCCCCGACTACGGGCATATCACGATCAATGCCACCGGAAAGCCGATGGTCACGACCAACTGGGTGTGCAGCGAGTTCCAGTCGTACTACATTTCGACCGAGCTTTGCCACGGCTTCGCGTACTACCTGGTCGAAGAGAACGGGAAGCCTACCTGGGTGCCCAACCCGCACTACAAGTGTGAGCTTCCTCCGATCCGTTTCGCACGCTGCAAGGATGTGCCGGAACTCGGTCTGGTCAAGGACCAGCCTATCTACACGGCCTGCGAGCAGAATCCCGACTTGTTCCGCTATGTGTCCCGGCCGGTGGGCTACGAGGACCTCATGTGGAGTGGGTTGGAGTTCGTCGAGCAAGTTTGGCCGTAGTGTCATTGTGGTAAACTATAAGTTTATACGGTCTGGCGCGGCGGGCGGGGGCGGAGGGACAGCCGGGTGTTCGGGCCCCTTCGGGGTTACCCATTCAACCGGCGTTGTGGGCGTCTTCGTCCGCCCCCGCTCGCCGCACCAGGCTTTACTCCAAGCCCGCTGGGCACCAAACGCAGGGAGGCGCGCCTCCCTCGATTCGCTTCACGGGCTATAGGTGGTGCAGAATGGACGAGCGCTTCTCGAGAATGGCGTTGTCCTTCGATGATGTGCTCCTGGTGCCACAGATGTCGGACGTCGTGGTCACCAAGGTCGATGTGAGCACCGCCCTGACCGCGCGCATCCGGCTCAACATGCCGATCATCAGCGCGGCCATGGATACGGTCACCGAGTCTGCGTTGGCCATTGCCATCGCCCGCGAAGGCGGCCTGGGCGTGGTGCACAAGAACATGACCATCGAGGAGCAGGCGCTGGAAGTCGATCGCGTGAAACGGTCGGAAAGCGGCATGATCGTCGACCCGGTGACTGTGGAGCCGGATCGCACCGTCCGCGAGGCGCTCGGGCTGATGGCCAAGTATCACATCTCCGGCCTGCCCATCACCTCGGGCACGAAGCTCGTCGGCATTTTGACCAACCGCGACCTGCGTTTCGAGACGGACCTCGACAAGCCGGTCGGCGAGGCGATGACCAGTGAGGGCCTCGTTACCGCCTCCGAAGGCATGAATCTCGAGGACGCTCAACGTATCCTCCATGAGCACCGCATCGAGAAGCTCCCGGTGGTGGATGACGAGGGGAACCTGCGCGGCCTCATCACGATCAAGGACATTGAGAAGCTTCGGAAGTACCCTAGCGCTTGTAAGGATGGCCTGGGCCGGTTGCGTGTCGCCGCCGCCGTCGGAACGGCGAGCGACACTGACGAGCGGGCTGCGGCGCTCGTGGAGCGCGGCGTGGATGCGCTGGTGGTCGACACAGCTCACGGGCACTCCCGAAATGTCCTGGGTACTGTGGCGAGGCTCAAGGCCCGGTATCCCGACACCGACATCATCGGTGGAAATGTGGGCACTGCGGACGGGGCGCGGGCGATGATCGACGCCGGAGCGGATGCTGTGAAAGTGGGCCTTGGGCCTGGTTCCATCTGCACCACACGCGTGGTTTCCGGGGCGGGCGTTCCTCAGGTCACCGCGGTGGCGGATTGCGCCGCGGTCGCCAATGAGCATGGCATCCCGGTCATCGCCGATGGCGGGATCAAGTACTCGGGCGACGTCACGAAGGCGATCGCTGCAGGGGCGCACTGTGTGATGATCGGGGGGCTTTTCGCCGGTACCGAAGAAAGTCCGGGCCAGACGGTGCTCTACCGTGGCCGAACCTACAAGGAATATCGTGGGATGGGCTCGTTGGGGGCAATGAGCGCCCGCGCCACAAACCGCGACCGTTACGCTCAGGAAGACGTGGAGGTTGAGAAGCTTGTCCCCGAGGGGATCGAGGGCCGCGTAGCTTATAAAGGCCCGCTTTCGGTCGTCGTGAACCAGCTCGTCGGCGGCCTGCGGGCCGGGATGGGTTATTGCGGAGCGCCGGACATCGAGTTCCTCCGCACGAAGACCAGCTTCTACCGCATCAGCCCCTCGGGCCTGCGGGAGAGCCATCCGCACGACGTTATCATCACTGAAGAAGCGCCCAACTACCAGCTTCCGGAGTAGCCTGTGGCCCTTGGCGCCATCCGACCGCGACGGAGGCGTTGGTGGGGAGGCGACGGGAAGTCGCTGCTGCACCTGACTGTGAGCCTCGGCCGGTCCGCCAGCCATCCGGAGCCCGACACGCCGCTCGCCTTGCGCACACTCATCTCGCTGGCGGGACCGCCGAGGCAGTTGACTTGAGCCAGACAACCCGGCACGACCAACGCACACCGAAGCTGGCCATGCGCCTGGCTACGGCAGTTGTGGTCATGATCGGCAGCTCGTATTCCGCGATGCTGCTGGACATGGTGCGCGGCGTGCTGCTCATGCGGCTCCTCGGGCCTACCGGTCGCGGCATCCAGCGCGGCGTGAACCTGCTTACCAGCTACCTCGACAACGTCCACCTCGGCGTCCGTCACGGCATCAGCAAGCGCCTCCCTCAGGCCATCGCGACCGACGACAGTGAAGCCGCCGACGCCGTCGAAGACATCTCCTTCACATTCATCCTCCTCACCACCACCATCGCCGCGCTCGCCATCCTCGCATGGGCGGCCCTCGATCGCGACCTGCAAACCGCCACCGCGGTATCGGTCGCGCTGGGCGGCGTGCTGCTTCTCGGGCAGCAGGCGGACGGTCTGTATCAGGTGGTTTTGCGGGCGTTTGGGAGTTTTCGGATCCTCGCGAAGGCTCGCATCGTTTTCAGCGCCGCACAGTTCGCGGGGATGGTCCTCGGCGCATGGCGCGGCGGGATCATCGGTGCGATGGTCGGCTGGGTGGTCGCATATCTGGCGCTGATGGTCTACTATCATTTTGCCGCGCGCTGGCGGGTGAAACTGCGCCTGCGATGGGACATTGTCTGGCGGCTCATCGTCATCGGGGTATGGATCGCGCTGATGACTCTCTCCGACGTGCTACTCAGATCGGTCGAGGGGATCATCATCGTCAAGTATTACAAGGTGTATGGCCTGGGGCTGTACGGCGCCGCGACACAGGCCGCGGGTTGTCTCTATGCGGTGGCTCAGGCCGCTCAGTTCGTCATCTGGCCTCGGCTTCTCGACTGTCATGCTCGCAACGGCATGGGTGAGCAGACGCGCAAGAATGTGGTGCTCCCGACCGTGGCCGTCGCGACCCTCATGCCTGCGGTCTGCGGCGCCGCCTACTTTCTGCTGCCTCCAGTGATCAGCGCCCTGGTGCCCCGCTTCTCCGAGGCCATCGCGGCCACGCAGGTGCTGTCGATGAGCGTGTGCCTTCTGGCTCTCCCCATCGCGGCGAACACGCTTCTTGTGGCGACCGACAGGGAGGGCCTGGTCACAATGTTCCGCGGGGCCGGCGCCGCCCTCATCGCGGGCCTGTCCCTCATGGTCGTGAGACGATATGAACACCCGCCGCTCGAGCTGTTTGCATACTGTGCCGCCTCAGGGTACTTGGTGGCCGGGGTGCTGGCATTGTGCTCGGTTATGAAGAGCCTTTACTCGTCCGCTCGCAAGCGTCTCGCCGAACTGACCGTCTTCTATGCCCCGACTGCCTGGGCGGTTGCCGTCGTATACGCTGTCGGAATCTGGGGCGCCGCGGTGCCTGGATGGGACCAACGTTCCTGGATTGCCGCTTTCGTCAAGACAGCCATCTACCTCATCGCCACGATTCCGGTCCTCATCTACGCGGACATTCGCCTCAAGCTGCGCCAGGAGCTGCGCAGGATGTATCTCGAACTCCGCGGAAATGGCGCCGGTATCGAGCCGCCCGAGACCAAGGCGGGCGAGTGAACGGCACCTCACCCCCCGGCCCCCTCTCCGCAAGCGGAGAGGGGGAGCACGGCAGGCGGCCCCTGCCGTTGGTTGTCCCCCTCCCGGCACGGGAGGGGTGGGGCGGCGGCGAACGGCACCTCACCCCCCGGCCCCCTCTCCGCAAGCGGAGAGGGGGAGCACGGCAGGCGGCCCCTGCCGTTGGTTGTCCCCCTCCCGGCACGGGAGGGGTGGGGCGGTGGCGAACGGCACCTCACCCCCCGGCCCCCTCTCCGCAAGCGGAGAGGGGAGAGCACGGCGGGCAGCCCCGGCCGTTCGTCGTCCCCCTCCCGGCACGGGAGGGGTGGGGCGGCGGCGAACGGCACCTCACCCCCC
>CAYWBK010000331.1:0-4238 GCA_964455745.1 uncultured Armatimonadia bacterium
ACGCCGCGATAACGACATGTTTTCGTCTCTATAGACGTTATTTTAGCACACTATGGGGTCCGGTCGCATTGCCGGGCGCAGCCCGGCGCGGAGAGTGCTCCTACAGACTTTTGCAATTGCCTCTTGACTAGACAAATAACGGGTTCGGACGAAGACGTGTTAGCGCACTGTGCGCCGCAACACACCCCGGTCTCACGCCGCCCGTCTAATCAACTACAGCCCCAAAAAGGCTGCCGAGGCGGGACGGGGTAGGGCCGTTCGCCGTTGCTGCAGAACGGCATCGTGGGCGAAACGCCCGCCCCGCGCGGAAGTTATGCCCCGGCTCCCGCCACCTCAACCAGCACTCCTCCGCTCGTTTCTGTCACCTCAAATCGCGCCCCCAGGAATCGGCTGATAACCCACATATTCGTATGCAGGTGCATCGTGACCTCGGTCGCGAGAACCTTCGACCGCCCTGCGGCGAGCGCCATGTACAGCGCGATCTGGTCGGCGAGGTGCTCGTCGACGCACGCTGCCGTGCCCCTGAACTCGGCGAATGCGCCGCCCGCCTCGGCTCCGACCTTTTCCGCCGGCTTGCCTCGTTCGCCCAGCGCCGAGTACCCCGCGAAGCCGCCCTCGAATTCCGCCGCAACCAGCGCCGCGGTCCCCGGTCCGCCTTCGATGCGCCGGCTGATCTCTCCGGCCCTCTGTCCGCCTGCCCCGACGGCCTCCCGCAGGCCCCTGATCTGCCGTGGCAGGATGTGCTCGGGCAGGCCCTCGGACACCGTGCTGACGAGAGTGATCTTGCGCGTTTCGCCGCGGCGCGTGAAGTCGCACGGCTGCAGCGCCCCGGCCAGCGGCTCGATTTGCGCCTCGATCTCCCCACCGCCGCGCGGGTACCAGCCTCCCCGCAGCGCGTGCATCTGGGCCTGCGCCCCGAGCGCTCTTATTGCAGGGAGGAACGTGTAAGTGATATAGTCTGCCGTCGGGCTCCAGGGCACATGCGTCCCGCCGACGATTCGCACCCGGCTCGGCCCGCCGGCGTAGAGTAGCGGCGGGAGGATCGTCTGCAGGATCAGGCAGGCCGACCCTGCGCTGGCCTTCACATCGCCGACATCGAAGCGGTACTCGCCGGGCCTGACCGCTCCGGGGTATATCGTAACGGCGCCGCTGCCGACCTCGTCGCCGTCGACCTCGGCATTGCAGATGGCCGCGACGGCGCGAACGCAGGTGACATGCTGCGCTGCAAGGCCCGGCTTCGGCCTGCCGGCCCGGATGCTGCAAATGACAACCGGCTCACCCAGCAGCGCAGCGAGGGACAGGCTTGTGCGCAGAACCTGCCCACCGCCTTCGCCGTATGAGCCGTCGATCTCAATCATGCGCTTCTCCTCAACAGGGCTGCCGGAATCATAGGGGTGCAGTTGACGCCCTGTCAATGTCATGTCTGACGGAACACTCGCCATCGACCTCAATTCGCCCGACGACACCCGACGGCTGGCACGGATGCTGGGCGAGGCGCTGCAGGCCGGGGATTTCATCGCCCTTTACGGCCCCCTCGGCGCGGGGAAGACCTGCTTCGTCCAAGGGCTTGCGCAGGGGCTGGGCGTCACCGACCCGGTGACCAGCCCGACGTTCATCATCATGCGGGTCTACCGCAGCGCTCCCGTGCTGTGCCACGTCGACGCCTACCGCCTGTGCCGGGGGGCCGACCTCGAAGACATTGGGCTTGCGGACTGGCTCGATCAGGCGGTCATCGCAGTGGAGTGGGCTGAGAACGTCGAAGGCGCGTTGCCGGCGGAGCGACTGGAAGTGCATCTGGAGCACACGGAGGGCGGCCGGAGGGCCGCTTTCCTTGCTAGAGGAGTACGCGCGCAGACACTGTTGGAGCGCTTGCGACACGCTGACATATAGAGGAATCAGCGATTCGCCACTAAGAATCGCCGTCGTATGCACGGAATTACCATGCGATTGCTCGCCATTGAGACATCCAGCGCCATCGCCGGCCTTGCCCTCTTCGATGATGGCATCGCCGTGCGCGAGGACAGCTTCCTTGCCGGCATGACCCTGTGCCAGCAGCTTCCGGGGCGATTGCAGGCTCTTCTCGGCTGCGAACGGCTCCTCGACGCCGGGCTGACGGGGCTTGCGGTGTCGCTGGGACCGGGGTCGTTCACAAGCCTGCGCGTCGGTCTGGCGTTGGCCAAGGCGGTCGCGCACCGGCTGGCGCTGCCGTTGATGGGCGTGCCGTCGCCGGAGGTCATCGCCGCGGGGTTGCCCGCCGATGCCGGGACGCGGGTGGCCGTGGTCCAGCACGCGCGGGCGGATGAGGTGTACCTGTCACTGCTCGTTGCCGGAAAGCCCGAGGGGCCGACGGCGGGGGCCTCGCTGGCGGAGGCAATCGAGCGGCTGCGAGGCTTCGGGGCGGAGATCGTGGTCGGCGACGGAGCGGCCCGCCATTCCGAGCGGCTGCGGACCGAACTGCAGGGAATCGCCCTCGCAGCCGACGAGTATCACCACCCCACAGGCGCAAGTCTCGCACGCATCGCGGCGACGCGGATCGGCAGCGCCGACCCGACCGCCGCATTCTCTCTGGCTCCGCAGTACGTCATGCCCTCGCAGGCCGAACGCGCTCTCGCCTCGACCGGGGGGGCGACCCGATGATAGAGGAACCCCGCGAGCGCACCGGGGACGGCGCCGCCGTGTTGCGCATCCGCCGCGCGCAGATGAGCGATCTCGCGGCCATCGTCGAGATCGAATGCCAGAGCTTCACGACCCCCTGGCCGGTCGAAGACCTGCGCGACGAACTCGCCGGCGTCGCCCGTGGAACGTACTTCGTCGCCGAATTGCAGGCACAGGGCGCGGCGGCACATGTCATCGGCTATATCGGCATGTGGTTCTTCGTCGGCGAAGCGCACATCGGCACCGTCGCCGTCGCGCGGCAGTACCGGGAACGAGGTTTCGGCGAGGCGCTACTCCTGACGCTGCTCGACTACGCCGTGCGCCACGGCGGCACGTTTGCGACGCTTGAATACCGGATCAGCAATTTGCCTGCCGCGCGTTTGTATGACAAGTACGGCTTTACCCCGACGCGCATTCGTAAGGGGTACTACACCGACACGCGCGAAGATGCTGTGGAGGTCGTGATGCGCGATCTGGGCACGCCGGAGGGGCAACTGCGCCTGCGCAACCTGCGGCGGGACTGGCACCGCCGGCACGCCGAGGAACTGGTGGTCGATGTCTGAGCGAGTCATCCTGGGCATTGAAACCTCGTGCGACGAGACCGCGGCGGCAGTAATCCGCGGCGGTCGCGAGGTGTTATCGTCGGTTGTCGCCAGCCAGGAGGCCGTCCACGCGCGGTTCGGCGGCATCGTGCCGGAGATTGCGTCGCGCAAACACGCCGAGGCGATCACCGCTGTCGTCGATGAGGCGCTCCGGGAAGCCGACGCCGGCTGGGACAACATCGACGGCATCGCCGTCACGCACGGTCCCGGCCTCGTTGGGTCGCTGCTCGTCGGCGTCAGCGCCGCCAAAGGATATGCCCTCGCGGGCGGGCTGCCGCTGGCCGGGATCAACCACCTGGAGGGCCATCTCCTCGCGAACTTCCTCCAGTGGCGCGACACCGAGCCTATCGAGCCCCAGTTTCCGCTGGTCTGCCTCGTGGCCTCCGGCGGACACAGCGACATCCTGCTGATGACAGACTTTGGCGAATACAAGATCCTCGGCTGGACGCGCGATGATGCCGCCGGCGAAGCCCTCGACAAAGGAGCCCGCGTGCTCGGACTGCCCTACCCCGGAGGCCCGGCGCTCGACGCCACCGCGAAGGCCGGCAACCCGAGCGCAATCGCTTTCCCCCGGCCCACGATCTCCGGGAGCTTCGACTTCAGCTTCAGCGGCCTCAAGACCGCCCTCGTGCGGCAGATCGAGGCGCAGGGCCCCCCGCGCGATGAGAAAGGCCTCGCCGACTTCGCAGCCAGCTACCAGGAGGCTGTGGTCGATACCCTCGTCCGCAACACGACCGCGGCGGCGAAGCGCTATCGCGCCAGGCAGATGCTCCTCGCCGGCGGGGTGGCCGCAAATTCCCGCCTGCGGGCGAAGATCGCCGAAGCCGGGCGCAAGCTCAACCTGCCGACGCACTATCCCCCTCTGTCATTGTGCACCGACAATGCCGCGATGATCGCCGCCGCAGGCCACTACCGGCTGGAGCGGCGCGGTCCCGACCCGCTGGACATCGACGTGTTCTCGTCGATGCCGGTGGCGGAGCA
>CAYWBK010000331.1:4338-7130 GCA_964455745.1 uncultured Armatimonadia bacterium
ACGGCAGCTCTCCCCTGCGTGTCATTTGATCCGGGACGGGTGATATGAGCACCGATGCTACGGTCGCGCCCGAGTTTGGTTCATTGCTTTGGCCTTATCTCGACGGGCTTGCGGCGAGGCTTTTTGCGCGGAATCGGGAATTGCGCTCGGCTGTGCGGACGGCTGAGGACTGGTGGCAGCGGCGGGGTGAGCTTCGGGCCGCGTTTGTGCAGGCTCTCGGGGCGTTCCCTGACCGCACGCCGCTGAATGCCAAGGTCGTGGGGGTGCTGGAAAGCCCGGGCTTCGTCATCGAGAAGATCGTCTTCGAGAGTCGGCCGGGCTTCTATGTCACCGCGAATCTATATCGGCCTGATGAGATGCGGGCCGCTGTACCCGGTGTTTTGGTGCCGTGCGGGCATAGTGAAAACGGCAAGGCCTACGCGATGTATCAGGCGGCGTGCATCGGGTTCGCACTGAAAGGGTATGTCGCGCTCATCTACGACCCCCTCGGCCAGGGCGAGCGGAAGCAGTACTGGGACCCGGTGGAGGGGCGCTCGGCCATCGGGCACAGTTGTCCCGAGCACTGCCAGGCGGACAATCTTTGCAGGCTGACGGGGATGAACGTCGCGCAGTACATGGTCTGGGATAGCATTCGCGCCATCGACTACCTGCTGACGCGCGAGGAGGTCGACCCGGCGCGCATCGGCTGCACGGGCTGCTCCGGCGGGGGCACGAACACCTCGTATGTGGCCGCGCTCGACGAGCGCATCCAGGTGGCTGCGCCGGTCTGCTACGTCACCACGCTACAGGCCCGCGAGCAGACCCTCATGATCGCCGACGGCGAGCAGAATCTCGAAGCCCAGGTCCTCGCCGGTCTCGACCACCACGAATACGGCATGATGGCCGCGCCACGAGCCATCCAGGTTCAGGCCGCCGAGCAGGACTTCTTCCCGCTGGCAGGCGCGCGAGAATCGGCGGCGGCGACAGCGGCGCTGTACGAGACGCTGGGGATACTGGAGCGCGCATCGCTGGCGGTCCTCCCCGGCGAGCATGGCTTTTCCGCCGAGGCGCGCAACTCCGTCTACGCGTGGTTCGACCGCTGGTTCGGCGTTGAGAGTGCACCGATCCCCAACCCAGAGCAGTTCGTCCGGCCTGACGAGGCGCTGTACTGCACGCCGACGGGGCAGCTCGCAACATCATTGCGCGGGGAGACGGTCTTCTCGCTGAACGCCCGGCGGGCGCTTGAGATCATCCCGCCGGAGCCGCTGCTTGCGGATGCCGCCTCAGCCCGCGCGTATCAGGGGCGAATCATCGAGGCTGCAAAGCGCCTCACGGCCTACGAGCCGCCAGAGCAGGCCGACTTTCGGGTGCTGGGCGAGGAGGATCGCGGGACTTACCGGCGGCTGCGGCTTGCGATCGGCGTCGGCGAAGGCCTGGAGATTCCGGCATACGCGCTGATTCCCGCGCAGACATCGGCGAATAGACGGCCGATTGTGTACGCGGGCGACGAGGGAGCGGCCACCGCGACGCATCTGCTCAGTCCCCTCGCGGCGTTGTGCGCCGAGGAGTCGGTGGTCATCCTCGCGGTCGATGTCCGGGGGATGGGGGAGAGCGCAGACCCACAGCTCGATGCCTTCCGGGATGCCGACGAGGCGATGCGTCGGCTGCTGGGCGGCGAGGCGTATGCCGACTACCACTGCCGAATCATCGGCAAGCCGCTGCTGGGGCAGAGGGTTGCGGATCTGGTGGCGGCGGCGAACGGCGCCTCACCCCCGGCCCCTCTCCTGACCGCGCTGTGCGCGTCCAGGAGAGGGGAGAACGGCGGACGGCTTCCTACCCCCTCGGCCGCCTGCGGCGGCCACTCCCCCTCCCTTGTAGGGAGGGGGGAGAACGGCATCTCACCCCTTGCCCTCCTCCCTCGGAGGGAGGGGGGGAACGGCGGACGGCAGCGGCAGGGGGCGGATGATCGGGTGGAGTTGATCGGGTCCGGGAGGTGCGGGGTTGTTGCTCTCCACGCGGCGGCCATTTGCGAGCGGTTCGCCAGTGTGACCGTGCAGCGCAGTTTGTGGAGTTACAGACTCGCAACTCAAACGAAGCTCTATGTGCTGCCGCACGGGGCCGATACGCTGCATGGAGTTATAGGGGAATACGACCTGCCGGACCTCGCCGCAGCCATCGCGCCGAGGCAAGTGCGGATCGAGGCCCCGGTGGACGCGATGGGCAGATCGCTTTGCGCCCCCGAACTTCCAGCGGCACACGCCTCGGACTACCGGATCGCGCAGCAGGTGCACAGTCTGGTCGGGGGTCGCTTCGGAGTGTGGGCGGCGGCCCGGCTGGGGAGCCGAGAGGTGGGGTAGGGGTGCGGGCTGGCGTGGGTGAATCGCCGTTTCCGTGTCCCCTCGCTACAAGGGACGGGCAGCGCGCACAGCGCGCTGGCCGCGCACAGCGCGGCAGGGGTAGGAAGGTGTCCGTGTCCGCCTGCTGATTGTAGGTAGGACTGCCGCAAGCATGGCATCAGGGAACGGAGCAGGACACAGGATGGATGGGACTTGGGGGATCGTTCCGTAGCAGCATAGCCCCGACGGCCTGTCGTTTGGCCGTTGAATGAGGCCTGACTACCGCCGATCACGTACCAGTGCCGCGCCGCTTTTCCAACCGGCAGACGAAGCGCCTGGAATCTTGTCTGAGGCTGACCGTCAAGATGAAAGGCGAACGGCGTTGAACCACAGAGACACAGAGGGCACAGAGAACGGCTGGAAAACGGCCGGCCTGCCCCACGATAGGCGTTAAGGGACGTTGCCGTTCTCTGTGTC
>CAYWBK010000332.1:0-7124 GCA_964455745.1 uncultured Armatimonadia bacterium
CGTTCTCTGTGCCCTCTGTGTCTCCGTGGTTCAATGCCGTTCGCCTTTCATCTTGCGATACGGTCAGCCTCCGACAAGATCTCAAGCGCTTCGTCTGCCGGTTGTCAAAGCGGCATAGTAATGTGATGGTAGGTAATCGGCGGGAATCAGGCCGTATTCAACGACCAAACGACAGACCGTCGGGGCTATGCTGCTACGGGACTATCCGCCATGCCGTAATCCTCAAAATCCTATCAATCCTGTTCCTCTCGCTGTTCCCCGCCGCCACGCTTGCGGCAGGTCAACCTACAATCGGCGGGCGGACCCTGACGGGGAATCATGTATTGACGCAAAATGCAGACTGTGCTTCAATAATGATTAAGTTGACACTATCACTGACATTACTATATCAACAGCACGGGTGACCGGGAATGAACGGTTACGGTTCGCGTTTTATCGGCGCCACCTTCGGGTTGCCTGTTTCTGCTCTTCACTATTGGGATCGCACCGGATTGATCAAGCCCTCGGTGCGTCCTGCAGCAGGGCGAGGCAGCAAGCGCCTTTACTCGTTTCGCGACTTGGTGCAACTCCTGGTGGTATCGCGACTCCGCGCCCTCGGTCTGAGCTTGCAGCGCATTCGCAAATGCCTGGATTTTCTGCGGCAGAGGTTCCCACACCTGGATGCTCCTCTGGCGGAGCTTTCGCTCGTGACAGACGGTGAGACCGTCTTCCTGCTCACGGATGAACCCGACAAGGTATTGGATACCCTGAGGCAGCAGCTCGTATGGTCGGTGCCGATTGCGGCATGGGTACAGTCAACTCGGGAAACTATCAATGCAGCGACCTCTCCTCGCGCCGAGAAAATCGTCGCCGCCGGCCGCGAGTACACCATCATAATGGAGCAGGACCCCGAAGACGGTTGGTGGGTTGGCCTTGTGAAGGAGCTTCCGGGCTGTGGCTCCCAAGGGGGTTCCTTGGATGAACTGCGAGAGATGGTGGCCGACGCCATCCGTGAGTACCTGATCGCACGGGGAGATCTGGCCACTGATGCCCAAGCAGCCTGAGCGGTTGCCATCCGACCTCCCGCGGCAGAAGGTCCTGAGTGCCATCAAGCGGCTGGGGTTTGTCCTCGAGCGTGAGGGACAAAGGCATTCCATCTACAAGGCCCTCGACGATCCCAACCGAATCATGTCTATCCCCCGGCATTCACGCATCAAGCGGCAACTCCTGCGGGGAATACTGGATGGTGTAGGTGTGACGGAAGAGGAGTTCATGGCCCGCTATTAGCCCCGGCTCTTCATGGGATGACGACGATGCACAACCCTCCCACCCGGCAGGCGCCTACGACAGCGTCCCCATCTACACCCGACAGTGACACCCCCAAGTAGCCGAGCGCGCCACACCAGCGGCCTTTTCCCCGAGGTTCCGCCCCCTCCAGACTCACGCCAGCAGCTCTTGCCGCCTGGAGAGGCGATCCGCTGCCGTGATGCTGCACTTTTTTCGGAAACCCCCTTGACACGGGGGCATTCATTCACTACAATCCCGACACACAAAGTAGAGATTACGCAGAATGATGCAGGTATCCCAAAAATCCAGGTATGCGCTGCGGGCTCTCTTCGAGCTTGCCAAGCGGTATGGCGAGGGGCCCACGCGGATCGGGGACATCGCCGAGCGGCAGGCAATCCCGGTGCGCTTCCTGGAGGCGATACTCAACCAACTGAAGCAGGCGGGGTTTGTGCGGTCGGTGCGGGGGGCGCAGGGCGGGTACATGCTGGCGCGCGAACCAATGCAACTGACGGTCGGCGAGATGATGCGGTTCACCGAAGGCCCCCTGGCCCCGACGGGGTGCGTGAGCAGCGATCCTACGGAAAACTGCCCTCTGTACGGGGACTGCGTGTTCCAGTCGATGTGGCGGAAGGCGGGGGACGCGCTCGCGGCGGTGTATGACGCGACCAGCTTCCAGGACCTCCTGGACGAAGAAGAGCAGCGGTGTATGCAGGTTGATGCGCTCACCTACGCCATCTAGCGGTTGCGGTCGTTGACTTTTCTTTTTGCCCCAATCTCTACTAAATTGATTGGCATAGCGTAATATCAGGCTGGGAGCATTCGCTTACCCGGCCTGCCAACAGACAGGAAGTGATCGCGGTGAACATCGCCTCCGACGTGACAGTGCTCATCGGGCATACCCCTCTGGTCAAGGTCGACAAGCTCGCGGGGGACCTACCGGGCCAAGTCGCTGTGAAGCTCGAGTCCTTCAACCCTCTGTCCAGCGTCAAGGACCGCATCGGTCTAGCCATGATCGAGGCCGCGGAGCGCTCGGGTCAGATCAAGCCGGATACCGTCCTTATAGAACCGACATCGGGTAACACGGGAATCGGGCTTGCGTTCGTGGCGGCATCGCGTGGCTACAAGCTGGTGCTGACGATGCCCGAGACGATGTCCGAAGAGCGCCGCAAGCTGCTGATCGCCCTCGGCGCGGAGTTGCTGCTCACCCCGGCGGCCGAGGGGATGAAGGGCGCGGTCGGGCGGGCGACTCAACTCGCGGACTCCGACTCTCGGTACCTCTTGCTGCAGCAGTTCGAGAACGCCGCGAACCCGGCGATCCACCGGCTGACGACCGCCAACGAAATCTGGCATGACACCGACGGCAAGGCCGACTTCATCGTCGGCGGCGTGGGGACCGGCGGAACGATCACGGGCGTGGCCGAGGTCATCAAGCAGCGGAGACCATCGTTCAAGGCAATTGCCGTGGAGCCTGCCGACTCGCCGGTATTGTCGGGCGGCGCGCCCGGTCCGCACAAGATCCAGGGGATCGGCGCCGGGTTCGTGCCCAAGGTGTACAACGCCGAGGTCATCGACGAGATCATCCAGGTGCAGACCCCCGATGCAGTCGCGACGGCTCGCCGGCTGGCCAAGGAGGAGGGCATCCTGGCAGGTGTCTCCTCGGGAGCGGCTCTGTGGGCCGGGCTGCAGGTGGCGGCAAGGCCGGAGAACGAGGGGAAGCTGGTCGTCGTCATCTTGCCGGACACCGGAGAACGCTATCTATCCACCGAGCTTTTCGCGTATGACCCCGCCGCGATCAAGCGGCTGGACTAGCCGGGGTGGACGACGGGGATTGCCTGCCCCGCCCGCTTCGCGGGGGCACCCCTCCCTCGCGCCCTGCGGGCGCTTAGGGAGGGGGAACGACGCTGATCTTGACGCCTAAATGGGCCGACGGGGGCTCGATAGGGCACGTGCGGGACCGAGGAAGATTCCGATGCGCATTTACGACACGATCCTTGACACCATAGGCAAGACGCCGCTTGTGCGGCTGTCCAAGATAGGAGCCGGGCTGCCCCTCACGTTGTTGGCGAAGGTGGAATACCTCAACCCCGGCGGCAGCGTCAAGGACAGGGTCGGGCTGGCGATGATCGAGGATGCGGAGCGGCGGGGGCTTCTGACGCCCGGGGGTACAATCATCGAGGCAACTGCGGGGAACACGGGGGTCGGGCTGGCCCTGGCGGCGGCATGCAAGGGGTACCACTGCATCTTCGTCATGCCCGACAAGATGAGTGACGACAAGATCAACCTGCTCCGGGCATACGGTGCGGAGGTGGTCATCACCCCCACCTCCGTCGCCCCGGACTCGCCGGAGAGCTACAACGGCGTGGCGGAGCGGTTGGCGCGCGAGTTGCCGGGCGCGTTCCGCCCCAATCAGTTCGGCAACCCCAAGAACCCGGAGGCGCACTATCTATCGACCGGGCCGGAGATCTGGGCGGATACCGACGGCAAGGTGGATGTCTTTGTGGCGGGGATGGGCACCGGAGGCACCATCTCGGGAACCGGGCGGTATCTCAAGGACCGAAACCCGGCCATCCAGGTGATCGGGGCGGACCCGGAGGGATCGGTGCTGTCCGGCGGCGCGCCGAAGGCGTACAGCGTGGAGGGGATCGGCGAGGACTTCATCCCTTCGACCTTCAACCGCCAGGTCGTGGACGAGATGGTGCGGGTCAGTGACGCAGAATCGTTCCAGATGGCGCGGCGGCTGGCGCGGGAGGAGGGGCTGTTGGTCGGGGGATCGGCGGGGACGGCGGTTGCCGCGGCGGTGAAATATGTGCGGCGTCTGGAGCCTGGCAAGGTTGTGATCGCGTTGCTCCCGGACACGGGGCGCAACTACCTGGGCAAGATCTTTTCTGACAACTGGATGGCGGAACAAAACTTTCTGGACTTCGCCCCCGAGAGCGCCACAGCCCAGGACGCGCTTCAGAGCAAGCCCCTCGCGTCGCTGATCTCCGTTGGCGCCTACGAGAGCGCGGAGGCGGCGGTGAAGCTTCTGGAGCTGCACGGAATCTCGCAAGTTCCCGTCGTCGACGGCGACCGAGTTGTCGGCAGCCTGGATGAGGTCGCACTGGCCAAGTTGCTGCACGACGGCGCTGATCTGGTCCGCACCCCGGTCGCGGCGGTCATGGGCAGGCCCCTACCGCAGATCAATGAGACGACGAGCATCCTGGAGCCTTACCGTCTCCTGCTGGCCGGACACGGCGGAGTCGTAGTCACCCGGGACGGGCAGCCTTACGGGTTCCTCTCGCGCATCGACCTCGTCCGCTTCTGGGCCGGACGACGGAAGCAGTCGGAGAACTGAGATGGAGTTCGCAACCAGGGCAATCCATGTGGGACAGGAGGCGGATCCGGCGACCGGGGCCACAATCGGCCCCATCTACCAGACCTCCACCTACACCCAACTCGGGATCGGCGAGCACCGCGGCTATGAGTACTCGCGCACCGGCAACCCGACCCGAACCGCCCTGGAGGCCTGCCTGGCGTCTCTCGAAGGCGCGGAGTACGGCACGGCATTCGCCTCGGGCCTGGCGGCGACGAACGCGGTGTTGTCCCTCCTGAGGCCGGGCGACCATGTTGTTGCGGTGGACGATCTGTACGGCGGCACCTACAGGCTTTTCGAGAAGGTCTACGCGCCCCTGGAGATCACCGTCACTTACGTGGACGGGCGAGACCCCGCGAACTTCACCAGGGCGCTGCGACCCGCGACGAGGCTGGTCTGGATCGAAAGCCCCACCAATCCGCTGCTCGCGTTGGTCGACATTGCGGGCGTAGCGCAGGTGTGCAAATCCAGCGCGCTGGTCCTGGCGGTCGATAACACATTCGCCACGCCGTACTTGCAGCAACCGCTGGCCCTCGGGGCGGATGTCGTGGTGCACAGCACGACCAAGTACCTGGGCGGTCATTCCGACGTCATCGGCGGCGCGGTGGTGACCAACGACACCCGCATCAACCGGGCTCTGAGGTTCCATCAGAACGCAGTCGGGGCGGTTCCCGGCCCACTGGATGCCTGGCTGGTCCTGCGCGGGGTCAAGACGCTCGCCGTGCGGATGCGGGAACACGAGGCCAACGCCCGACGCATCGCCGAGGTTCTCGTCGAATCACCGCAGGTGGAGGCGATCCTTTACCCGGGCTTACCATCTCATCCGCAACACGAGCTGGCGCGCCGGCAGATGAAGGGCTTCGGGGGCATGGTCACCTTGCGGCTTGCGGGGGGTAGGCCGGCGGCGGACGTTTTCGTAAGAAGTCTCAAGGTGTTCTCATTCGCTGAAAGCCTGGGGGGTATCGAGTCGCTGGTGTGCTACCCGGCTGAGATGACTCACGGCTCGATCCCCAAGGCCGACCGGGAGAGACGGGGGATCACAGATGGCACGATCCGGCTGTCCGTCGGTATCGAGGACATCAGCGATTTGGTCGATGATCTGCAGCGCGCTCTCAGCGCGGTAGAAACGGCGTTCGTGCATAAGTCGATGGCGACGGCGTAGCCATCAGGACAAGGGAGGTCATCCTCATGCGACCGTTATGGTACATGCCCGAGGGGTGTATGTTCGGGCAGAGGGCGGGAGTTGGCTGACATTTCGCCGCATCACAGGCCATCCCCCCCACTGCCCCGACACACCCCGCCCCAGTAAAGACCACGGCCAGATCGACAGCGCTGCTGTCTGTCACAAGGGCCGCCACACCCAGGCGTACGTCTGAGTTGCATCCGAGCACACACCACAATGCACGTGGCGCGTTTGCGGGTACGCTCGCGCCTCGACACGGAGGGTTCCAAGTGAACAAGACAGTAGCGTTTCTGTTGGCTTTGGCAGCACTCGTCGCGATCAGCCTCCCGGCCTGGTCTCAGGCCACGTGGGAAGGCCCGACCGGAGTATTCCTAAACCCGCTGGCTCTGACCATCGGCGACGGCAAGCAAGAGGTCTCAGCCCATTTCCTGGACCTCGAGCCGATCGGGTCGTTGACGACGTTCGGATACGTGTACGGTCTCAACAAGGACATCGAAGTGGGCTACACGCGGGCGAGTTTGTCCGCAGGGGCCCCGTCAACGTTCAGCACCGACATCCTCCACGCCAAGTGGATTGCCCTTCCGTTCAAGGATCAGTGGCCGCAGGTCGCGGTCGGCGCGATCGCCCGCAGCACTCACGGCGGCGACAGCACCGACGACTTCTACCTCGTCGCCACGAAAGTCTTCCAGACGAGCACGCCGATCATCGCCAGCGTGGACGTGCGCAACACCAACGCCGCATGGTCGGGCCTGCTGGGCAGAACCGACGAACGCGACTGGCTGCTCGGCGGATTCCTGGGCTTCCAGGTCTCCCCGAAGCTGATCGTGGGCGCGGAATACTACGGGCAGGATGAGTCGAGGCCGTGGCGGGACATCGCGGTGCGCTACAACGTCGGCAATGGCACCAACATCGACGCCGGCATCGCCCGGTTCAACGACACCTGGGACAACCAGGTTGCAGTGGCCATATCGCACCAGTGGTAAACGCGACGGGCGACGCCGCCCGCGCGGTTCACAAACAAGCACAACGCCCGGCTGCGCTCCGGGGGGGGGGCAGCCGGGCGGGGCAACAATCAGCCTGGAAGGAGACGACGCGCAACTATGGCTACATCTACGTTCGGCGCAAGTCTGCTTCGACTACCTCGAAAATCCCCGCTGCCGGGCCAACGGCGACCTCACCCTAACCCGCCTACAGCGGGTAGGCTCCTCTCCGGGCCGCGCAGAGCGCGGCACAGCGGAGAGGGGAGAACAGCAGCAGTTCCCTGCTGTGCGGGAATCGCCGTTTGCCTCTCCCCTCCCGGAACGGGAGGGGTGGCCCGCCGCA